>PKTA01000057.1 GCA_002869365.1 Marinilabiliales bacterium | reverse complement strand
TTGAACAACCAAAAAACCTGCTGTATCTGCTATAGGTCTGAAATCACCATAATTCATCTGCTCAAAAGCATTACTACCATAGCCATGAAAATTTAAAATCAATGGTACTGCTTGTGTTCCATCATAATTTTCAGGTATATATATAATATAGTCTCTGGTAAGTCCATCATGCTCTATGGAAGAATTAATAGTTTGTTGTGCCTGCATAAGCATTGGCAAAATTATAAGTAAAATAAGTAGTTTTTTCATGTTATTTCAATTTGCAAAACACTTAATTAGAAATACCAAAAGTATTTTTTTTTATTTTCTTATTACGACCTTCTCAACAAGAATACCTTGAGAGTTTTTGAACTCAATAAGATAAAGCCCATTCCTTAGATTGCTTAAATCAACTGAAGTCTGTATTGATGTTGAATTTATATTATTTATAAAAACATTACGTCCATTCAAATCGTATACCTTGATATCAGTATTTAAAAAGCCTGCATTCGATTCAATAACTATCAAACCTTTACTAGGGTTTGGATAAATATTAATTGCTCTTTCTCTTATAGTTTTATTAATATCCAAAATTGTTGCTGTGGCAGGGAAAATAATATCATCGAGCCAGGCACAATCGACACCTCCCGACATATAGGAATCTTTCACATACGACCATTTTAAAATATGTGTTCCATTTGTTACCGGATAAGTAAATTCTTCCCAACTTTCTTCACCCGACCATGAGCCTTTTAGTTCTCCATCAATATAAAATTCAAGAAAATCCCAGTCAGGCTCGGAAGAAACCTTACGATAGAAACTAATTTCGCCATCACCATTAACTTCAATTTGTATCATAAGATTTGATTCTTCACTATCAGTAATTTCACCTGACTTGCCACTAAAATCTCCAGCAAAAACATTTTCATCGGTAACTATCCATGGTTCATCACCGCTTATCACCCAGTCGAAAGATGAGAAATCGCCACTCTCAAAATCCTCTATTAATAAACCAACAGTTTGGACATAAGATGCCTGGAATTCATACTCGCCACATAACATATTCAGTGTCAGGTTAATTTGTGTTCCCTGAGGTGCGGCTGCATCAACATTAACAGTAAATTCGCATATAAACGAATCTGAAATATCCATATCTCCCATTTCTATTGTACTATTATCAAAATCCAAATATGGACTGCTACTTTCTATAACAGAAGACGCATCAAAACATTCGCTATGGCCAATATTGGAAACAACTATGTTAATTACAATTGTTTCACCCGGATCGATAATACCATTACCATTTCCACCAACTTCATCATTTAAAGTTATTTCTGAAGAAGCTAAAACAGGGGCGTTCGCCATAAGGCTAAACTCAGAAGTCCAATCAGAATTACTATCTGAAGCTGTAAGCACAAAATTTAGTTCTGTTTGATCAGGAATATTGTTTGCCACATCAAATGAAAAAGCCTGATTCTTCATAACAGTTTCTCCCATGGTGATATCGCCATAAGGCTCTGAATCATCATCAAAACTAACATATTCATTTTCGGTTGACAAAATAGAATTTACATTCAAGGCATCCTGTTCACCAATGTTTTCCATTGCAAGGTTTAACATAATATTCTCGCCACAATCTATCATTCCGTTTTGATTGCCATTCTCATCATCTACCTGATTTTCAGCATAAATAACATAAGGTTCTCCGGCAGCGATAAACATTATTTGATTGGTATCGGGCAAGCAGACATAACCGCTAACTATTAAAGATGCCTCTCCTGGCTGATCTATTGCCGGATCAAAGTTTAGAGTTGCTACTCCATTTTCATTTGACAGGGCTGTTGAAAGCAATTCTCCATCCATCATAACAGCACAACTATAATTTTCCAATGGATTGGCATCCTGAGCTAAAACTACTTCAAATGAAGTAGTTCCTAATGCCACTTGTTCTGGATAATCCACATCAATTTCCATTGGCTCATCATTCCATATACTCATGGCTGGATCACCCAATATATTTATGTCATAAAAATTCCATCTTAAAGCACCTTCTTCCCACTGACCTGGAGCCTCCACCCATGGAGCAGTTTGTATTTTACTTTCAACAAAGGCTTTTCCAATTTGTGCTATTTGATCGTTAAACATAGCATCCACCATTTCTCTGTGCAAATGTTGTGACGGTCCTTCTGTTTGACCTTCATTAAACCATCCATAACGTGAGTTTCCAATTACAGCAACAGCAAAATTCTGAATGTTAACCATTCTCTCCAAAATACAATCGTTAGCATCAAAACTACCGCAATCGCATCCATGTGATTGCATAATTGTATAGTTATGATCAATACCATTTGCACCAAAAAAATTTGCATCAGTTATATAACCATTCGAAAGATGTGCAACATAAGTTGAATTGGCATGCCCAACATGATGAACAAACTGTTTACCTTCATTAATCTTATTGATTAAATCGCTCCCACTCCATGATGCATCATATTCATACATGGTTTCGTAATTGTAAGTTGCTGGAAATCCACTTGTTGTATAACCATTATCGCTATGCTCTCCTATTAATAAATCCAAATAATCTTTTCCCCAGGTATCAGGATTTGAATATAAGTTCTCTCCTGCCAAAAATGGCTTTTGGAATTCTCCCAAGACAGGTGAGTTTTGATAAGAAATACTCTTATGTATAAGGTTATTTAACTCATCAATATTACTAAAAGGAAAACGGGCAACAGCAAGTTCCGGAAGCAGGTCATCTTCATCGGGTTCCCCCCATTTTGAGTCTCCATTATCATTCCAGTTTCCATCAAGTGCCGAATAATATAAATCGGCAGGAATACCATAATCAGAATATCCACTCCCCGACTCCACATAACAATAAAAACCTCTGTAGGGTATATTCTCAACATCTCCACCCAAAAGCACATATTCGATGTCCGACTCCTGATATTCCTGGATAATAAAATTTCTGATTTTTTCAGGCACATCTTGTCCACTTACATTTTGAACAATATATTCCTTTGTAAATATCTTTGACCTTACACCTCTCGAAAGATAAATATTCCTAAGATCTTCAAAATCATTTTCATATTGATCGGTAGTTAATATTAACAGTTCATAAGGATCATCAGATAACGTTGACTTGTTTGTGTATGATGTAATTTCCATAGGATTTTGAGCAAAATCATGTACCCTTTCAATAACCGTTTTTCTGCTGCTTAAGTTCTTTAAAGCCTCTTCGGAAGATTTGGCTGAAGTTGTAGTAATTATTATTTTAACTTTAGTGAAATAAGAAATTTTACCTGTAAGAGGGTTATATTTTATTGGTGAAAACGTGGAAAGAGCAAAACCATAACCATTTAAATATGAAGTGGATAAACCGCCTGTATGCTTGGCAGGATAGGATTTATCAGAAGAATAAACATCCTCTTTTTTATAGAATTTACCTTCAGGATCTTTGGAAATAGGTCTTGAAGGCTGACTTGGATATAATTGATAATTTCCTTCCATGACAATTTCATTCTCTCCAACAAATTCAATTTTGGTTGCAATTTCTCCAGGAGGTAATAAAAGTTTTACAGGATAATATGGCAATATGGGCTCTCCTGTTGGAGATGTTAACATACATCCCTCAAAACTTATAGTTTGATAGGTGTTGTTGATTGAAACTTTAGGACTGGAAAATGAGTACTCCTTTTGTATTGTTCCTGCAAAAAGACCTGAAAACATTGCAATACAAAATAATAGAGCATAAAACTTTTTCATAATATTGAATTTAACTAATACAAAAGTATCCTAAAATAAGACATCATATTATATAATATGTTTGCTTAGTGGATAATTTATTGATGTTCTAAATAATTAATTTACATGAAAATCTGGTGTTAGGTTTATTTAATAAAACTACTTTTGTAATATAAATAATTAGCAAATGAAAATTCTTGGTAATATAATTTGGTTAGTATTTGGCGGTTTTGCAATAGCCATTGAATATATAATATCCAGCGTGATTATGATGCTAACAATTATTGGCATACCTTTCGGACTGCAAACATTAAAGTTGGGCATTCTTGCTTTATGGCCATTTGGAAGCGAAGTAGTTAAAACATCATTTCCTTCGGGATGTTTAAGTACAATAATGAATATTCTTTGGTTTTTTGTAGGCGGATTTTGGATTATGCTTACACATTTTGCTTTTGGTATATTATTCTACATAACTATAGTTGGAATACCCTGGGGTCATCAACACTTTAAACTTGCCGGATTGGCTCTAACACCATTTGGGCGTGAAATTCGAAGCAAATAAATTGTCCTCCATCTCATTACCAATTCTTAATCTTTTAACATCAATCAACATTTCATTCATTTTTAACTGACTTTAATAGACTATTAATTAAGTTTAACTAAAGCTTAAACCACCTTAACATATTTTAACGTGGTGAAAAATAAGCCTTTAATATCTTTGCGCATCAAAAAACAAAATCAATAAAAATGTTAGAAACTGATATCAGGGAACTGAACGAAAAAATCCAGAAAGAGAGCCAGTTTATAGACATGATTCATCTGGAAATGAACAAGGTAATTATCGGTCAGAAACATATGACTGAAAGATTATTAATCGGATTGTTGGCCAATGGACATATTTTACTGGAGGGAGTTCCGGGACTTGCTAAAACTTTGGCCATAAACTCACTGGCTAACGTTATTGATGCAAAATTCAGCCGCATTCAATTCACTCCTGACTTACTTCCAGCCGACTTGTTGGGAACACTTATTTACAGTCAGAAAAATGAAGAGTTCGTAGTAAAGAAAGGGCCAATTTTCGCTAACTTCATTCTTGCCGATGAAATTAACCGCTCTCCTGCAAAAGTACAAAGTGCTTTATTGGAAGCCATGCAGGAACGACAGGTAACTATTGGTGATGAAACATTTAAGTTGCAGGAACCTTTTCTTGTTATGGCAACGCAAAACCCAATAGAACAAGAAGGAACTTACCCGCTTCCAGAAGCGCAGGTTGACCGTTTTATGCTTAAGGTTGTAATTAGTTATCCCAAAAAAGAAGAGGAGAAATTAATATTACGCCAAAATATTACAAACGCAACGGCTACAATAAACAAGGTAATTAAACCAAAGGAAATCTTGCATGCAAGAGAAATCGTCAGAGAAGTTTACCTGGATGAGAAAATTGAAAATTATATTACCGATATAGTATTTGCTTCACGTTATCCGAAAGATTATCGATTGGGCAAATTCGACAACATGATTTCATATGGAGCATCTCCACGTGCAAGTATTAACCTGGCACTCGCAGCCAAAGCATATGCTTTTATCAAAAGAAGAGGTTATGTTATTCCTGAAGATGTAAGGGCTATATCTCATGATGTAATGCGCCACAGAATAGGTTTAACATATGAAGCTGAAGCTGAAAACATTACGAGTGAAGATATTATTAATGAAATACTTAATAGTGTTGAAGTACCTTAGACAGTTTTGAGTTATGAGTTGTTGGTTGTGAGTCAAAAGAGAAAGTTGGTTAACTAAACTGAGTTGATATTAATTTAATATTTGAATTCAGAAAACATCAAAATGGATCAAAAGGAAATATTTAAGAAGGTAAGGAAGATTGAGATAAAAACAAGGGGTTTATCTAACCAATTGTTTTCGGGTGAGTACCATAGTGTTTTCAAAGGTAGAGGAATGGCCTTTAGCGAGGTGAGAGAATATCAATACGGTGATGATATCAGAAATATTGACTGGAATGTTACCGCACGTTATAACCATCCTTTTATAAAAATATTTGAAGAAGAAAGAGAACTCACCGTTATGCTACTTATTGATGTGTCGGGTTCAAATTCATTCGGGACTCAAATGCAGTTTAAACAGGAATTAATTACTGAAATTGCTGCTGTAATATCTTTCTCAGCCATACAAAACAACGATAAAGTAGGAGTAATTTTCTTCAGCGATAAAATTGAAAAATTCATTCCTCCTCAAAAAGGCACTTCGCATATATTACGCATTATCAGATAGTTAATAGATTTTGAAGCGGATAGCAAAGGTACCGACATTTCTGAAGCATTAAGGTATTTAACAAATGCCATAAAGAAAAAAAGTACTGCCTTCTTAATATCAGATTTTATGAGTGATGGTTATGAAAAGTCAATTCAAATTGCCAATCATAAACACGATTTAATAGCCATTAGAGTTACAGATAAAAGAGAAACAAACCTTCCAAACATTGGTCTGGTAAAAATGATGGATGCCGAAACCGGGAATACAATTATGGTGGACACTTCCAGCAGAAAAGTTAGAGAACATGTTGCTAACTGGACAGCAAAAAAACGACAGGAAATAGACAAACAGTTTGCCAGATTTGGTATTGATATGGTGAAGGTTTATACGGGAGAAGACTATGTTAGGCCGTTGATGAATTTATTTAAAAAACGTGAGTCAAGAAGATAAATCATTTAAAATAATGATAGTTAAATCAATTAAATATATAATAATAGTAATTGCCATTTTGGTTGGAAAATTTGTTGCTGCACAAAGCACCGAAGCCTATTCGGTACTTGACACCAATGCCATAATGATTGGGGATCAGACTAAACTTGAAATTGGTTTAAAAATCCCCAGAGGATCTAATTTTGTCTGGCCACAAATTGGTGATACTCTTACAAAACATCTGGAAGTAACCCATAAAAGTAAAATCGACACCAGCTTTAGCGACAGCCAGATGATATTGAATCAGAGACTTACTATAACTTCATTTGATTCAGGTTATTTTGAAGTCCCATCTTACACATTCCGTTATGGCAGTGATACTTCTTTAAAGTTTTCAAATAGCAGCCCTCCAATATATTTACAGGTAAACACTCCGGTTGTGGATACAACAAAAGCAATTAAGCCTATTGTTTTACCATATTCTGAGCCATATACTTTTATGGAAATTCTACCATGGGGATTGGGAGGTATTGCATTGATTGCTTTGATAATAGTTTTATTTTGGTTTCTTGCAAAACGTAAAAATAATCAACCAATATTTGCACCAAAACCCAAACCTCTAAGGCCGGCGGATATTGTTGCTCTTGAAAAATTAGACGAATTACGTTTAGCGAAAGTATGGCAACAGGGAAAAATTAAAGATTATCATTCTCAGTTAACTGATATCATGCGCGAATATCTTAGCAGAAGATTCAATTTTAATGCCATAGAAATGACTTCCGATGAAATTAAAGATGAATTAATATCGCAATTAGATAATAAAGAGGCTCTGTCAAAGATAAACTCCGTTTTTGAGTTATCAGATTTGGTAAAATTTGCAAAATCACAGCCTACTCCTCTTGAGAACGATTTGAGTATTACACATTGCGTTGATTTTGTGCAAGAAACTAAGCTTGTAAAAACTGAAGATGAGCCATTAAATAATCAGAAAGGAGGTGCCGATGTTTAATTACGAAGAATGGGCAAACCCTGAGTACTTATGGTTATTGCTGGTAATACCTGCACTGATTATTTGGTATTGGTTTAGGCATAGAAAAATGGAACCCGAATTGATTTTTTCAGGGAATAAAGTCTTTCAGGATATGCCAAAGAGTTCAAAAACGTATTTATCACATTTGCTTTTCGTTTTAAGACTGTTGGTTTTATCTCTTTTAATTATTGCTCTTGCCAGACCGCAGTCGGTATCATCAAAACAAAATATTAATATTGAAGGTATTGATATTGTGATGGCTCTCGACGTTTCAAGCAGTATGCTTGCCCGCGACCTTAAGCCAAACAGGCTTGAAGCAGCAAAAGCGGTTTCGAAAGACTTTATATCAAAACGGCCTAACGACAGGGTTGGTTTAGTAATTTTTAGTGGAGAAGCATTTACCCAAGTACCTCTTACAACAGATCATCAGATGATTTATTCGCTGTTTAGTGAAATTAAAAGTGGAATTATTGAAGATGGTACAGCAATTGGTGATGGATTAGCGACTTCTGTTAGTAGGTTGAAAGATTCTCAGGCAATTTCAAAAGTAATAATACTTCTCACCGATGGTGTAAACAATTCCGGCTCTCTCGATCCACGATCGGCTGCCGAACTGGCTAAACTTTATGGAATTCGCGTTTATACTATTGGCGTTGGAACGCAGGGATATGCACCATATCCTATGCAAACTCCTTTCGGAGTACAAATGCAAAATGTTGAAGTTCAAATTGATGAGGAATTACTGAAACAGATTGCTGAAAAAACAGGAGGGCAGTATTTCAGGGCACAGGACAACACTTCGCTAAAAGCGATTTATAATGAGATTGATCAATTGGAAAAATCCAAAATAGATATTCAGGAATTTAAGAAAAAACATGAACGCTTCATGCCATTTGCCCTTTGGGCTTTGGGTTTATTTGTTTTGGAAGTATTATTGAAATTTATGGTATTCAGGAAATTCCCCTGATATAAATAAACTGCATAATTGATGATTAGATTTGAAAACATAGAATATTTTTGGTTTCTTCTTTTTGGAGTGATATTCCTGGGTGTATATATGGCATATAATTCCTGGAAAAGATCAGCATCAAAAAATTTTAGTAGCCATAAACAATTAGAGGGAATAAATCCTAATACATCAGATACTAAAAACATATTAAAGTTTGTGTTACTTCTTTTGGCTTTGGTATTTCTTGTTATAGGATTGGCAGATCCAAAAATAGGATCTAAACTGGAAAAAGTAAAACGTGAAGGTATCGACCTAATGCTGGTTTTAGATGTTTCTAACTCTATGATGGCTGAAGATATAAAACCTAACAGACTGGAACGTTCAAAGATGGCGATTTCCAATTTGATAGACCGATTGCAGGGAGACAGAATAGGGATAATTGTTTTTGCAGGACATGCTTATAAACAACTGCCACTCACCACAGATTATTCAGCAGCAAAACTATTTCTTTCGGCAGTGGATTCCAAAATTGTTCCAACTCAAGGGACTGCAATTGGCGAAGCCATCGATATGTCGGTTGAATCATTTGATGAAAAGGAACATAATAAAGCAATAATAATTATAACAGACGGTGAAAACCATGAGGATGATGCAGTAGTAGCAGCTTCAAAAGCCCTTGAACAAGGAATAAAGGTTTTTACAATTGGAATGGGTTTACCTGATGGAGCACCTATACCTCTTTATAACGATTATGGTGGTCAAACCGGTTTTAAAAAAGACAAAGATGGAAAAACTGTAGTTACAAAACTTAACGAAGATATGTTGCGACAAATAGCAGCAGCAGGAAATGGAGCATATTCCAGAGCAAATAACGGAAGTAGCGGACTTAGTAAAATTTTTGATGAAATAAATAGTATTCAGAAAAAAGAAATAGAAACCAAACAATTCACCGACTACGAACATCGTTTTCAAATATATATTTTTGTTGCCATTATTATACTACTGCTAGAGTTTCTTATTAATAAACGCAGGAGTAAGTGGGCAAGAAAATTCGATTTATTTGGAAAGCTAGAAAACAATAAATGATGAAAGAATTGATTAAATATATTTTGATAATTGTTTTTGCTGCATTTTGGCTTGGTTTGGACGCCCAAAGTGAGAAAAAACTTGTACGCAAAGGAAATAAGCAATTCGAAGAGAATAAGTATTCGGAGGCGGAGATAGAATACCGTAAAGCTGTCGACAAGAACCCTGCATATGATAAAAGTAAATTTAATTTAGCCGGCGCCATGTATAAGCAGGATAATTACGAAGAATCGGGGAAATTATATAATGAAACAGCAGAATTAGCAAAAGAAAAAAGTATTAAAGCCGACTCATATTATAACCTGGGAAATAGTTTGTTAAGCCAGAAAAAATATAAAGAAAGCATGGAGGCTTACAAAAATTCATTACGCTTACAACCTGATAATCAGGAAGCCAAATATAATTATGAATATGCAAGGCAGAAAATGATTCAGCAACAACAACAGCAACAGCAAAAAAATCAGGATAAGAATAAAGACAAAGACCAGAATAAGGACCAGAACCAGGATAAGAATAAGGACCAAAATAAAGATAAAAACAAGGATAAAAAAGACGATCAAAACGACGATCAGAAAAATAAAGACAAAAAGGATCAGGATAAACAGAAAGATCAACAGGGGCAAAACCAGGATCAGAAAAAAGATCAGCAAAGTCAGCAGCCACAACAGATTAGTAAAAAAGATGCTCAACGTATGCTCGACGCTTTAAAGAATGATGAAAAGAAAACTTTGCAAAAGCTTCAAAAGGCTAAAGCAAAGTCAGCAAAATCATCAAAAACTGAAATCGACTGGTAAATAATTAATTAGTATTGATGATTAATAAATTATATTTTTGTAGTGGATAAAAAAATGAACATAACGAAATACATATTACTACTGGCAGCCCTGGTATTTAGCCTGAATTCACTCAATGCTCAAAATGATGTGAAACTCAGTGCCAGTGCAAAACAGGTGGTAAGTATTGGAGAAAGGTTTAGTGTGGTTTATGAAATTAATGCCGATGGCAGCAATTTCCATTCTCCAAATTTTGGGAAACTTCATAGACTCTCAGGGCCAAACACTTCTCAAAGTTCATCTATTCAATACTATAATGGTAAATACGAGCAATCTGTAACCAAAACTTATACTTATATAGTAACAGCATCAGAAGAAGGTGTATTTACCATATCGCCCGCAACTATAGAAGTTGACGGCAAAACTATTGTTTCCAATTCTTTAAAAATTGAGGCAGTAAAAGGAAATACTAACGCAAACAAACCGGCAGGTACAGGAAATACAAGCTCTACTAATGGTAAGATAAGTGATGAGGATGTCTTTTTAAGAACAATTATTAGTGATAAAAATCCCTATCAGGGAGAACAGATAATTGTAACCAACAGAATATATACGAGAGTAGGAGTTTCCAACTTAAGTATGGAAAAATCACCCTCTTATGAAGGCTTTTGGTCGAAAAGTTTAACTGAAAAAGATCAACAATTAAGGCAGAGTAAAGAAATTATTAATGGAGAAGAATATACCGTTGCTGATATCAGCAAATTTGCATTATTTGCCCAAAAAAGCGGAAAACTTACCATTGAACCTACAGAGTTAAAATGTGTTGCACAGGTTCAGATACAATCGAAAAGAAGGAGAAGCCGCGATCCTTTCGAAGACTTTTTCAATGATCCTTTTTTCAATCGTAACATAAAAAATGTTGAAGTATTCTTAAAATCGAAGAAGATTGAAGTAAATGTGAAACCACTGCCACAAGCAGGAAAACCTGATAGTTTTACCGGTGCAGTTGGAAAATTTTCCTTTAAATCGGAAATAGATCACGATAGTATTACAACTAACGATGCAATAAACTTATCTTTAAAACTTTCAGGTGTTGGAAACCTTGAATTGATTAATCCTCCAAAGGTTAATTTCCCTCCTGATTTTGAAACTTACGAACCAAAGATAAATAATAGTATTAACACAAGTTTGAACGGTATTTCGGGTTCAAAAAAAATTGAATATCTGGCAATAGCCAGGAATCCCGGAGATTTTGAAATAGAACCTTTGGAATTTAGTTATTTCGATCCAGCAGATATGCAATACCACATAATTAATACGGAAGGATATAATTTGCATGTTGATAAAGGCCAGGGAAGTAACGGAGGAGGAATATCATACAGCCGCTCTGCCCAGGAAGACATACAATATATAGGTAAAGATATTCGCCATATTAAGCAAGGAACATTTGACCTGACAAAAAAAGACAACTTTATTTTCGGAAGTCTTTTGTATTATATGCTTACTATAATTCCTCTGTTTTTATTGATAATCATAGTGTTAGCGGTAAATAATCAAAGGAAAAGAAAGGGTAATACCAACCTGATGAAAACTAAAAAAGCCAACAAAATTGCGAAAGCAAAACTGGCTAAGGCTGAGAAACTAATGAAGGAGAATAAAGACAAAGACTTCTATAACGAACTTGCTCAGGCAATATGGGGCTACTTATCCGATAAATTTCTCATTAGTCAGGCTGACCTTTCAATCGAAAACGTTATTGAAATTATGAAATCGCAAAATATTGACAATGAAATTACCGATGGTTTTGTAAATGCACTTAACAACATTGAATTTGCCAGATTTGCACCCGGAGATTCAAAGAGTAAAATGATGAGCATATATAAGGATAGTTTAAAGGCAATTACTTTGGCCGAAAAGGCATTAAAATAATTTTTTATGAAGGCAATTGTAAAACATATATCAGTTATTATTTTGATTTTGGGAAGTTTATATTCTTTTTCTCAAAATAATTTAACCATTGAAAAGGCAAATAAATTATATAATGAAGGTCTTTACGATTCTTCATTGGTATTGTACAATAGTATACTTGACCAGAACCTGCAGTCTGCAGAATTATATTTTAATATAGGCAATGCCTTTTTTAAAAATAATAACCTGCCCAAAGCAATTTTGTATTACGAAAAAGCACTGAAACTATCACCTAACGATGAGGATATAAAATACAATCTAAGTATTTCTAACAGTATGATAGTAGACAAAATTGAGAATGTTCCTCAATTGTTTTATAAGCAATTGTGGAATTATTTTTACAATAGATATAGTACCAATACATGGGCTATAATTTCTATTGTAATTTGGATTTTGTTTCTTGTTTCCCTGGGCGTTTTTCTTCTATCCCGCTCTCGATCGAAGAAAAAATTCGTTTTTTACCTTAGCGTATTGATTTTTATATCAGCACTAATAAGTTTCGGACTGGCATCGCAGAAATATTATATTAATAAAGAAAATAAAGAAGCAATAATATTTACACCTACTATTACTGTTAAAAGTTCGCCCACAAAAAATTCCGTCGACCTGTTTGTAGTTCATGAAGGAACTAAGGTTAAAATCATCGATAGACTCGATAACTGGAATAAAGTTAAAATTAAAGATGGAAGTATTGGTTGGTTACCATCCAACTCTATGGAATTGATTTAGATTAAACTATATTTGTATTTATAATATACAATAGTTTAGCATGCTCAATAGAAATATTAAATTTTTTATAGCAGGTATTTCTTTAATTATAATCTTGTTAATCCAGGCATGCCTAAAATCAAAGAGGCCTGGTTTACCCGAAGATGTTGTATCGGTTATAAGCGTTTCCGGTTTAAACAAACCTCAAATCAACAGGTTTATCCTGGAAAGTATGGAAAGTGAAGACTCCCTTAAACTTCATGCATGCTATTTTATTGTAAGTAATTTAACAAGCAACTATTCTGCATTTTACAACCTTATAGATAGTTCAGATAATATTGTCAAAATAAATCCGGAATCTTTTAAGAATCTGGAAAATATCATTCTTTATATAGATAGCCTGGAAAATTCAAATGGGAAATTAATTTACAAGGCCGACTCATTTTCATTGGATTTCAAACGTTTAAATGCTAAACTTCTCACCGACAACCTTGATATTGCTTT
The DNA here is from genome assembly GCA_002869365.1 of Marinilabiliales bacterium. Classification (GTDB taxonomy): domain Bacteria; phylum Bacteroidota; class Bacteroidia; order Bacteroidales; family F082; genus BM524. The sequence continues at coordinate 53,716 of PKTA01000057.1, read as the reverse complement.
CGAAACCTATTATGATAACAAGCGGTATTTGAATTATGATTTTGAAACTTTTAAAGAATACATTCTACCCTATCGTGTTGAAAATGAGGTAGTAGAGCCATTTAGAAAAAAACTAGGCAAACTTTATAAATTAGATACCAATATTAAATTTAGAGATAATATCGAATTAATAAATAATAAGATAAACTCCCTGGTTAAATATGATGAGAGGTATGTTCTTTCAGTAGAAAGTACATCAACCGACAAATTGCTAAAAAAAGGAAGGGGAAACCTTGAATCGATAAATATTTTAAAAGTCAAAGGACTAAGAAGTCTTGGAATTGCTGCTTCTATCGATTATACTCCAGCTTTATCAGACACCAACGGTATATATTTATGGACTAGTGTTTTAAGTCCTGATGGAGAGTTGATATTGTTGGATATCAAAGATGGAAAACTCCGGAATCTATTACAAAATTCTATTGCAAAAGTTTACAGAAGAACCTTTTCCAACGACACAAATAGTCTTTTTGCAACAAAAAATATTGAAGAAAATACGCCACTATTTATGGGCGACTATAATTATATTGATGTAAGTAAGTCATACAATTTTAACTCCACCTTTATTTCCAAAAGTGATACTTTCAATAAATATTTATATTTATCTGTATATAATTATGGCCAATGGAAACCCATAGCCTGGTCGTTGAACGAAAATTCTCAAATAGCGTTTAACAACTTGGCTGACAACATATTATATCTTCCTGTGAAATGGCAAAAAAATCGCAGTATAGCAATAGATTATCCTTTAATTCTTAAAGATAATAAAGTAGAGTATTTTAAGGTATCCGGTGCTTATGAACCAGTTAAATTAACAAATTATTCTCCAAAAGGAAAGTTAAAAGCCAATGAAGAATACGATATATACTATTGGGATTTTGAATGGAAATTAATTGAAAGTTTTAAATTTACAAATGACGCTTACCATATTGAATTACCGGGAAACACTCTTTACAGGATAAATAATAATGACCCATTTCATTATGAAAGAATTTTTTCCATAAAAAATGGCGAACAATTATTTTATTAGTAGGATTTCATTTCTTTAGTAAGATTAATCCTTTTTCCGTCCTTGTAAACCACAACAAATGCATCTGTTAGCCCTAAAGTTTTAATATTTTGGCTATACTGATAGGCATCTCCATAATTGGAAAATTCACCTAATGAATACCTATAAACTCCATCCTGATATACCTCCAGTATATCGCCTTTAATATTATATTTTTCGCGTAAATATTTAATGCTATGAAGTTTTGTAGACTTTGCAAGTATTTGAACTCTGAAAATTACTCCTTTAACATTGCCAGAGGTTTGAGTTTGTATTTCAAGTATGTCGATACCTCTTTTTTGTTTCGAGGCAACATCCTCTTTTGCTTGCTTAGCAGCCCTATAATCAATATCAAAAATCGGAATCTCCCCCGGGGGTTTTATATTCGGCTCTGCAACTTTTGGTTTATCCTCTTTTTTATTGAATTTATTTTTCTCTTCAGTATTATTATTCTTTGGCTGATAATTAACCTGCTTTGGTTTCGATTTTCTAACTCTGGATTTCGCTCTGGTGAATCCGGGTTTTATGTAATAGGATAAACCTACGCCCAGATAAAACAAATTATCACTCTTTGAACCACCTCTCCATACATCTAAATCATCATTAAGAACTAATCTGTAATCGCCAACAATATTTACGGCAAACTTTTCATTTAGTCTATAGTTAACTCCCAGGCCGAAAGGCATGACAAAACCAGCTTTTTTATATTTTTCTCCTGTAGTAGTTCCTGCAACAGGGTCGCCAACTTCTCTATAGGCAGCATTAGTATTGTTGGTTAAACCAGTTGACCAAAAACCATAACCAATTCCCAGCCAGCCATATGCGCTCAAATTACGATTATAATCTCTTCCCCAAAACAGATTATTAAAATTTATATAGGCTCTAAAGTTAAAGTCTCCATAATTACCGGCAAGACTATAGTCAATTGCTGCACCAGATCCTGAAGTAGTTTTATGACTTTTTACACAACCATAATATCCGTTAATTCCAACTGCTAAAACAGGACTAAAATGTTTTTTAATATTTATACTTTGACCAAAACCTATTTCACCTGACAATTTTTTAAAAAATCCGGAACTACTGGCATCCCCATAAAACTGACTAAACCCAATTGAATAGTTCAGTTCGGTATTAATAAGAAATCCATCAGACGAATTTCTTATGTTTTGAGTATACGTTAAACTGCCTGTAAACACAGTTAGCAGAAAGAAGAGGGATATTTTTTTTAACATTAATCTCACTTAGTTATTCACAATATTCCATAATATAGTCGTGTGCCTGCCCGAATCCAAGTTCCAGAGCCTTATTCCAATCCTTACAGGCCCCATCAAGATCATTCAGATAAAACTTTGACACACCTCTATTAAAATAATTCCTAACCCAGTTAGAATAATCCATAATATCTTTTGGTTGAAGAGAAAGAGCGCGATCGAAATCTGCTATTGCATCATTATACATTTCCTTCTTACTGTATGCATTCCCACGGAAAGCATAAATCATAAAATCATCAGTATCAGGGTTTTGAGCAACTGCTTTTTTGAAATACCTGATTGCATTGGAATAATCGCCCATCTGGTACCTAACCACTCCCCAATTATAATAATTTTGATACGAACTATCGTAACTGGTAGGAAGCAGGCCCTCTTCAATATCAATAAGGTACTCTTGAGCATCACGTATAAAAGATTTAAAAACATTAGATCTGACTTCCCAAAAAGACCTACTAATATTCATTTTCCAGGTTTCATTATTTGTATAATAATTAACCAAATAATCTTTTCTGAAAGTTTTTATAATCTTGAACCTAACCACTTCATCTTCACCATTTTTAATTGGATGAACACCAAAAACAAGATTCCAGTTATTAACAACCTCACCTTTTTCAACAGCAAGTACAGCCTTTTTTATTTCATCCTCAATAATACCTTCATCATCCTCATCAAAATTTCTTACAGTACCGCGGGCATAAGCATCTAGGTTTACACCCCACTGTTGGTTGAATTCAAAATCTTCAGGAAGTATTTCTGCAAGCTTTGTTGCTTTAAAAACATAGAATTCAAAAGATTTGAATTGTGTCCAGTCTTCTTGGAGTATAGGAAATTCATAAAGACCATCCTCATAAATATGAATAAAGGCCATGTATTGCTCTCTGCCAACCATCACTCGACGTAACTCTAAAGAAACAATATTGTCCTGTCCTAATTTTTCTTTGGGTGTTCTTGGTTTAACCTTATTTTCAAAAGAGAGTGGGATTCTGTTCATTTCCGACATCCAAGCGCCATTATCCTGCAGAGCCCATCCTTTTACTCTATCCATTTCACTTAGAGAAGGACTAATAGTTGAAAAGTTTATTTCATCTTCCAGTTGAACATAATCTTCCTGGGCATAAACAGATATGCCTGAAAGAGTAAACAAAACAATAAACAGCCATATCTTTATACTTGAGGAATCAATTTTATTCATAAATATATGTTTACAATGATGCATAGTGTAAATTTATAAAAGATAATCGGCCATATCAGACCACTGTCTAAAAAAAATTACTTTTTTATCAACAAACACAATATTGGTTATTGTTCTGTTTATCAATTATTTAACTCTATTAAAGATAAATTATTTTAGTAAAACTATATTAAGTTAAACTTACAATAATTTTCTTGCAGCAGAAAATGCGGCATCTATTCCTGAAGCATCCTTACCTCCGGCCATAGCCAAATGAGGTTGACCACCTCCCCCTCCTTTAATGAAAGAAGAAATATTCCTTATAATATTAGATGCATTAAGTTGCGAACTTTTTACTAATTCATCGGATAGAGCAACCACAAGATTAACTTTATCACATGACTCAGCTGCCAATACAACAACAATGTCATCAGAAGAAATTCTAAGTTTATGAGCAATATCTTTTAACTGACCGGCATCAACATCAACTTTCGCAGAAATAAATTTTTTACCGTTAATTTCTACTGCTTTAGCAATTAAATTCTTACTTAAATTTTGAGCACTTTCACTTTGAAGTTTTTCCAACTGCTTCCGCATGATATTATTTTGCTCCAATAAGTTGGATACAGTTCCAATAATATCGGCCGGATTCTTAACCAAAGTTTTTAATTCTTCAAGTGTATCAAATTTTTCATGAACAAGTTTTACAGCATTCTCTGCGGTAACAGCCTCTATTCGTCTAACTCCTGCAGCTATACCACCTTCGGAAGTTATTTTCATCAAACCAAGTTCTCCGGTAGCCTTAATATGTGTTCCACCACAAAGTTCAATAGAATACTCAGGATCAAATGTTACAACTCTTACAAAATCACCATATTTCTCTCCAAACAGGGCTGTTGCCCCCGATTCAATGGCTTGAGTCATAGGAATATCCGATTTAATATCCGAACTTATATTTTCCCTGATTTTCCTGTTAACGATATCCTCAACTGTTTTGATTTCTTCCTCAGTCATTTTAGAGAAATGAGAAAAGTCAAACCTTAATTTTTGTGAATCAACCAAAGAACCTTTTTGTTCAACATGATCTCCCAATACAATTTTCAAGGCTGCATGCAGCAAGTGGGTGGCAGTATGATTTTTGGCTGTAGCCTCACGTTTTTCAATATTAACAGTAGCAACAAACTCTGCTTCAAGCTGTTCAGGTAGTTTATTGGCCATATGAACCCAAAGGTTATTCTCTTTTTTGGTATCGAAAATATCAATACTTTCATTTTTGGAAACAAGTTTTCCGCTATCACCTACCTGTCCGCCGGACTCAGCATAAAATGGAGTTTGATCAAGTACTAGTTCGAAAATTGTCTTCTTTTTACTTACTACGGAGCGGTACTTCTGAATTTTTGCCTTGCATGAAAGTTGTGCGTAACCAACAAACTCCGTTTCAGATGTTGAATCAGCAAGTTCAATCCAGTCGCCTGCATCAATATTTGCAGCCGAACGAGACCTTTTCTTTTGAGCCTCAAGACCTTTGTTAAAGCCTTCCATATCTACATCATAACCCTTTTCTTTAGCCATTAAACGTGTAAGGTCGATAGGGAAACCAAATGTATCAAAGAGTTCAAAAGCAAAATCTCCATCGATAGTTTTTCCAGAAGCAGTTTTAAGATAATTATCAAATCGCCTTATACCTTGTTCCAATGTACGGAGAAATGATGCTTCCTCTTCATAAATTACTTTTTCAATAATTTCCGATTGTTTAATAAGTTCGGGAAAAACATCACCCATCATTTCATTTAAAACATCGAGTAATTTGGTCATGAATGGAGCACTAAAATCCAGGAAAGTATAACCATATCTAACGGCTCTGCGAAGTATTCTCCTGATAACGTAACCGGCACCTGTATTTGAAGGAAGTTGTCCGTCGGCAATGGCAAATGAAACAGCCCTTAAGTGATCAGCTATTACTCTCATTGCTATGTCTTTATCCTCATTTTCACCATATTTCAAACCAGATAAATCAGCAATTCTTTTCAAAAGAGGAGTAAAAACATCGGTATCATAATTCGACTGAACACCTTGCATTACCATGCACAAACGTTCGAACCCCATACCTGTATCCACATGTTTTGCCTTTAAGTTTTCGAGTTTTCCACTTGCCAATCTGTTAAACTCTATAAAAACAAGATTCCAAACTTCAATAACCAAGGGGTGATCCATATTTACCAATTCTCTTCCGCTTGTTTTCTTCTTTTCCTGTTCTGATCTGATATCCACATGAATTTCCGAACATGGGCCACATGGGCCAGTATCTCCCATTTCCCAGAAATTGTCCTTTTTAGAGCCAAATAATATCTGATCTTCCGGAACTATATTCTTCCAGTGAACAAGGGATTCTTCATCCATACTAAGATTATCATCTTTGTCGCCTTCGAAAACAGTAACAAACAAACTTTTTTTATCTATTTTTAAAACATCTGTCAAAAACTCCCAGGCCCATTCTATGGCTTCTTTTTTAAAATACCCGCCTGACTTACGTTCAGGATCACCAAAAGACCAGTTACCCAGCATTTCAAACATAGTATGATGATAAGTATCATGGCCAACCTCTTCCAAATCATTATGTTTTCCTGAAACCCTCAAACACTTCTGAGTATCAGCCACTCTGGGACTTTTGATGGGTGCGTTTCCAAGGAATAAATCCTTAAATTGGTTCATTCCTGCATTGGTAAACATCAAGCTAGGATCGTCTTTTACTACCATAGGAGCCGAAGCAACTATGCTATGGTTCTTGGATTTAAAAAAATCCAAAAATGCTTTTCTTATATCTGATGATGTCATTTTCAGTCAGTTAACATTTATGTGTTTATAATTAAGTATTTTTAAAGGTGCAAATTTACTCGAATTAATTAATTTTGCAGCCGTTGAACATAAATCTTATGGCCAAAACTAAATATGTCTTTAATACAAAAACTCTTGCTTACGAAGAACTTAAGCGGAGCAAAGGTCAGAAAATATTCCGTACCTTTTTGTTTTTGATTACTACATTAGCATTGGCTATTGTACTTTTCTTCATCTCGTTCACCTTATTCGAATCTCCCAGAGAGAGAATATTAAAAAGAGAATTATCTCAATATCAACTTCAAAATGAGATTATGAATGATCGTCTTGATAAAATGCAAGTGGTTTTAGATGAACTTGGCGACAAAGACGATAATATTTACAGAATTATTTTTGAAGCAGAACCAATACCAAAGGAAGTAAGGCAGGCCGGGTATGGAGGAGTTGACAGGTACTCTGCACTGGAAGGATATAACAATACACAAATCTTAGAAACCACGGCTAAAAAACTAGATAAGATAGCCAGCCAGATTTATGTACAGTCGAAATCATTCGACGAAGTATATAAACTGGCAAAGAATAAAGAAAATATGCTTGCCAGTTTACCTGCAATTCAACCAGTTAACAATACCGATTTAAAAAGAATAGCATCATATTTTGGGTATCGAATCGATCCAATCTATAAAGTAAATAAATTTCATGCAGGCCTCGACTTTTCTGCGCCACAGGGAACTCCAATTGTTGCAACCGGTGATGGAACTGTAACAAAAACAAAAAAATCGAAACGTGGTTATGGCAATATAATTGAAATAGATCATGGATATGGTTACCATACTTTTTATGCTCATACAAAAACCATTCTAGTTAAAAGAGGTGAAAAAGTAAAAAGAGGACAAGTGATAGCCACCGTAGGAAACACAGGAAAATCCACTGCTCCACACTTGCACTATGAAGTAAGAAAAAATAATAGAACTGTAAATCCTATTTATTATTTCTACAACGATTTGAGTCCTGAAGAATATGAATTACTCTTAGATTTATCAAAATTACCTTCTCAGTCTCTCGATTAATTTTATAAAAATGGCAACAAATAAAGTGTATTATAAAATAGGTGAAGTTGCTGAAATGTTTAATGTAAACACTTCATTGGTAAGGTATTGGGAAAAGGAGTTTAAAATTATCAAACCAAAAAAAAGCAATAAAGGAACTCGCCTTTTTACCAGAAGAGATATTGATAATTTCAGAATTATTCATGAACTGGTTAAAGTAAAGGGCATGACTATTCAAGGTGCCAATGATTTCATTGAAAGAAAAGAAAAGGAAAATAATTTTGAGAAAGTTGATGTTTTGAATACTTTACACAGAACAAAAAAAATGCTTTTGGAAATAAAAGAAGTTCTTTCTGCCAAAGCATAATAAGTCGTCAGCCATAACAATCATTTTTATATTTTTACAATAAAAAATCACTTATGATTAAAAGAATAATTATACTTTTTTTAAGTTTATTTATTATCAGCAATTTGTTGATATCTCAAACTAATAGCACAGCTGCTGAAAGCCGGAAAGAAAACCTAAAGCAACTTCTGGATTATAGGTACAAAGGTGGTTTTTATTCATTTGAGAGTTTATTCTGGAAGACAGTTGAATATCCCGAATTTGCTAAAAAGAATTGTATTGTTGGAATTGAAATAGTTCGATTTGAAGTTGATTGCGAAGGCAAATTAAAAAATTTAAGAATTACAAACCCATTACGTTGGGGAATAGAAAATGAAATTCAAAAATTCATGAATGCAACTGTAGGAAACTGGAATAAATGTGATGATGATAAATACACAAAATTCGAAGTTCCGATCCAATTCATGATAAATGAAACAGAAACAAATACCACAGATGCAATGATAGTATTCAAAGTCGAATTGACTGGTTATCAATGCAAAGGAGACAGTTATTATAAAGAAAAACTTGACAAGGCATTGGACAAAGGTCAAAAGAAAAGAGCACTTAAATATGTTGCTGAACTTATAAAGCGAGATCCCTATAATAATGAGTATTACGAAATAAGAAAAAAACTTATGGAGGAAAAAAAATAAAACAATACAAATGATTGATTGGTTAAAACAAATTGATTACAACTTATTATTTCTGATAAATGGTGCTAATAACCACTTATTGGATGTAATAATGATATGGATTAGTTCAATCGGTATATGGGTTCCATTATATATATTATTACTCTATTTTGTTGTCATAAAATACAAATCCAAAGCCTGGATAGCCATCCCTGTATTTATATTGGCAATTGGCTTAAGTGACTTAATTTCAGTACATTTATTTAAAAATGTTTTCGAAAGGCTACGCCCCTGTTACGAACCTGAACTTGAAGGATTAATTAAAAATATTGTAGGCTGTGGAGGTAAGTTTAGTTTTGTTTCTTCACATGCATCAAATAGTTTTACAATCGCATTTATGAGCATATTTCTTATGGGCGACAGACACAAATGGTTGAAATGGCTTATGCCACTATGGGGTCTATCTATTATGTATTCAAGGGTTTACCTTGGAAAACACTATCCCTCTGATGTTATTGCAGGCGCCTTGCTTGGAATTTTAGTTAGTTGGTTAATGTATATGCTTTTTACTTATATATTGGACTATTTTTCAACAAAGTCAATAAAAATATGACTTCTCCTTTTCATACCCAATAATGATGCTGCATTCCCTTCATTAATTGCAATTTCAAGCATCCCATTACTTGCAAAAAGAGCCACTATTTCTCCCTGTCTTACGTCTGAATAGGAATTCGAAATTTTATCGGTAGTATATGAGTTAAACTTTATTACAAACTTCTTCCCCATAAATATTTTATTGAAAAAATCGAAACTAATGTTCGTAAAAAGATTCTCAAAGTTATCAATATAGGTTACAACTCCTTTTATTCCATTTTTATCGGAAGAAGGTTCGAAAGGATACTTTGTTTTAAGGGCAGTTTTAATATCTCCCAATTCTTCAATTGGTTTTCCTTGTGCCAAATGTGTGGCAGCTTTAACAAATCTGTCGCGACTTGAGAATGTGTTTACAGAAGAGTCGTGCAAAATATCCAACTCTACCATTTTTTCCGGTTCTTTATCAAAAATCAGTGAAAAAATGCCATTATCATTGCCTACAAAAAACTGATTCTCGTATAAAACTGCAGTATGCGCATTCGAAAGCGACTCTTCAGTATCAATTCCAATGATATGAACGCTGCCATCAGGGAAACTTTTATAGGTATTTTTAATAATAAATGAAGCCTCAACAATGTCGAATGGAGTAATACTATGACTTATATCAACTATAATAGCGTCGGGTAGATATTTGTATATCATACCTTTAACACTTGCCTGATAAAAGTCAGTGTATCCCCAATCGCTGGTTATTGTTATAATTCCCATTATTATTTTTCCAATATGCTTATTTCTATGTCACAAATCATTGCCAAACATCAAAATTATAAAATTAAGTCATGGTATCCCTTAATTTTTAATAATTTTGCCCAATAAAATAAAAATAGTCTATGAGCGAAACAGTTCTACAAATAGATGTGGAAAATCCTGCGGAAATTTATGGCATAGCCGATAAATATTTGAATATTATAAAGGATATGTTTCCGAAATTAAAAATAATTGCACGAGGTGATTTAATCAAACTCATAGGCGACAAAGAAGAGATGTCGACTTTTGAAAAACGTTTCGATTTGTTAATGTTGCAATATGATAAGTTTGGAAAGATTAGCGAAGAAACCATAAGAGCAATTATGGGAGAAGAAGGCAATAATAATGTAGAAAAGTCAAAAGAGAAAGATGATGTTCTGGTATATGGTCGTCATGGAAGAATTATAAAAGCCTTAACTCCTAACCAAAAGGCGATGGTTGAAAAAAGCGAAAAAAACGATTTGATTTTCGCCATTGGTCCGGCCGGAACCGGAAAAACTTATACTGCTGTTGCTCTTGCTGTAAGAGCATTAAAAAATAAAGAAATTCGTAAAATAATACTTACCCGCCCAGCCATTGAAGCTGGTGAAAGTTTAGGCTTCCTTCCGGGAGATATGAAGGAGAAACTGGATCCTTATATGCAACCACTCTATGATGCTCTGCGCGATATGCTGCCTACTCAAAAGTTTCTTTCCTATCTGGAAGATGAAACAATAGAAATCGCACCATTGGCATTTATGCGTGGCCGAACATTAAGCAACGCCTACGCCATACTCGATGAAGCCCAAAATGCATCTGAAAGTCAATTAAAAATGTTTCTTACCCGTATGGGGAAAAACTCTAAGTTCTTCGTTACGGGAGATATCACTCAAATAGATTTACCAAAGCACAAAAAATCAGGTGTGGTGCAGGCTGAAAGAATTTTAAAGAAAATCAAAGGCATAGAATTTATTCATTTGGACGGAAGAGATGTAGTACGTCACAAACTGGTTACAAATATTATTAATGCATACGAAAAAGAAGATAACTAACAGAAATAAATAAATATATACTCATGAACGAAGCAATTATTAGAACTGATTTTGAATTTCCGGGTCAGAAAGATGTTTATCACGGAAAAGTTAGAGATGTTTATAATATTAATGATGAACTACTAGTTATGGTTGCCAGCGACCGTATTTCGGCTTTCGATGTGGTTTTACCCAGAGCAATTCCTTTTAAAGGACAGGTGTTAAACCAGATAGCTGAAAAATTTCTGGATGCTACCAGCGATATAGTTCCTAACTGGAAAATGGCTAGCCCCGATCCAATGGTAACAGTTGGTAAATACTGTAATCCATTTCCTGTTGAAATGATTATAAGAGGTTACTTAACAGGTAGTTCATGGAGAACTTATAAATCAGGAGCAAGAGAAATTTGTGGTGTTCCAGTTCCTGATGGATTGAAAGAACATCAACGGTTTCCTGAACCAATCGTAACTCCTACAACTAAAGCAACTGAAGGTCATGACGAAGATATCTCCAAAGAAGAAATTCTGAAACAAGGTTTGGTATCGAAAGAAGATTACGAAAAACTTGAAGATTATACCAGAAAATTATTTCAAAGAGGAACAGAAATAGCAGCCGAAAAAGGATTAATATTAGTTGATACTAAATACGAATTTGGTAAAATTGGCGACCAGATTTATCTTATCGACGAGATACATACTCCTGATTCATCACGATATTTTTATGCTGATAAGTATGAAGAACTTTTTGCCAATGGTGAACAACAAAAGCAACTTTCAAAAGAGTTTGTAAGAGAGTGGCTAATGGAAAACGGATTCCAGGGCAAAGATGGGCAAACGGTTCCTGAAATGACTGATGAATTTGTTAATAGTGTTTCTGAAAGATATATCGAACTCTATGAAAAAGTTACTGGAGAAAAATTTGTAAAAGTTGCAAGCGAAACTGTTATAGGAAGAATAGAGGAAAACATCAATAATTTCCTGAATAACAGATAAATAATATTTATTACAATTATAAAGAATCCTCAAATACAGTTAATGTATGTGGGGATTTTTTTTTGAACCTCTAATGATTCTTTTTTTTGTATTATCAAAAACTAAATATCGCTTCATTACCGAATTTCAGTCTGATAAATAGCATTAACAAAAAGGAAATTAATAAGAATAGATTAATGAACCGCGCCAACTAAATTCAACAGCATCGCCGATTTATCGTCGTCGCCGTTTAGTTTTACTTCTTTCGAAACCTCCTTTAGCAAGCGCCTTATAATGGTTTTATTTGAGCATGGAAGAAAATGAGATTTATCAGGCTGTATATTCATTTGCTTAATAAATCCGTCTATTTCATTTTTAGTAAATACAGCGCCGTTATTCATCGCATTCAGATAAAACAAAATCTCATTCTGACTATATTCTTCGGTTGGCTTTAAATTAACTTTTTCATCCAAATAGCACAGAATAAAATGTCCCGGCAGGTCGACACCATAAACCGGAATATGCAAATTTTGTGCAATAGCAAGATATAATATACCCAGCGACAGCGAGTTACCCTTACGTGTATCTAACAAATAATCGAAAATATATAATTTGAGTTTATCTCCATTTGGATTTCTTTGACCTGAAAAATTATGATAATCATAAATTATATGATTTAAAACTTTAAGTTTTTCAAGTGCGGTTAAGTTATCGTTTAATTCAAGCCATACATCCTGCCTGATATGTTCAAATTCACTTTTATATTTGTCCATATCCACATCGGGATTCAATAAACGTGAAATCGCAATAAAAGCAGCAAGCAAATCTTTTCCCTCATTTTCCGACCAACTGCTTAAAAGGTTAAAGGTGTCGTTATAATAAATCTCACTAATAAGATTTTTAATTCTATGGTTGTGAGAATCATCCAACGAATCCTTGCAGGCATCTTTTAAAAACGGGATTGCCAAAGTACCATAAGCACCTATCTTTGAATGTATTGCAGCAAAGTTATCCTCACTCGGTTCATCGAGCAGGCTTACTAAGGCTTTTAACTCAGTTAAAGAATCAGTTTGTATATTCATTATCTTCGTTTACAATGTAAAAATAGAACATGCAACCCAAAATAAAACAAACAAAATCAATAATTAATCACAGTCGATTGTTAATTACCGACAATCACAAACAGTACTTATTATGCTGATTTTCTGCCTTTTACCAAGCAGGATGAAACTTTAACGCTTATAAAAATAAATTAATAAGGATTAATTTCTAAACTATCTTGACTAAGAAATAATTCTTTTTACCTTTTTGCACCAAAATGTACTTTTGATTTAACAAATCGGCTTCGGAAATAACATAGTCTTCTTTGATTTTGCTTTTATTAATGGAAACACCGTTATCTTTTAACATTCTTCTTGCTTCGCCATTTGACTTGAAGGCTTCTGCTTTAGCAGAGAGGAAATCTAATAAAGGAATTCCTGCATCGAACTCTTCTCTTGAAATTTCTGCTTGTGGCACACCGCTAAAAACACTCAAAAGAGTTTTCTCATCAATATTCCGAAGCATTTCTGTTGTTCCCTTTCCAAACAATATTTCAGAAGCACTTATTGCCGATTCATATTCTTTCTCACCATGAACTCTAACAGTAATATCCTTAGCCAAAGTTTTTTGCAACAACCTTTGGTGAGGTGCTTCAGTATGTTGGGCAATTAATTCGTTAATTTCATTCTGTTTTAAAAGAGTGAATATTTTAATATATTTTTCGGCATCTTCATCAGAAACATTAAGCCAAAACTGGTAAAATTCATAAGGAGAAGTTCGTTCAGGATCCAGCCACACATTTCCTGTTTCGGTTTTTCCAAATTTACTACCATCAGCCTTTGTAATCAAAGGGCAAGTTAAAGCAAAAGCATTATTTTCATAACCTAACTTCCTTCTAATCAACTCTGTTCCCGTTGTTATATTTCCCCATTGGTCGGCGCCACCCATTTGAAGTTTACAATTTTCAGCTTTATATAGGTGAAGAAAATCATATCCCTGAACCAACTGATAAGAGAATTCTGTAAATGACATGCCGGATTTACTTTCAGAAGAAATTCGCTTTTTAACTGAATCCTTTGCCATCATATAGTTAACAGTTATATGCTTACCAACATCTCTAATAAAGTCGAGGAAACTGAATTCTTTCATCCAATCATAATTGTTAACCAGCAATGCTTTATTTGGGATGTCGGATTCAAAATCCAGAAATTTTGCCAACTGCTTTTTTAATCCGGCTTCATTTTTTCTAAGTTCTTCTTCTCCAAGTAAATTACGTTCTGCCTATTTTCCCGAAGGATCACCTATCATACCTGTAGCACCTCCAACAAGTGCAATAGGCTTATGACCTGACATTTGAAGGTGTTTTAACATCATAACTCCCACAAGATGGCCTATATGTAATGAGTCGGCAGTAGGGTCAATGCCAACATAACCGGCTGTCATTTCCTTTAAAAGTTGCTCTTCAGTTTCAGGCATAACATCATGTATCATGCCTCTCCAACGTAATTCTTCTACAAAATTCTTTATTTCACTCACAATTTGAAAATTTTGGCAAAAATAGAAATTTTGAACGAATGCAAGACTACATTTATTCTCTATATCAGCCTTTTTAGCGAATTTGTTGTTAATCCGGAAATGCATCTCCTTAAAAGGGAAAAAAATTAAACAAATTGAATTTAATTTAATTACTTTGCAATATGATTTTAGTAACGGGTGGAACCGGATTGGTAGGAGCACATTTGCTTCTGGAACTCCTTAAAAAGGAGGAAAATATTTTTGCCTTAAAAAGGCCTTCCTCTGATTTGAATATTACAAAACGTATCTTCTCTTATTATACAGATGATTTTCAAAATATATTTGATAAAATTAATTGGATAGATGGTGATATACTTGATTATCAGTCGATAATATATGCTTTAAAAGATATTACCAAAGTTTACCATTGTGCTGCTGCAGTCTCTTTTCAGTCGTCGGACAAGCAAACTATTTCGGATACAAATCGCTTAGGGACAGCGAATTTAGTTAATGCATGTTTGGAAACCGGAATTGAAAAAATGCTTCATGTTAGTAGTATAGGAGCCCTTGGACGTGCCGGAATTACTGGCATTGTTAACGAAGAATCACAGTGGAATTCCAAAAAAACTTCTGTTTATTCAACCAGTAAATATCATGCTGAAATGGAGGTATGGAGAGGTATAGCAGAAGGACTTAATGCTGTAATTGTAAATCCCTCAATCATAATTGGTCCTGCCGATTGGAGTAAAGGAAGTGCCAAACTTTTCGATACCATGTATCATGGATTAAAGTTTTATACTCGTGGAAGCAATGGTTTTGTTGATGTGGAAGATGTTGTTAAACTCATGATTATTATTATGGAAAGTGATATTTCGGCTGAAAGATTTATCATAAATGCTGAAAATGTTCCTTATAAACAATTTTTCAGCTCTATGGCTAAAGCATTAAATGTTAAACCACCACAAATAGAAGCTAAAAGATTTTTAAGTGAAATAGCCTGGCGTGCTTTTTGGGTAAAAAGCCTGTTTACAGGGAAGCAGTCAAGTATTACAAAAGAAACGGCTGAAACAGCAAATCAAACCTACCAATATTCAAATAAAAAAGTTGTTGATGCAACATCGTATAAGTTCATGAGCATTGAGGATAGCATAAAAAAAACTGCTGCCTTTTATTTAAAAGACCTTAATAATTAAGAATCACATTTCGAGCACTACAAAAGCATTTGCCAATTCTTTAACATGAGAAATGGAGAGGTGAATTGATTTTATTTTCTGTTCTTCCACAAATTGTTTTACTTTTCCTGTAGGTTGAATATATGGTTTCCCCAATTCATCATTAAAAACCTCTATTTCATGGAATGCCATTCCATAACGGTAACCTGTTCCCAGGGCTTTAAAAAAGGCTTCTTTTGCAGCAAAACGTGCCGCATAACATTGCCCCCGGGTAATTTTACCCTTTAAGCAATACTTTTGTTCAGCCTTGGTAAATAATTTATCCCTAAGAGCATCATTGTTTTCCAGATGCTTGTCCATCCGGCTAACCTCAATAATATCTGTACCTATTCCGTATATCATTCTTTTTTGTTAATGGTGAATTGCTAATTAGGAGATTAGGAGATTTCTCCTCCTTTGTCGTCGAAATGACAATTATTCACTGTTAACTGTTCACTATTCACCATTCACTTAACAACTCCCAATTCCTTACCAACCTTAGTAAATGCATCAATCGCTTTATCGAGATGTTCACGATTATGACCAGCAGAAAGTTGCACTCTGATACGTGCCTGATCTTTTGGAACCACGGGGAAATAGAAACCTATTACATAAATTCCTTCTTCCAGGAGTTTGGCAGCCATATCCTGTGAAAGTTTTGCATCGTACAACATTACAGCACAAATTGCTGACTGTGTTGGCTTTATATCGAATCCGACAGCACTCATTTTCTCCATAAAATAAGTTGTATTCTCATGAAGTTGATCTTGCAAATCGTTAGTTTCGCTCATCATATCGAACATACGGATTCCGGCATTTACAACTATTGGAGGCAGCGAATTTGAAAACAAATAAGGTCGAGAACGCTGACGTAACATTTCGATAATTTCTTTCTTTCCTGTTGTAAATCCACCTACAGCACCACCAAAGGCTTTGCCTAAAGTACCTGTAATAATCTCAACTTTTCCTCTAATATTAAGATGCTCAGTAACGCCTCTTCCTGTTTTACCCACTACGCCTGCTGAATGACATTCGTCAACCATAACCATAGCATCGTATTTTTCTGCCAGTTCTACCATTTTATCAACAGGAGCAACATTTCCATCCATTGAGAAAACTCCATCAGTAACAATAACCTTAAACCTACAAGACTGTGCTTTTTTTAATTCTTCCTCCAGCGCAGCCATATCAGCATTTGCATAACGGAAACGTTTTGCTTTACAAAGACGAACACCATCAATTATAGACGCATGATTAAGGCTGTCACTAATAATTGCATCTTCTTCTGTTAAGAGTGGCTCAAAAACACCACCATTAGCATCAAATGCAGCTGCATAAAGAATAGTATCTTCTGTACCGAAAAATTCTGCAATTTTTTTCTCTAAAGTTTTATGTAAATCGGTAGTGCCACAAATAAACCTTACCGACGACATTCCATAACCATGTGTATCCAAAGCCTCTTTTGCTGCTTTTACCAACTCAGGATGATTTGAAAGTCCAAGGTAATTATTGGCACAAAAGTTCAATACTTTCTGACCAGTATTTAGTTTTATTTCAGCTTGTTGCGGACTGGTAATTATTCTTTCTTCTTTGTATAATCCTGCTTCACGGATGTCTTTAATTTCCTTTATAAGATGCTCTTTAACTTTTTCGTACATATTTCTATTTCTTAATGTATTTCTAAAATTTTATAAAGTCCAAAAATAATAAATTTTAGTTTGGATTTAGGCATTTGTTAAGAATATAACATGAGAAAAAGATAAAAGAAACAAGATAAAAGACAAAAGTGGCATTGTGTGATCAATATAAAAACGCATATCTTATAAGAAATCCATAAGTAGTAGAAAATGCATTGCCCATTATCAACATTTTGCCGACCTTTGCAAAAATTTTTTAGGATGAAAATAGCATCTTTGGTATCAGGCGGCGTTGATAGTTCTGTAACTATTCCTTTGCTTAAAGAGCAGGGCTACGACCCGCATATATTTTACATAAAAATAGGCATGGAGCATCAATCCGCATTTATGGATTGCCCTTCGGAAGAGGATATTGAAATTACATCATGGATAGCTAAAAAGTATAATTGCAAATTTGATATTGTTGATTTACAGGAAGAATATTGGGCTTCGGTGGTAAAATATACCGTGGAAACAGTAAAAAAAGGCCTTACTCCTAATCCTGATATAATGTGTAATCTGCTAATAAAGTTTGGGGCATTTAACGATAGATACGGTAAGGAATTTGACAAAATAACTACCGGGCATTATGCTTCAAATTATAATACCGACGAAGGAGTATTTCTAAGTACGGCTGCCGATAAAGTAAAAGATCAGACATATTTCCTTGGGCAGATTACTTACAATCAACTTCAGAAAACCATGTTTCCCATAGGTCATTTACCAAAGGCAAAAGTCAGGGAAATAGCATACGACATGAAACTCCCCAGCGCAGGACGTCCTGACAGTCAGGGGATTTGCTTTTTAGGAAAGATAAACTATAACGACTTTATAAAAGCCCAAATAGGTGAAATGCCGGGAGAAATCAGGGAAATGGAATCAGATAAAATTCTCGGAGAACACAAAGGCTTTTGGTTTCATACAATCGGACAAAGAAAAGGCTTAGGATTGAGCGGAGGGCCCTGGTTTGTGGTCAAAAAAGATTTGGAGAAAAACATTATTTATGTTTCCAACGGTTACGATCCTGCAAGTCAGTATTCAAATATTATTCCTTTGGAAAATATGCATTGGTTGAATACTAATCATGATTATTCTGATATAAAAGAGGTGAAATTTAAAATCAGGCATCAGCCGGAATTTAATAAAGGGGAATTGCTTTTAGAAAGCGGAATAAACAGAATTATCAGTGACACTGAAATTTCAGGAATTGCACCGGGTCAGTTTGCTGTTGTTTACGATATGGAAGAAAAAACCTGCTTGGGAAGTTCTGTTATTTCAGAAAGAAACTAATCAATCATTTTAACAATTGCCTCTGCTGCACGTTCAGAAGCACCTTTATTTCCTAGTTTTTCGATAAGTAATTTATAATCTAAGGAAATCCTTTCACGGGTTTTATTGTCGAGTAAGAGATTCAGTTCCTTGGTCAAGCGCTTGCTATTTAAGTCGCTTTGAATTAACTCACAAACTACTTCCTTATCCATTATAAGGTTTACAAGTGAAATATATTTTATATCTACTATACGTTTTGCAATTTCAACAGAAATCCAGTTACCTCTGTAACAAACCACCTGTGGTGTTCCAATTATCGCTGTTTCCAAAGTTGCAGTACCTGATGTTACAAGTGCAGCATAGGAATTAGCAACAAGAGAATGTGTTTGACCGAAAATTACTTTTGCTTCACTTTTATCCTTAAAAGGTTTATAAAATTCTTCTCCTAAACTCTCAACTCCTGCAATAACAAATTGGTAATCAGAAAACTGTTCTTCTATGCTCAACATAACATTAAGCATGCTGGCAACTTCTTGTTTTCTACTTCCCGGAAGAAGAGCAATTATAGGCTTGTTGTTCAGCGTATTACGTGAGATAAATTCAGATTTAGTGGCAAATTTCTCATTCTCAATGGCATCCAGAAGCGGGTGTCCTACAAACTCCACATCATAATTATACTTATCATAAAAATCCTTTTCAAAAGGAAGAATAACAAGCATTTTATCTACATACTTTTTAATTTTATGCACTCTGGATTTCTTCCAGGCCCAAACCTGAGGCGAAATATAGTATACAACCTTTATTCCTTCTTTTTTGGCAAATTCGGCAATACGTAAATTAAATCCTGGGTAATCAATTAAGATGAGTACATCGGGTTTATATTCTAAAAGATCACTTTTACAGAATGAAATGTTTTTAAATATTGTTCTCAAATTCATAAGGACTTCAGCAAAGCCCATGAATGCAAGATCCTTATAATTTTTCACAATTTCGGCACCTTGCTTTTGCATCAACTCACCGCCCCAGGCTCTGAACTCTGCATTCTTATCTTTAACTTTTATGGCCTTAATTAAATTAGAGCCATGTAAGTCGCCCGATGCTTCTCCCGAAATAATATAGTATTTCATTAATCCCTAATAGAAATTTATAAAATATAAAACTACCACTATCAATGTAACAAGCAGTATACCTGCTCCTGCTTTGTATTTTTTTGCGTTAATGTAAAAATATCTAAAGGCAAGTATATTTCCTACAACACTCAATAAATAAAGATAATGCATATGAGCAACCATATGCTTGCCAAATGAATTAAAATACATCATATCAATTAAATACACCAGTCCGTATACAATTACCGGCAAAATAATACCAACAATAGAACCAAGGTAATAAGTATCTTTTTTAAAAAATTCCATATCAAAATTTTAATTTATCCACTGCATCATGAGCAGTAAAATCTACATTTACAGGCACTACTGATGTAAAATTATCATGTAAGGCTTTTTCATCGGTATCTTCCCGGCCATCTCCATTTACAAAATGACCTCCCATCCAGTAATATTTTCTTCTATATGGGTCTGTTCGCTCTTCAAACTCTTCTACCCATCTGGCTTCAGCCTGACGCACAACTTTAATTCCCTTTATTTTCTCATCAGATTTCTTAGGGAAATTTACATTAAGAGCCACTCCTTTAGGCAATCCATCCTTAAGAACTTTACTACTAATTATTTCCAATGATTCTTCAATATGTGAGAAATCGGCATCAGGACTATAATCACATATAGAATATCCTATGGAAGGAATTCCATCAATACAACCTTCCAAAACAGCCCCCATTGTTCCCGAATAAATTATGTTTATTGATGCATTTGAACCATGATTTATCCCCGAAACCAAAAGGTCAGGAGTTTCATCTGATAAAATTGAATGCTTAATGAGTTTCACAGCATCAACAGGAGTACCATTTGTACGATATTCCTTGTATCCGGGTTCATCATTTATCAGGTTTAACCTGAGAGGAATTTGAAGTGTAACAGAATGCGATTTCCCCGACATGGGGTGTTCAGTACTTATAACTATTACATCCCCCAACTTACGCATAATACCCGAAAGTACCTTTAAGCCTTTCGCAGCATAACTGTCGTCATTTGTTACAACTATTAAAGGGCGTTTACTCATATTGTGATATTTTTTTGCAAATATAGTTTTAGTTTTAAGATGGTATTGCAATGATTTTTATGTATGGTAAAATTAATGATTTGTTAAGAAGTAGATGGGATTATAGGATCAAAGGCTAAAGGCTAAGGGCTTAAGGCTAAAGTTGTGTTTAGGTATTTTTAAGGAAGTTATGAAGTTCTTCATAAAGTGCGTGCGTTGGCAAGCCCATAACATTAAAATATGAGCCTTCAATCCTTTCTATAGCAACATGTCCTATCCATTCCTGAATGCCGTATGCTCCGGCTTTGTCGAAGGGTAAGTATGTAGTTATGTAATAATTTATTTCACTACTTGTTAACTCCTTAAAATACACCTTGGTGGTTGATGCAAAACTTAACATTTTGTTTGAAGACCGCAAACATATTCCCGTAATTACTTCGTGACTTCTACCGGAAAGTCTTTGAAGAGTTTCAATAGCATTGGTCTTACTGATGGGCTTTCCAAGTATTTTATCATCTATGGCAACAACAGTATCGGCGGTAATCAATATTTTGTTTGGCTTTAATTCCTCGGAGGTAAAAGCATCGGCTTTTAACCTTGCCAAATGCAAGGCAACCTGTTCAGGATTATAATTTGGTGGGAAAACTTCCTTAATTTTTCTGCCTACAACTTCAAAATTAAGGCCCATATCATTAATCAGAAGTTTTCTCCTTGGAGAATTGGAAGCAAGTATTAGTTGATAATCTTTTAGTAAGTCGGTTAGCATTGGCTGTTGAATATATAAACAAATTTAAACTTAATATGGGAAATTACAGTCGGTAAAACCAGAAGAAAATCATTGAGACTATGCCCAGCAGCATTATTATTTTTATCAACAGACTAATCTTCGAGAAATCCTCTTTATTATTAGCCTTCATTGTTCTAACAAAAATTAAAACAAAAAATAAATCAATTAGGAAGAAGAACCAAAAATGAATATTAAACTGCAAAAGGAAGAAATAATATTGAACTAAAAACAATCCCACAAATCCTATTAAACTGACTATATATAACAGGATTTTCGTTTTCTTGATTCCGTAAACAACTGCAAAAGTGCGACATCCAAATCTGTCATCACCTTTAAAATCTTCCATGTCCTTGGCAATTTCGCGCATAAGGCTAACAAAAAAAGCGAATCCCATATAGATTAGAACCATACGGTTAACTATTTGAAAATTAGACTGCACAGAGGTAAAAACTTCCGTTTCAGGAACTAAAGCAAAAAACTGATAAAGCCATACGAGACCAAAGGAAATTGCACTTAAAAATGCGACAACAAAATTTCCAACCAAAGGTTGACATTTATATTTTTTTGAGTAAAACCACAGTAAACCAACAGTAAATAAAAATATTAAACTGTAGTTTATTTGATCAACAAAATAAGAAACCAAGGAACCTGCTATTACACCTAAAATTGTTAGTGCATAATACAAAGTCCAGGATTTTGCCACAGAAATTCCCCTGCCAACCGGATTCCTTCCGGGTTTATTTACTGAATCGGGATTGATATCGCTTATATCGTTTACAATATTTCCGCCAATTGCAATAAATAAGGTTGCAATCACCAGCAAAACAAATTCAGTTACCGATAACCCATCGCTAAATGCAGTCATGCCAAGCAAAGGATTTATCACAAACGTCAGCATAAAATACATGCTTAACACAATTATCAGTGCATTTGGCCAGCGAATGAGTTTTAAATAGTTTTTCATTTTTATATTTTTTTTACCAATGAAATGCTTCATCAGTCATCCATTTGCCCTGGACTTTTAGAACCTGCTCAATTATATCCCTAACGCAGCCATGACCTCCATCCTTATCGGAGATATAAATTGATATATTCTTTATTTCTTCCACTGCATCAGCCGGACAAACAGGTACTCCGACCTTCTTCATCACTCTGAAGTCAGGGATATCATCACCCATATAAACTATATGCTCAGGCTTTATATTATTGTCTATCAAAAACTTCTCAAAAACCACCAACTTATCACTAACTCCAAGAAAGACATCTTTTATTTTCAAGGAATCAAATCTATTTTCCACCGAACGGGAAATGCCACCTGAAATAATCACAACCCTGTATCCAAGTTTTACAGCTAATTGCAAAGCATATCCATCCTTAACATTTGAGGTTCTCAAAGGCTGATCTTCATGCTGTAGCATAAGTTTACCGTCGGTCATAACACCATCATAATCGAAAATAAAGGTGTTTACTTTTGTTAATAGTGCTTTATAATTACTCATGGAATTTTTTTCTTATTTGTTCTGATAATAATTTATATACCTGTTGATATTCAGGAAATTGCGACAACATTTTCATATGCTCTTCCAAAGTGGTAATATCGTTTCTTCTGGCGGGCCCTGTTTGCGCTTTATGCGGATGTATCTCCTCCACTTTTGATGCAGTTTCTTGTATCAAAGGCTTTAAAAAGTCGAAACTAACACCACCGGATTCAAGTATGTCGTAAGATAAATGATACAAATGATTGGAAAAATTACTTACCATAACAGCCGTAAGGTGAAGTAATTTTCTTTTTTTTGAGTTTACAAAATGTACATTACTGGAAATTTTCTTTGCTAACTCATACATCCTTTGTAAATCATTATTATTATTTGCCTCCAGGCAGAAGGGAACGGTTTTCATATCCAATTCTCTCTCTTTACTAAACGTTTGCAAAGGATAGAAAACTCCGTAACGGGATTTGGATTTTAATGCTTCCATCGCATTAATTCCGGATGTATGAACCACCAGGGTTCCATTGTCGGGAATAGAATTACAAACCTCTGCAACTCTGGAATCAGGTATTGCAAGTATCAGCATATCGATACTCTTTGCAGTTTCGGTAATATCACTAACTACCTGACATTTAAACTTTTCAGCAAATTCATCTGCATTCAGTTTATTGGGTGAAAAAACCGACTTTATACCAATCCCTGCTTTAAAAAGTGCAAGAGCCAGATGTGTTGCCACATTTCCGGAGCCAACAAAACTTACTGTTTCTATAGAATTTGTATCAGACAATTAGTAGTTGTTTTTTATTTCTTTTTTTATGGCTGCCATGGCTTTTTCAATGGGGTCTTTTCCTCCAACAAATCCATGGGTTAGTATTTCGTTTGCGAGTTTAAAACCTTCTTCATCAGACTTCAATTTTGAGGCAGAAGAATTTACCAATTGAACAACTTTTTCCTTGGCGGCTTTTATCTGTTCCCATGATGCTTCATCAATATAGAGTTGCTGCGACATATTATGTTCATATTCATCTCTGAGAACTTTTAAAATTAATCCTTGTAACTGTGCCACATTCATTCCCGCTTGCATTTCACGTGTTAAAAGATTGGGTGGATTTATCCTTTCCAAAAACAAAACCATACGTTCGTAGGCTTGTAAACGAAGTGGTATCAGTACTTTTTCCCTATCCTTCTTACGTTCACTTTCCAATTTCAATCTTGTAAGGTCCTGATTGGCCTTTAGGAAATCGAATTGTTTTTCATTCTGCCCCGAAAAGTATCTGAGCATTAAGTAAACAGCAATTAATACTACCAATGTTGGCAATACAATTGCAATCGCTATCATTAAAAAATTTGCTGGCATATTATTTATTTTGATGCAAAAGTATAAAACAACCGGATATGATGGGAAAATAGTTTTAAGTGCCTAAAGTTATGAGTTATTCGAAAGTTGCATGTTGCATGATGCATGTTGCAGGTTCGTTTTTTTTTAGGAATTTCGATTTGTGGATATTGGAAGATTTGATAGGATTGTCTTCAGTCAGCAGTCTCCATTCAACTTCACCATTCACTATTCACCAAAGACCATTATCAATTATCAATTGTCCATTATCAATTTTCAACTTAGGTCTAAACTCATAAAAAGACATTTAAAATAAAGTCATATGCAGGCCAAGTTTTCCATGAAATTTATGATATAATACATATTTTTTCTCTAGCTTTGCGCCAATTATTTAGTTGAAATGTCCAAGAATCGCAACCTACTAATATTATGTGTTTTATGCCTGTCAGCATTAATCTCAGAGGCTCAGGTAAGAGTGTATAACACCGTAAAAACAGAAGGCGAGACTCCCGTAATTGATGGTTTATTAACAGATGATATCTGGAATATCGTAGAATGGTCGGGCGATTTTACTCAAAAAGAACCCTTTGAAAACCAAAAACCATCGCAGCAAACTGCATTTAAAATAATTTACGACGACAATAATTTATATGTAGCAATACGTGCTTTTGATACCGAACCTGAAAAAATTGAAAGACGGTTAAACAGGAGAGGAAATCAGGATGGTGACTGGGTAGCTATTGCATTCAGTAGTTATAATGATAAGCGTACGGCTTATAGTTTTGGAGTGACTGCAGCAGGTGTAAAAGCCGACGGAATAGTTACCAATGATGTTGATTGGGACGATTCTTGGCAACCTGTTTATGAAGTTAAAACCACCATTGATGGAGAGGGATGGATAGCCGAAATGAAAATCCCACTGAATCAATTACGATTTTCCGCTAAAGCAAAAAAAGTATGGGGATTGGAAGTAATGAGAACCCTTTTTCGTAAAGAAGAGTTTTCGGTATGGCAAATGGTACCTCAGGAAGCTTCAGGATGGGTTAGTTTGTGGGGGGAACTTCATGGTATTGAAAATATTAAACCCAAGAAAGAAATTGCCTTAACCCCTTATATAATGGGAGGGTTGGAGAAAAGCGTAAAAGAGGAAGGCAATCCTTTTGAAACGGGAACTAAATGGATAAATAATGCAGGCTTAGATGGTAAAATTGCAGTTACTAATAATCTTACTCTAAACTTTACCATAAACCCTGATTTCGGACAGGTTGAAGCCGATCCGTCGGAAGTAAACCTATCGGCTTTCGAAAGTTATTTTAGAGAGCAAAGACCCTTTTTTGTTGAAGGATCGAATATTTATAATTTCCCTCTGGTGGCAGGTGACGTATTTAGTACCGAGAGACTTTTCTATTCCCGACGAATTGGTCGCCGACCCCAATACGAACCGGAAATTGGTGACAATGAGTATATTAACTCCCCTGAATACAGCAGAATACTAGGTGCCTTTAAACTTTCAGGCAAAACAGAAAGTGGCTGGTCAATAGGGATTATGGAAAGCCTTACGAATAATGAGTATGCATTGATTGACAGCAGCGGAATAGAACGCAAACAAATAGTAGAACCTCTAACCAACTATTTCAATACACGTTTACAAAAGGATTTTAATCAGGGGAAAACCATAGTGGGTGGTATGGTAACAGCAACCAATAGGTTTATTAACGATAGTGCCTTATTATTTTTACCAAAATCGGCATACACAGGCGGTGTTGATTTTAGCCATTATTGGGATGACAGGACATATAACTTTCAGGCAAACCTAACGGGAAGTTTTGTTGAAGGTGATAGCTTATCAATTATTGAAAGACAATTGGCACCACAAAGATATTATCAACGACCAGATGCAACATATCGTAGTGTTGATAGTAGTATGCAACAACTCTCAGGAATGGGAAGTTCGTTTCGTTTTGCTAAAATCGGAAGGGGCCATTGGAGGTATGGGATTCGCAGTTCATTTAAATCGCCGGGTATGTCGGTTAGTGACATGGGATTTATGCATAGGGCAGATTATATTGATGAGTCGGTTTGGATAAATTATTTATTGTGGGAACCATTTTCTGTTTTCAGAAACATGACAATAAATTTCTCGCACTGGGCTGGATGGGATTTCGGAGGTAGATACATATATTCAGGGGCCCAGTTGTCCACAGACTTTCAACTTAAGAACTATTGGTCATTTGAGGCAAATTTAAATTATCAGTTCTTTGATGTCGATAGGCATCAGTTGAGAGGAGGTCCTGCCTTATATACACCATCCATGCTCAGGATGTCGTTTGCTTTAAATACCGATGAAAGAAAGAAATTGGTTTTCGAGGCATTTTATTATCGCGGATATGGTGAGGATTCATGGCGTGCAGCTGAAGATATTGGGTTTGAGATTAAGTACAGGCCATTTCCTAGTTTAATGATATCAATGGACCCTGTTTATGTTTACGACAGAGAAGGCATGCAATATATTGACAAGCAAATATTTGACAATGAAGATGTATATATTGTTTCCAGTTTAAAGAGGAAGTCCTTTCAATTAAATTTTAGAATTAACTATTCCATAACCCCTGATTTATCAATACAATATTGGGGACAGCCTTTCTTTTTCTCAGGCGACTATCACACATTTAAAAAAGTTACTGATGCAGGAAATGAGGATTTTAATTCACAATTCCATATCTATTCCGATAATGAAATATCTTACAATACAGAGGATAACATATATAATATTGACGAGACTAAAGATGGTATAACTGATTATAGTTTCGATAATCCCGATTTTAGTTTTTATGAATTCAGGAGTAATTTTGTAGTAAGATGGGAATATGTTCCAGGTTCCACAGCATATTTCGTATGGTCGCAGGGACGAAATGGAGACACCGAAAATGGGAGGTTTTACCTTAGCGACAGAATAAAAAACCTGGCTGATGCAAAATCCAGCAACGTTTTTCTATTGAAATTATCTTACCGTTTAAGCCTTTAATATCAGAAGTTTACAAAATTCAATCAGCATTAGGATAATCAGTATAACCTTTCGATCCTGTTGAATAATAAGTTGATGAATCGGCTTCAGTAAGTGGCAGATTATTTCTAAAACGATTAACCAAATCCGGGTTAGAAATAAAAGGAACTCCAAAAGCCACCAAATCAGCATCACCATCTTCAATAACCATATTTGCCGTTTCAAAGGTAAACCCTCTGTTTATCATAAGATTTCCTTTATAAACAGGTCTGTATCTCTTGGCAATATTTTTTTCAGCGAACTCAGCATTAGCAGCCCTTCTTCCCGGTTCTGAAAGATGCAGGTATGCGAGATTATAATCGTTTAACTTATCAATTAAATAATCGAAAGTAGGAATAGTATCCTTAGTAATTACCATATTGTGAACATCGTGATACGAAGGGTTTAGCCTTACCCCTATTCTACTCTCAGGCATTACCTCTTTCATCTCATCGATAATTTCCAAAAGGAAACGGCTTCTGTTTTCAAAACTGCCGCCATATTCATCTTCTCTTACATTGGAACATGGAGCAATAAACTGATGTATAAGATAACCATTAGATGCATGAATTTCAACACCATCGAACCCTGCTTTCATGGCATTTGCTGCTGCCCATTTAAACTCCATAATAACCATTTTCACCTCATCGATAGTCATTTCGTGAGGAGTAGGAGCCTTTTTCTGTCCTTGCTCAGTACGAGCCATATAATCAATCTCCAATGCCGAAGGTGCCCAGGGCAAATTACCACTTAAAAAATCCGGATGCGACAAACGCCCTACATGCCAAAGTTGTAGAAATATTTTACCTCCCTCTTTGTGAACCGCATTGGTTACCTGTTGCCAGGCAAAAGTTTGAACTCTTGTATAAATACCAGGCGTATTCGGATAACCGACTCCCATCGTTGAAACCTGCGAACCTTCACTGATTATTAAACCTGCGCTAGCACGCTGACGGTAATACTCTGCTGTTAAAGGAGTTGCAATATGCGCCGGATTATCGGAACGGCCTCTGGTAAGAGGTGCCATAACAACACGATTACTTAATACCAAATCCTGTAAAGAAAATGGTTCTAATAGTTTAGTATTCGGCATCAATAAAAATTTCTAAATATGAATAACTTCACCATAAGCTGCGGCAACTGCTTCCATAACAGCTTCCGACATTGTTGGGTGAGGATGAACGGTTTTAATTATTTCGTGACCTGTGGTTTCCAGTTTGCGAGCTGCAAAAACTTCGGCAATCATTTCAGTTACATTATCACCTATCATCTGACAACCTAACCACTCACCATATTTAGCATCGAAAACAACTTTTACAAAACCATCTTTTTTACCAGCAGCACTGGCTTTTCCGGAGGCAGTAAAAGGAAATTTTCCAACTTTAACTTCATAACCTGCTTCTTTTGCCTGAACTTCAGTCATTCCAACAGAAGCAACTTCAGGAGAAGTATATGTACAAGCAGGAATATTTCCGTAATCAATCGGCTCAACATCAAGACCGTTTATTTTCTCCACGCAAGTAATTCCTTCGTGGGATGCAGTGTGCGCTAAAGCAGGGCCGTGTACAATATCACCTATGGCATAAACGCCATCAACATTAGTACGGTAAAATTCGTCAACAATTACTTTACCTTTTTCAGTTTTTACACCAACCTCTTCTAAACCAATACCTTCCAGATTAGTTTCTATACCCACTGCAGAGAGAACTATATCAGCCTCAACAACTTCATTCCCCTTTTTGGTTTTTATATTTACTTTACATTTCTTGCCTTTGGTATCAACGCTTTCTACTGCTGAACCTACCATAATTTTCATCTTTTCCTTTTTGAAAGAACGGGCTAAAGTTTTGCCAACTTCTTCGTCTTCCAAAGGAACAATAGTTGGTAAGAATTCCACAAGAGTAACGTCAACTCCAAGGCTATTATAGAAATATGCAAACTCCGATCCAATGGCACCGGAACCAACTACAACCATGCTTTCAGGAATTTTTTCCAGAGTCATAGCCTGACGATATCCAATAATTTTTTTACCATCCTGTGGCATATTTGGTAACTGCTTCGATTTTGCTCCTGTTGCAACAATAATATGATCGGCTTCGTATAAAGTTGATTTTCCTTTATCATCAGTAACTTCAACTTTTTTGCCTTTTGCTAATTTTCCGAATCCGTTAATAAGTTCGATTTCATTTTTCTTAAATAAAAACTGAACTCCTTTACTCATTCCATCGGCAACAAGACGGCTGCGCTTTACCATATCGGTTAAATCAGGAGTAACATCACCAGCAATTTTTACTCCGTAATCGGCAGCATGTTTTGCATAGTTATATACCTGCGCACTTTTTAATAATGCTTTGGTTGGAATACAACCCCAATTTAAACATATACCACCGATTTCGGCTTTCTCCACAACGGCAACTTTCTTACCTAATTGCGATGCTCTAATTGCAGCAACATAACCTCCCGGACCTGAACCAATTACTATTATATCGTATTTCATACTCTGTAATTTTAATAGTTGTTTTCCCGAATAATCGGGATAATGACATTTAAGTCTGCAAAAATAATCATTCTATTTAAGTTAGCACATGATTTTCTTTGCTAATTTTGATTGATTAAAAATAAGATTAGCTAATGTTAACAGAGAACGAGAAATATATAGTAGAAGAAACTGAAAAATTTGTAAAAAAAGTGCTTTATAAAGCAGAAGGGGGACATGATTGGTGGCATATCCACAGGGTAAGAAATTTATCTTTGAAAATTGCAAAAGGTGAAGGTGCTGATGAGTTTGTGGTTGAATTGGCTGCGCTTTTGCATGATATTGCTGATCCAAAATTTCATGACGGAAATGAAGAAATCGGACCAGAAATGGCAAAATCTTTTCTAAAATCTATTAATGTAGAAAATTACATAATCGATCATATTGAAAATATTATCAGAAATATCTCCTTTAAAAATTCCTTCGACGAAATAAATTTCAACTCCAAAGAACTGGAGATTGTGCAGGATGCTGATCGCATTGATGCAATTGGTGCCATTGGTATAGCCCGTACCTTTAATTATGGTGGACATATTGGAACAGAGATATACAATCCTGATATAAAGCCTGTTAAATTTAAAAGCAAAGAAGAGTATAAAAAAACAAAAGCCCCAACAATTAATCATTTTTATGAGAAACTTCTTTTGCTGAAAGATAAAATGAATACTAAAACAGCACTGAAAATAGCAGAAGAGAGACATAATTTTATGCTACAGTTTCTGAATCAGTTTTATGAAGAGTGGGGTTGATTTTCTAAAACCTTTCTTATTTCAAAAAGGCTTAATTTTGTAGGCATTCATGATAAAGATTTTAAAAAATATCCTAATACTGATCTTGATGTTTCAATTACATCAGGCTATTTCACAATCTTCGCTTTCGAACAAAAACAAAAAGGCTGTAAAATATTTTAAGCAGGCTGAAAGTTTGATAAGGCAACGAAATTATTCTGAGGCCGAAACAATTTTAAAAAAGGCTCTAAAAAAAGATGAAAATTTTAAAGAATGTATTTTGCTTCTGGGCGATGTTTACAGAGATCAGTATAAAAATGAGGAGGCCATAAAAATTTATGAGAAATTATTAAAACAAAATTCAACATTTTATCCTGCTGTATATTATTTTCTGGGAGATTTATATTTGGAAGAGGATGAATTCGACAAATCAATCACTTCCTATAAATCCTACTTAAAATTAGAAGGTAATAATCCGGAAAGGGCAATGCTGGCCGAATTTGGTTACGAAAAAGCAGTTTTCGCCAAAAATGCAATTAATAATCCGGTTGACGTAAATATTGAAAGGCTAAGCTCAAATTTCAATTCCAATAACGAAGAGTATATAAATTATGTAAATGATGATGAAAATTATATGGTTTTTACAAGAAAAGACTATGGTGATTTGGGATTAGCCAGTAGTTACTTTCGTGAATTTTTTATGGAAAGCAATAAAATTGATGGCAAATGGCAATATCCTAGCGAAATAAAAATACCTGACAGTCAGGGTAATACAGGGGGCATGACGCTATCTTTCGATGGTAAGGATATGTATTTTACCGGCTGTAACTGGCCTGAAGGAATGGGTAGTTGTGATATTTATTTGAGTAAAAAGCAGTCGGGTAAATGGAGTAAAGCTATTTCAGTTTCTTCATCAATAAACTCAGTTTCATGGGATTCGCAGGCATCAATTTCTGCCGATGGTAACACCATTTATTTTGCATCAAGAAGAAAGGGAGGAAAGGGAGGTTCCGACATATGGAAAAGTGAATTACTTGAAAACGGGAAGTGGAGTCCAGCCATCAATCTTGGTGATAGTATAAACACTGCAGGAAATGAAATGTCGCCTTATATCCATCCCGACGGAAAGACTCTTTACTATTCTTCCGATGGAACAATAGGCATGGGTGGTTACGATTTATTAATTTCCAGAAAAGACTTTACTAACCGATGGGAAAAAGGAAAAAATTTGGGTTATCCTATAAATACAAAATACGATGAGATAAGTATTTTTCCATCATTAAATGGTAACAAAGCATGGATATCTTCCAATAGAAATGCTGATTCGTTGCGTTATGACATTTACTCAATAAGAATGAGTGAAGTTATTTCGCCCGAAATAATTACTGTTTTTAAGGGTAAAGTTATAGATAAAAAAAGTAAAAAACCACTGCAATCCACAATTGAAATTACTGATTTAAAAACACTTACCTTATTCAGCAGAAGCGAATCAGATAAAGGAGACGGTAGTTTTATGTCAGTACTTTTCCCCCAAAGGACATATGCTTTTAATATTTCTAAAGATGGTTATTTCTTCTATTCCTCAACTTTAAACGAGTTTGAAGACTATGAACAAGAAAATGTTTTTGAACTGGTAAAAATAGAAAAGGGTCACAGCGTTAATTTAAACAACATATATTTTGATACAGATAAATGGACATTAAAGGATGAGTCATTACCAGAATTAAACAAACTAATAAAATTGCTAAATCAAAATCCGGAAATAAACATTTTAATAGCAGGACATACCGACAATGTTGGAGATGATAATTATAACCTGGAACTTTCAGAAGAAAGAGCAAAATCCGTTGAAGACTTTCTAATCATAAATGGTATTTCGAAAAACAGATTATCGCATATTGGAAGAGGCTCAAAATATCCTGTTTCAGATAATTCTTCTGATAAAGGAAGATCATTAAACAGAAGGACAACAATAATTGTTAAATAAATAACAAATTTCTTAAAACAAAACATTTTCATCGTTCATGGATAGTTGTAAGTTTTAATCTCAACGTAAAAAAACAAAATTAGTTTTTCCAATTATTCATAAAAATAAAAACACCTGCATACCGATTTATTTTATTGTATTACATTTACTTAACCCTCCAAAAACAAAATTATTCTCAATAATTCGAAAAAAAAAGCGAACTTCTTAAAAACTTAGTTTTTACCGTTCTTTAAATCGGTTTTAAATTAGGTTGTACGGGCCAAAAGCTCAATTAAATTCTGTAATTTCGTGCCAATAAATTTTGAATTAAACTTTCTATATATTATGGCAAAAGTCAGAGGAGCAATAGTAGTTAACGAAGAAGGTTGCAAAGGATGCGGAGTATGTGTCCCTGCTTGTCCAACTGACGTTATCGAACTTGCATCAGAAGTTAATGGAAAGGGTTACCATTATGCATTTATGGCTAGCCCGGAAGCATGTACCGGATGTACTAACTGTGCAGTTGTATGCCCTGATGGCGTAATCACGGTTTATCGTGTAAAAAAAACTGCTTAAAAAAATAACAATATGGGTGAATTAAAATTAATGAAGGGAAACGAGGCCTTGGCGGAAGCGGCTATCAGGGCAGGCGCCGACGGTTACTTCGGGTACCCCATCACACCTCAGAGTGAGGTTATAGAATATTTAATGGCGGAGAAACCATTCGATCGAACAGGAATGGTTGTTCTACAAGCCGAAAGTGAAGTTGCTTCTATAAACATGCTGTATGGCGGCGGTGGAAGTGGCAAAAAAGTAATGACATCTTCATCAAGTCCTGGAATCAGTCTGATGCAGGAGGGTATATCTTATCTTGCTGGTGGTGAAGTTCCTTGTGTAATAGCTAATGTTGTTAGAGGAGGCCCGGGGCTTGGAGATATTCAACCTGCACAATCCGACTACTTTCAGTCGGTAAAAGGTGGTGGTCATGGCGACTACAGACTTCCATGTCTTGCTCCTGCTTCAGTACAGGAAATGTCAGATTTCGTACCTGTAGCATTTGATCTGGCTTTTAAATACAGAACTCCTGTATTAATAATTGCAGATGGATTAATCGGTCAGATGATGGAAAAAGTTGAATTATTCGATCAGATGCCAAGACTTACAGATCAGGAAGTTATTGAAAAATATCCTTGGGCTACCACTGGCAAACCTAAGGGTAAAGAAAGAAGAATACTTACTTCTCTTGACCTTGATCCACATAAATTAGAGAAGCATAACCAGCATCTTCATGCTAAATATAATGAGATAAAAGAAAACGAAGTTCGCTATGAACTTATCGATACTGATGATGCTGATTATCTATTTGTTGCTTACGGAAGTAGTGCACGAATTTGTCAGAAATCAGTTAAACTTGCTCGTGAAAAAGGTATTAAAGTTGGTTTACTGAGAATTATAAGCCTCTGGCCTTTTGCATCAGATGTAATCAAAGAATTCACAGCAAAGGGAATCAAAGGATTCCTCTCTGTTGAAATGAGTATGGGACAGATGGTTGAGGATATTCAACTTGCTGTACAAGGAAAAACTAAAGTAGATCATTTTGGGCGCGTAGGTGGAGTTATTCACTCTCCTGAAGAAGTTGTTGAAGCCCTTGAACAAAAAATAATAGGAGGTTAAACTATGGCAGAACTATCGGTACAAGATATTATTAAGCCGGAAAACCTGGTTTACGAAAAAACCAAGTTAATGACTGACAAAACGCTCAGTTATTGTCCGGGATGTGGTCACGGAACTGCACACAGGTTGACCATGGAAGTAATTGAAGAATTAGGTAAAGAAAATGACACCATTGGAATTGCTCCTGTTGGCTGTTCAGTTCTTGCCTATGAATTTATGAATATTGACATGCAACAGGCGGCACACGGACGTGCTCCAGCCCATGCAACTGCTGTAAAAAGATTGTGGCCAAATAAGGTTGTTTTTACCTATCAGGGTGATGGTGACCTTGCTGCCATTGGAACTGCAGAAACAATACATGCCTGTAACAGAGGCGAGCAGATAGTTATTATCTTCATTAATAATGGTATTTACGGTATGACAGGTGGTCAAATGGCACCAACTACTCTACCTGAGATGAAGACTTCTACTTCTCCTTTTGGACGTGATGTTGCTTCTATGGGTTATCCATTAAAAATTACAGAGTTAATTTCTAATTTACCTGGTGTGCAATATGTAAGTCGTCAGGCAGTTCATTCGCCTGCTGCAGCCAGAAAGGCTAAAAGAGCTATCAAAAAAGCATTCCAGAATCAAATTGATAACAAGCCAGGATTGTCATTTATAGAAATTGTTTCAAACTGTAATTCAGGATGGAAAATGACTCCAAATGATTCTAACGAATGGATGGAAGAAAATATGTTTCCATACTATCCTCTTGGCGACATCAAAGTTGATGGTAAATTAATTGAAAAGTAAGTAATATTTTAAAAATTGAAAAAATGACTGAAGAAATTATTATAGCCGGATTTGGCGGACAAGGCGTGCTTTCGATGGGTAAAATACTTGCTTACTCAGGAATTATGCAAGAGCAGGAAGTTAGCTGGATGCCTTCCTATGGACCAGAAATGAGGGGTGGTACTGCAAACGTAACAGTAATTGTTAGTGATGAGAGAATTAGTTCTCCAACTTTAACATATTACGATACTGCCATCATCCTAAATCAGCAATCAATGGATAAATTTGAAGAGACTGTTAAACCAGGTGGCGTATTACTTTACGACCCTAACGGTATATCAAAACATCCTTCACGCACAGATATCACTATTTATAAAATTGAAGGTGCTAAAATTGCCGCTGATATGGGTAATACTAAAATCTTTAATATGGTTGTACTTGGAGCATATCTTCAGATAAAACCTATTGTTAAACTTGAGAATGTAATTAAAGGACTTAAAAAGTCACTTCCCGAAAGGTATCACAAACTCATTCCTTTGAATGAAGATGCCATCACACAGGGAATGAAAAATGTTATTACAACATAAGAAGTTCTAAATACCAGAAAATAAAAAGGCATGAATTAAAAATTTAATTCATGCCTTTGTTTTTTTAACTAGTTCAACTACTCAAACAAACTCTCACCGTAACTTTCAGCCCAATCGACTATCATTTGCCTGTCAGATTTAGTTAGTTTGGCTTCCGGGTGCATAAGTGGATAGATTTGAAGTGGCATGCCACCATCAGACACCTCCTCAATAATATCATCGATTAATTTTGCTTTTTTCATCTTATCCAAACTCTCCCACTCACTAAAATTCAATTCTTCTTTACCGTTGCGAACGTCTCTGGCTACAAGCCAGGAAACTGGCGCAACATAAGAATACCATGGGTAAACAGATTGATTCGAATGACAATCATAACAAGAAGTTTGTAAAATAGAAACAACACTATCAGGTAGATTATTATTTACAATCAAATCATTAGGATTATTATCCGTTGATTCTGGTCGTCCTGTAGGTATTAATTGAATTAATACAACAATACCGATTAGTAATAGCCAAATAGTTTTTTTCATAATTATTATTTTCCGGCTAAATTTGCTGCTGCATCAGTAGCCCAATTTTTTAATGTCTCCTTATCTTCATCAGACAAAGCACGTTCAGGGTAATTATCTAAAAATTTCTTAGGAGGCATTTCTCCTTCATTTAAAACATCTGCAATGTCAGTAAGTTTGCCAATAACTTTATAGGTCTTAATACTATTAAGTTTGTCAAAACTTAATTTATCTCTTCCTTTTTGGTTTTTCGAATCAGAATTATGACAACCATAACATGAGTTATCAAGAATGGTTTGAACATTTTCAGGAATTTCGATAGTTTTATCGTTTGAATCATTCGCTTTAACTTCTCCTCCTGGAGTAGTAAAATTAAAGAAAAGCAGCGCAGTTACTGCCATTAAAAGTGTAAAAAATAGTTTTCTCATTTTCGAAAGAAATTTAATTTAATAATTTGATTTATTGCTCAATATACGTAATTTTGAACGCAAAAATAAATTATTTATTTAAATCCATTCTACTTAATGAATTTTTTAGGAAACCTTAACAGATTTAACCCTCGTTGTGCGTATTTTATTGTTTTTTTATTGCTATGTAATTCAAATACATCCTTTTCGCAAATAACAAGCACTTACGACTCTTCTCAATTTTTTCTTGAAATCGGCAGTAATATTGCATTCCCGCTTTTAGATCTTAATTCCAAGGATTTGAGTTCAAAGAAATCTGGCTATGGAAAAACGGGTATTAGTCTGAATGCTTTTTATGGCTTTCATGGCAAGAAAAATATTGGAATGAAAATAGGCCTGGGATTTAACATTTTTGGTTATGATAAATCGAGTGATACAATATTTGATTATGTTAACATTCCATCAGGTTATATTAATGAAGTAGACTACGGTAGGTGGTGGTTTACAAACTTTTACATAGGCCCAAATTATCAAATTAAAACAACCGACCTAGTATTTGATTTTACTTTATTAACAGGCATTTCTTTTTCACGTAGACCTTCTATTGAACATAGGTTTTACAAGACCCAATCTGATTCCTCTCCTGCTACTTACAAAGTTTTTGAGGGAGAAGGTACATCCTTAATTTTTAAGCCAGAAATTGCAGTTTACTTCTCCGTTGGTAAAAGCACAAATATGAAAATTTCCTCTTCCTACACTTATAGCAATCCGACAATCAGATATCAGGAAAGGTTTTTTAATTATTATTGGACAACGAGCAAAACAGACAAAGAAATAAACATGAAATTATCCTGGGTGGAATTTGGAATAGCACTTATGTTTAATAAATAAGTGTTAATCTCAACAAGAAATTTATTTTTGCTAAAACTTTTCCACTAAAGTGGGATTTTAAACTAAAAATGAATGGAACTAAAATTACTCCTCGAAGAGAAAGTAAAACAATATAACAGACCTGAATTTATTGCTTATGACCCCATAAGGATTCCTCATAAATTTACTGTAAAAAATGACATTGAAATCGCCGGATATTTAACTTCCATTATTAGCTGGGGAAGAAGACCGTCAATTTTAAAAAGCGCCAATAAACTAATGGATATCATGGACTTAGAGCCATACAACTTCATTATGAATGCAGGCAAAAAGGAGTTACTTCAATTGGAAAAATTTGTTTACCGCACTTTTAATTACGACGATTGCCTTTTTACAATTGAGGGTTTAAAAGGATTATATTCTAATTATGAAAGCATGGAAGATTGTGCTTTGAAGCATTTTAATACAAGTGGTAGAATATTGGATGTAATTGTTGGTATCAGGTCTGAAATCCTGAAAACTCCACATTTAAAAAGGAGCGAAAAACATTTTGCAAATCCTATGACCGGCTCTGCGGCAAAACGCACAAATATGTTCTTGAGATGGATGATAAGGCAAGACGACAATGGTGTTGATTTTGGTTTGTGGAAATCTATTCCTCCTTCGGCCTTAAAGATTCCCCTGGATGTTCATTCGGGAAACACCGCCCGCGATTTAGGTCTTTTAGTTAGGAAGCAAAACGACTGGAAATCAGTTGAAGAACTCACAAATAATCTTAGGGAGTTAGATCCTGACGATCCGGTTAAATATGATTTTGCCTTATTCGGTATTGGTGTTTTCGATAATAAACTCATATCATAAGCAGATTTAATACATCTAAAAAAAATTGATCTGGACTGGATATATCATAATATTCCCTATTTTAGATTTTTTATTTCACCATGACAAAAAAAACACTTAAGCAAAATATTTATGAAATAATTTTTGAAGCTGACACTCCTGTAGGCAAAGTTTTCGATATTACACTTTTGATAGCAATTATTCTGAGCGTAATAATAGTTATGCTCGATAGCGTTCACGACTTAGCTGCAAAATATGGAGGGGTCTTCAGTATAATCGAATGGGTTTTAACAATACTTTTTACAATCGAATATATTTTACGCATTTACAGTGTTAAAAAGTCTTCCAAATATATTTTTAGTTTTTACGGAATAATCGATTTACTGTCAATACTTCCAACTTATATTGGATTGTTTTTAGTTGGCGGACACTACCTGATGATAATCAGGATATTACGACTACTAAGAGTTTTCAGAGTATTGAAATTAGCACGTTATGTAACAGCAGCAAGAAGTCTTGGATCGGCACTCAATAACTCCAGGGCGAAAATAATTGTTTTCCTGGAAGTTGTTATCAGTGTTGTAATAATCATTGGATCGATAATGTATTTAATAGAAGGTCCTGAAAATGGTTTTACAAGTATACCGGTGGCAATTTATTGGTCAATAGTAACAATAACAACAGTTGGCTATGGAGATATAGCTCCCCAAACAGTTTTAGGACAATCGTTGGCATCGGTATTAATGATAATTGGTTATGCAATTATTGCTGTTCCCACAGGAATTATTTCCAGCGAAATGATTATGGGATCCCAAAAGAAAGGTAAAACAGCCCAGGTATGCCAAAACTGTATGTTTGAGGACCATGATGAAGATGCTAAATACTGTAAAAAGTGTGGAGAAAAACTTTCCTAAACGTTTTGTTAATTATTTAACAAATCATAAATAAAAGACCTTTTCAATCTAAGTTTTTCGTAAATTTGATGTTCCATTAATTAAACATTAATACGACAAAAAATGGCCACAACTGTATATAATCCCTTCGCCAGTGCTCAAAAGCAATTTGACAAGACTGCTGAGATGCTTGATTTGGATAAAGCTACCAGCGATTTACTTAGGTTTCCCATGAAAGAGTTTCACTTTCAGTTTCCGATACAGATGGATGACGGCAGCGTGAAAGTTTTTAAAGCTTATCGTATTCAGCATAATGATGCAAGGGGTCCTGCAAAAGGAGGAATAAGATTTCACCCGCAGGAGACTGCCGATACCATCAGAGCTCTAGCCATGTGGATGACATGGAAAACTGCCGTAGCAGATATCCCTTTGGGAGGTGCTAAGGGAGGTGTTATCTGCGATCCTCACGATTTGAGCAATTACGAGCAAGAACGAATTTGTCGCGCCTATGTCAGACATCTATCAGCAAATTTAGGCCCAAATGTTGACATACCTTCTCCCGAAATTATGACAAATGCACAACATATGCTCTGGATGCTCGACGAATACGAAACTATTAAAGGCCAACGACTTCCGGGAACTTTAACCGGCAAACCGGTTGGAATGGGAGGTTCCCTGGGAAGAAAAGAGGCCACAGGATATGGAGTGATTATAAATGTTAGAGAAGCTCTCAAGGAATTAGGCCTGGAAATAGATAAAACCACGGCAAGCATACAGGGTTTTGGTAATGTAGCACAATATGCAATAGAGTTATTCCAGCAAATGGGTGGCAAAGTAATTTGCGTTTCTGCGTGGGATCAAAAGGAACAAAAAGCCCTTGCCTATAGAAAAAAGGATGGGATAATTTTGGAAGAACTTCAATCCATCGCTGATATTTTTGGGGGAATTAATAAAGAAAGAGCCATTAGTTTAGGCTATGAAATTCTGGAAGGTGAAAAGTGGATAGAACAAGATGTAGATATTTTAATTCCTGCAGCACTCGACAACTCAATTACTGCCGAAAATATGCAAATGATATCTAAAAATGTAAAGATGTTGGCAGAAGCAGCAAATGGACCAACCAGTTCTGAAGCCTCAAATTATATTGAGGAAAGAGGTATTTTTACAATACCCGATTTTCTTGCTAATTCCGGAGGCGTAATATGTAGTTATTTTGAACAGGTTCAAAGTAATATGAATTACTATTGGGAAAAAGAAGAAGTATTGAGCAAACTGGATACTAAAATCACATCAGCTTA
Organism: Marinilabiliales bacterium; assembly: GCA_002869365.1. Taxonomy (GTDB): domain Bacteria; phylum Bacteroidota; class Bacteroidia; order Bacteroidales; family F082; genus BM524. Next base: position 13,294 of record PKTA01000057.1, on the reverse strand, counting down.
TATTTCTGTAAGTAATTTTGCAATGGAAAACGATCTGAACCTGAGAGATGCTGCCTATGCAATAGCAGTCGACAGAGTTGCAAGGGCTTGTCACGACAGAGGTTGGGTATAATGAGGATTTATTGATAATTTTTAATTATTAGTATTATGGAAAATAATAATTTAATAGCCTTTAGGGAAAGTTCATTTTTTAATAAAGAGAATAAAATTACCTATATTGGAGAAGGAGAAATAGGCGGAAAAGCAAGCGGACTGGTTAGTGTAAAAAATATATTACAAACTTTTAAAAGCGAAAATAATTTCAATGAGTTTGAAATTACTGTTCCTGCTCTTTGTGTTATAAGAACCGGAATTTTTGAACAGTTTATGAAGAGAAATAACCTTTATAAAATTGCCTTATCAAAACTTCCTGACGACAGAAAGGCGCATGCATTTCAAAAGGCCGAATTACCCTTTGAATTATTGGGAGATTTGAGAAAACTTATTTCGGAACTAAAAACACCTATTGCAATCAGATCTTCCAGCATGCTGGAAGATGCTAAGAATGAACCTTTTGCTGGTATTTACGAAACCAAGATGACACCTAATAATCAGGCAGATGTCAGCACAAGATTTAATAAACTTGTGGAGGCAATAAAATTTGTTTATGCTTCTACATTTTTTAAGAATGCCACCGATTATATGAGGGCTACCAAATATAAAACTGAAGATGAACGAATGGCAATTATTATTCAGGAGGTTGCAGGCAAAAAGAGAGATAGTTTATTCTATCCTCAGGTTTCCGGGGTTATCAGGTCATTTAATTTTTATTCTTTTGGAAACGGAAAACCTGAGCATGGTGTTGTAAACCTTGCATTGGGATTGGGGAAAACCATAGTAGAAAATGAGCCGACATGGTTTTTTTCTCCGGCCTTCCCAAAAACCGATCCTCCATTTTATAATCTAAGTGAGATGATGAAAAACACTCAGAATAAATTCTGGGCTGTAAATATGTCGGGTGACTATAAATATGATCCACTTAAAGAAACCGAATTCCTGGAATCGAAAGATTTGGAAACAGCAGACAAGCATGGTACTTTAAAACAAATAGCTTCCACTCTCGATTCCTCTTCAGGCAGAGTGGTTATGGGTACAGGCAAGCAAGGTCCACGACTGTTGAACTTTGCTCCTTTGCTTCGTTTAGGAGAAGTTCCTTTGGCAGAACTTTGTGAAAAACTAGGAAAGAAATGCCAGGAAGAACTAGGAAATCCTGTGGAAATTGAGTTTACTCTGGAAATCGATGAACTTAATAAAAACCACAAATTCGGTTTCCTTCAATTGCGACCTATGAATATGTATGATGAGGAAGTAAGTGTGGAAGCGGAAGAACTTCATGCCGAAAATCTACTCTGCTCCTCCCCTAATGTTCTGGGCAATGGCGATGTAAACACCATAAGTGATATCATATTCCTGAAAAAGAACAAATTAGATGCTAAGACTTCCGCTAAAATAGCAATGGAAATCGACAGTTTGAACAGCAGTTTCGCAGAGGAAGAAAAACAATATCTATTAATCGGCTTTGGTCGTTGGGGGACATCTGACCCATGGGCCGGAATACCTGTAAGTTTTGGGCAAATTTCAAATGCAAAAGTCATAATAGAAGCACCGTTGGAAGGAATGAATTCGGAACTTAGCCAGGGCTCGCACTTCTTCCATAACCTGAGTGCTTTTAAAACAATTTACTTTTCTATCCCCTATTCGGGAAATTATCCTCTTGATTGGGAATGGCTGGAAAAAATGAAACCGCATTTCGAAACTGAAAATCTCGTTCACCTGAAACTTGAAAACAATATCAGAATAAAAGTCGATGGGCATAAAGGTCTCGGACTTATCCAAAAACCAAAACCATAACTATGAAAAAAGATAAGCCCGTTGAAAAGATAATTGCCGAATTAAAAGAAAGAGCAAAAGAACTTAATTGTATTTATGGTATTCAGGAAATACTTAATAAAACTGCAAATTTAAGTACCGATTCCTTTACCGAAATTGTAAACAAAATTCCACCCGGATTTCAGTATCCTGAAATTACTCATGCAAGAATCTCCTGCAAAAAAGGCGAATTTATTTCTAATAACTTTAAAGAATCGCCCTGGATTTTGGAGGTTGACATAAAAGTCCAGGAAGAAAAAGTTGGAATTATCAGTGTTTACTATGAAAAAGAAATGCCTCAATCTTTCTTCGGCCCTTTCTTAAAAGAGGAAATCCGGCTTATGGAAAGCATAGCAGAAAGAATTGGTTTACAATTACTTCACGAACAACTTAAAGTTGTTTTCGAAACCAATCAGGGTACCGACAACAAAGCCGAATGGACTATAGTTTTGGATATGCTGGCACAAACCGACCCCAAACTTCTGGTTAGATTATCGCGTAAAATGATAAATTATTTGTGCTGGACGGGCGTTAGCGAAGCAGATAATTTACTCTATGAATTTAGCCCATTGTTTAAAAGCACAGAAATTTTTTCAGGCGAAGTAAACAAGCCTTATCATAATCAGGAAGGAACTGACATCATAAAATTATCCTACGATATTTTTGAACTTGCCAGTAGAAATATAGAGCAAAAAGAAATTATTAGTCACATACAAAAGTGGACTAAAGAAGACAGATCAGGGTTTTTATCTGAAGTTTTGGAAAATCCAGGTTCTTCACTGTCCGATATAAGTTCAGCCGTTGAAAGATATCATCATATGGCTCCCGGAATGATGGAACTTACTGAAGCCCGAAGAAAAAGTTTTTCCATTGCTTTGATAAGAAGAATATTGACTGATCAGTTTGAGTTTATTAAGATTGCAAAATCACATATTAATATAGAAGATTTCAGCACACTGTTTCACAAAACTATCTCTCCTACTATTAGTTACGGAAAACTTGGTGGCAAAAGTGCAGGTTTGTTTTTAGCAGAAAAAATTTTAACCCAGGCTTCGAAATCCAAGGAAATTCTTGCCAACATTAAAACGCCCAAAACCTGGTATATTACTTCCGACGGACTATTAAACTTTATGAGTTATAATAGCCTTGACGAGATACTTGAGCAGAAATATAAAGACATTAAACAGGTACATCAGGAGTACCCCTATGTTGTTCATGTTTTTAAAAATTCGCTACAGCCACCGCATATTGTAAAAGGATTGTTAATGGCGTTGGAAGATTTTGGCGACAACCCACTTATTGTAAGAAGCTCTAGTTTGCTAGAAGATAGAATAGGAGCAGTTTTTGCCGGAAAATACAAAAGCCTTTTTGTTGCCAACCAGGGTACTAAAGAGGAAAGACTCAAGCAATTAAGTGAGGCTATATCAGAAGTGTATGCCTCTACTTTTAGTCCCGATCCCATTGAATATCGTGCAACACACAATCTCCTCGATTTCCATGAGGAGATGGGTATATTAATTCAGGAAGTAGTTGGAACTAAAGTAGGTCCTTATTATTTTCCTGCTTTTGCAGGACTTGCTTTCAGCAGAAATCAATATAGATGGTCGGAGAGAATAAAGGCGGAAGATGGCTTAGTAAGAATAGTTCCGGGACTCGGAACTCGCGCTGTCGACAGGCTGAAAGATGATTACCCTGTACTACTTTCTCCGGGACAACCTAATCTGAGAGTTAATGTAAGCATAGCCGAAATATTAAAATATTCTCCAAAATTTATCGACCTTATAAATTTGGAAAGCGGAAGTTTTGAAACCATCGCAATAGATTCATTATTAAAAAGATACGGTAAACAATACCCAATGTTTAGCCGGGTTATTTCTGTAATAAAACAAGATTATATTCAACCTGCTCGTCCTTTGGGAACCGATTTTAATAAGGATGATTTTGTAGTAAACTTCGAGGGTTTGGTTAAAAGAACAGAGTTCATGAACCAAACAAAAGAAATTTTAAATAGTCTGGAAGAGATTTATGGTCATCCGGTGGATATTGAATTTGCCCACGATGGTAATGATTTTTATTTACTGCAATGTCGTTCACAAAGTCATAATGATGATACTTCTTTGGTGACTATACCAGAAAATATAACTAAGGAAAAAATTGTTTTCACTGCCAGGAAATATATTTCCAATGGTATCATAAAAAATATTTCTCATATAGTATATGTAGATCCTGAAGAGTATTCAAAACTTGAAAATCATGAAGATTTATTAGAAGTTGGAAGAACTGTAGGGCAGTTAAACCAGATTTTGGAAAAAAGGAAATTCATTTTAATGGGACCCGGAAGATGGGGTTCAAGAGGTGATATAAAACTGGGTGTTAATGTTACTTATTCCGAAATTAATAATACAGCTGCGCTGATAGAGATTGCAAGAAAGAAAAATAATTATGTGCCTGATTTATCATTTGGAACACATTTTTTCCAGGATTTGGTAGAAGCAGATATAAAGTATATCCCTCTCTATCCTGATGAAAATGAGAATATATTTAACGAGGACTTTTTACTACATTCAAAAAATAAACTTAGTGTTTACCTACCTGAAAGAAAAAGTCTTAAAAACGTCGTTAAACTCATAGAAATTAATGAGGAATTTAAAGATAGTTTGCTTTCAATTTATATGAATTCGGATTTATCTAAGGGCATTGCATTTATCGAATAATAAACTACTTATTCTTAGTTAGATCAGTTTTGAGGTGAAGATCCATTTGAGGAAATGGAATCGTTATATTATTCTCTCTAAATTTTCTATCAATAATTTTTCTGATATCACTTTTTATCCGCTCTATGCGGAAGACGTTGGTACTATAAAATAAAAGTTGGAAGTCGAGTGAAGAGTTACCAAAATTTACAAATCTGGCTTCAAGTTGTTCACGGTCTTTTACCTCTTTATGTTCAAAAGCACTTTCTGTTAATACTTTCAAAACCAAATCAACATCACTTCCATAGGCAACTCCAACATCAATTCTAAATCTTGTTTTCAATGACTGATGACTCCAGTTTATAACTTTTGAGGTAGTTATTAGTGAATTAGGAATAATCATAGTAATACTGTCCCTGTTAATTCCCTGGCTGGTTCGCAATCCTATTTGTTGAATTTGAACAACCTCGCCATCAATTTCTAATACATCACCATATTTTATTGAACGCTCAGAAAGCAAAATCACACCTGAAATAACATCATTAAAAGTTTGCTGTAAGCCAAGCCCAACACCTACCAGCAAAGCTGCTGAACCGGCTACCAAAACAGTAATTTTTATACCTACAACATCCAACATATAGGCAATTGCAATAACCCAAATAACATACTTAATAATTTGATAAACAGCCATAAGGCTACCCTTATCAATAGAACTTTCAGTTGTTTTCCTAAACAATAATTTTTTTATTACCCATAAAATTAAATGAGCAATAATAAATACAAGAAAAAATATTCCTAAGGTGTATACCTTAAAAATATACTCTCCTAATTTAAATAGTTCAAAATTTAGTATTTCATTTATTTCACTCATTTGTAATATTTAAGCCCTTATATATTTTAAGATATAATTATTCCTATTGTTGTTTAATCTTTAGCATTAGTCTGGTCGATATATTTTACTTTAAATTTTTCCGCTAGAATTTCAGCATACTTTATGGCATCTTCTCTTTTTTTATATAATCCTGCATCTGTTTGAGAATTATCTTTTCCAATAATACTGACTCTAAAGTCACTTGAAGGATTGTTAGATGTAATAGAAACTATAGTCATACCTTGANTAGATGTAATAGAAACAATATTCATACCTTGAGAAAAATTCTGAATAAAAACTGTAATATAATCTGCTTCAGGCATTTTATGCCATTTTCCAAATTTCATCCAGAGAACAGACAAATAATCCCTGTTCAATTTTTTGTCGTAATCAATTTGAATTCCATCCGATAAAGAAGCCAGACTTATTCCTACTATAGCAAACAAAATAGAGACAAAAATATTATTTAGGGAATAGAAAACCCCAACAATTAACAATACAAAACCAAGCATTTTAAACTGTAGCAATGCAAAGACAGACGATTTCTTAGTATACGGATTCATTATCATGTCAATAAATGAGAATAGAAATAACCTCAAATATAATAAACAATTTAATGCTTTTACAGCAAAAAAGTTAAGCCTAATAATAAATAGAAAAAATAATTGATTGCAGAATAATTTGTTTTTTATCCTTAAATGAAAATATACATTCATCAATTAAACTCTGGAGAGTTTCATCTTTTTTATTAGAAACAATGTGAATAAATAGAAAAATGCTGATGCCGTTATTCCGAATATATTCGCATCCAGTCCAAATGGTAATTTAAATTCAAAAGCAGTGAGGACAACAGTAGTTGTTCCACCCACTATCATAGCTACCAGAGCAGCATTTGAATTTGGATTTTTTCCATAGAGTGCAAATAAAATGGGTATAAAAAGTCCTGATACCATAAATGCATAGGAATACAGCATTAACTCCAAAACATTTGTCATTGTGGATGCTAATAATAGGGCAAGCACTCCAATTGTAATTGTAACAATTTGGGAAACGCGCAATTGCGATTTCATACCTTGGTTAAATTTGAAAAACTTGCTAAGTATATCTGTTTGCATATTTCCTGATGCAGCCATTAAACAACTATCGGCTGTGGATAAAATTGCTGAGAAATAGGCTGACAACATTAATCCCATAAGGCCGGTTGGCAAAACGGTATTTAATAAAACCGGCAACCCCATTTCTGCATCAAATGCAGATTCAACAGTATATCCTAATTCTGTAAACATTCCAGTTTCAAAAGCTACTCTTGAGAATAATCCTAAAATTACACCCATAAATGCCATAAATGGCCACTCGAACAAACCTGCTATAAACCATGCTTTTTTTGCTTGTTTAACCCCTTTCGAAGCATAAATTCTTTGGTATAAAGTCATGCCAACAAACCAAATTGGGATTATTGTCACACTCCAGTTTACAATTTGTTGCCAGGTTACATTACCCATTGACAAAAACTCTGGTCCCAAGGTGTCTTTTATTGCATCGATACCACCAATAGCAAAATACGATATGGGTATTCCTATAAATATTAATCCCGACATAAGGATTATCCATTGCACAGTATCAGTATAAATTACAGCTTTAATACCACCAATACCCGTATAAACAATGACGAGCACACCCATTATTATTAAGGCCATTTCAAGGTCGATTTCCACAAAGGTTGCAGAGGCCAATTTAGCTCCTGCCAAGAGTTGAGAACTTGTAAATCCAATATATCCAATAGCAGAAATTATCCCGGCAGCAAGTGCTACTTTTTTATTATAAAAATGATGAAATACCTGCGGAAAAGTAAAAAACTTATGTTTAGCAGATAGATGAGTTATTTTCGGTATCAGCACAACAGCACTTAACCATGCACCTATCAATCCGGTAAATAACATCCAGGAACCTGCAATTCCAAGTATAAATCCCAAACCTCCCAAGCCTATTGAAAATCCACCTCCTACATCAGTGGCAACTACTGAAAGTCCTATATGCCAACTACCAAGTGTGCGTCCGCCAACATAATAATCTTCTATATTGGTGTTCTTTCTATAAAAATAAATACCAACACCAAGCATTACAAAAAAGTAGAGAATAAAAATAATTATATCTATAATTTCCAAAACAATTTTTTTAATGAATAAAATATATAAACCTGACGAACAAGCGTTTGACAGTTTACATAAAGTAAAAACCTAAGTAAATTAATGTACTATTTACTTTGGTTTCCACCATAATCCATTAAACAATTGAAATGAGGTAAGGGGATAGTTTTTTTAATTCCCTGAACAGAGAAGCAAATCGTTTTTGAAATGAAATGGTCGAACATAATAGTTTTTCTTCATTCTTATTAAAACACTACAAGAATATAAAAAATATCGCTAACAACAAAAATGTTTTGCGTTTTTTGAATAATTGTGTAAAATAATAAGACTGAAACAGAATATATTACAAAATATCCTCAGGATCTAAACCTTCAAGACTTTTATTATACATTGTCATGGCTTTCAAACTCATACCCATGTTTGAGAAACCACCATCATGAAATAGATTTTGCATAGTAACCTTTCTGGTGAGATCAGAGAATAATGTGACACAATAATCGGCACATTCATCTGCATCTGCATTGCCCAATGGCGACATACGGTTTGTAAAATCCAACAGACCGTCGATACCTTTTACACCTTCACCGGCAGTTGTACGAGTAGGAGATTGTGAAATTGTATTTACACGTATTTTCCTTTCGCGTCCATAAATATAACCGAAACTACGTGCAATAGATTCCAACAAAGACTTGGCATCAGCCATATCGTTATAACCATAGAGTGTGCGTTGTGCAGCAATATAGGAAAGTGCTACAACAGAACCCCAATCGTTTATGGCATCTAATTTAAAAGCAATTTGTAAAACCTTATGGAATGAAATTGCAGAAATATCAAGAGTTTTGTTTAGATAATTGTAATCAAGATCGTTATAAACACGCTTTTTTCTTACGTTTAACGACATGCCTATTGAGTGGAGAATAAAATCTACTTTACCTCCTAAAACCTCCATAGATTTTTCTAATACTTCCTGCAAATCCTTAACACTTGTAGCGTCAGCAGGAATAACAGTTGCCCCTGTTTTCTCAGCTAACTCATCAATTTGCCCGAAACGTAAGGCTGTTGGTGTATTACTTAAAGTAAATATTGCACCTTCTTCATGGGCTCTTTCAGCAACCTTCCATGCAATTGATTTGCTGTCGAGGGCACCGAATATAATTCCTTTTTTGCCTTTTAATAAATTATAAGCCATATTGCTTTATTTAGATTCATTTTAAGGAAGCAAAGATAAACTATTTTATAAGTTTGTATTATGCATGCATTAAAAAAGCATGATTATGAAAGCAAATCCACTGCCGCTTCCCTGGCCGCATCACTAACTTTATCATCGCTAAGCATTTTTGCTACCTCCTCTATTCTTTCCTCTGCAGAGAGCAAATTTATCGATGAAGTAGTCCTGCCATTTTTGTTTTCTTTAAAAACAAAATAATGCGAGTTTGCCTTTGAGGCGATTTGTGGTAAATGAGTAATCGCTATTATTTGATGATTTTCAGACATCTGCTTAAGCATATTTCCAACTTTACCGGCTATATCACCTGAAACTCCATTGTCAATTTCGTCGAATATAATTGTAGGAAGAAGGTTACTGCTGGTAATTAAAGATTTAACTGCAAGCATCAAACGCGAAAGTTCTCCTCCTGATGCTATTTTTGCAATTTCCGCCAATTTACTTCCCTTATTGGCACTGAATAAAAAGTCGATTTTATCAAGACCGGATGGAGCAAAATCATTCAAGGTAGTAAAACTCACTTCAAATTCAGCATCGGGCATACCAAGCTTACTTAGCTGATTTTGAATTGACTTTTTCAATAATTGAGAACTCTTTTTTCTGATGGATGTTAGTTCGTTTGCAAGTTTTAATAACTCAACTTTTTGTTTTGACAAACTGCCTTCGAGTTCTGTAATTTGATCTTCCAAACCTGAAATATTATCAAGTTTAGTTTCAAAATCATTTCTTATGTCGATTAATTCTCCAATGGTATTAGAATTGTGTTTTTGCTGGAGGCTATAAATAATACTTAGTTTTTCATTTATTTGTTCCAGATTAGAATTCTCAGCATCCGATTCAATATTTAAACTTTCTATTTCTTCGGCAATATCCTTTAATTCAATTTTCAAGGATTTAAGCCGTTCATATATTTCTTTAAACTGTTTATGAAATTCGGAAATACCTGAAAAATCATCAGTAATTTCTGAGATCTTATCAAATATGGATTCATCATTTTCAATCAACAGATGAGCCGACTTTTCTGTTATTTGCTGAACCTCTTCAGCATGAGCTAAATAATTAGAGCGTTCTACAAGTTCGTCAAATTCCGTTTCATTTATATTAATTGCAGCAAGTTCATTTAGCTGAAATCGAAAATAATCTTCATCGCGTTTAGCCTCTTCGTTAGCTTGCTTCAGGCTTTCCAGGGCTTTAGTATCTTTCTTAAATTTTGAATACTTTTCTTTATAATTTTCTAAAAGTTTTTGATCAGTTCCAAATTTATCTACTACCTCCATTTGGAAGTCGGACGAGCCCATTTTCAAGGTCTCGTGTTGCGAATGTATATCGACCAACTTACTTGCCAATTCCCGCATCAGGTTTAGGTTTACGGGAGTATCGTTTATAAATGCCCGGGATTTTCCGTTGGGAAGAATTTCCCTTCGCAAAATGCTTAAATCTTCATAGTCAATATCATTATCAGGAAAGAAATTATTCAAATTCAAATGACTCAAATCGAAGGAGCCTTCAACAATACACTTTGTAGATTCATCAAATAAATTAGAACTATCTGCACGCTTACCTAAAATTAGGGAAAGGGCTCCTAATAGAATGGATTTACCCGCACCTGTTTCCCCGGTTATGGCAGAAAATCCACTTTGAAAATTAATTTCTAAAGTTTCTATCAGAGCGTAATTCTTTATATATAAAGACTTTAACATATAGTTTTTGTACTTTCCCTTTCAGGCAAATTTAAGTAATATGGCGACAAAAGAGAAATAAATTATTAACACCAATTTGAGTCTAAGGAATTATCTAAAAATAATATCATCGATAACTTTTTTGCCAATTTCTTTGTTTATGGATTCTGCAATTTTGGAACGAGCCATCATTAATTCATTTCTTAGTGCCGAGGAATCGAGTTTAACAAATAGTGTTGTACCTTTTAAATGCACCTCTGTTGTATGCCTGTCGATCATTTTTCCCACTACTTTCTCCCATGAATCTCTCACCTTCATTTCATCCATCTTACCACTCCAGCGGTAAGCCTTTACCAACTGCTGCAATAATTCTTTGAGTTCGTAAGTGTTATCTTTCTTCATTAAACTTCCTTTTCTACATTTCCTGAATTAACCGAAAATATTAAATGATCTATATCTGCTTCCCGAAATAAGTGTTCTATTCTTTGTTTTTGGGTATCGGTAATAAAAACCTGACCGAAATTATTCTCATTTACCAGATGGATTATTTGTTGTACTCTTTTATCATCCAGTTTGTCAAAAATATCATCGAATAAAAGTATGGGTTTAAACTCTTTCTTTAACCTGGTATATTCAAACTGAGCCAACTTTATTGCAATTACAAATGATTTCTGCTGACCCTGAGAGCCATACTTTTTTACAGGAAACCCTTTGATATTCAATATTAAATCATCCTTATGAATACCCTGAGTTGTATATTTTACAATTCTGTCTTTTTCGATATTCTCTTCCAGGAGTTCTTGCATCGGTTTTTCAAGTAATTGCGAATCATACACAATTTCCACATTTTCACTTCCTTGAGACAAATATTGATAATAGGATTCAAATAATGGGTTAAATTCCTTTAAAAAATCACGTCGTTTTTCATGAATTATAATTCCCAATTCGCATAATTTATCATCCCAAACCTGAAGTGAAGCTTTATCGAAATAATGTCTCTCAGCAAACTGCTTTAATAGTGTATTTCGTTGAAGTAGAGTTTTATTATAAGCCAATAAACTTTTCAGATATATATTATCAAACTGTGAAATTACTCCATCTATATACTTTCGTCTTAATTCACTTCCATCGTTTATAAGATCTCTGTCGTAAGGAGAAATCATTACCAACGGCAGTAATCCAATGTGGTCGGCAAGACGGTCGTATTCCTTTTTATTCTTTTTAAACGACTTCTTTTTAGCACGCTTCTGAACACAACTTATGAGATCGTTAGTTTCATCCTCATTAAAGTATTCTCCATGAATCGCAAAGAAGTCTTCCTCATGTTTAATATTCTGATTATCAATAGAATTAAAATAACTTTTACAAAAAGAGAGATAATAAATTGCATCCAGAATATTTGTTTTACCGGCACCATTATCACCAATAAAACAATTAATTTTAGCACTGAAATCAATTTCAGCAGAACTGCAATTTTTAAAATTAGTTAACTTTAATTTCTTTAAATACATATTTTTAAAATCTCTTCTTTTACCTCTTTCAACAACCAAACCGGACTTGAAGTACTACCTGTAACACCTATATTTTCTGCGTCTTTAAACCATTCTTTTTTCAATGCTTTAGCAGAACTTATATAATGTGTTTTTGCATTAAAACTCTTACAAATTCCAAATAATGTTTTTCCGTTGGAACTATTTTTTCCTGCAACAAAAATAACAACATCATTGGTTTTAGCCAGATTTATTATCGAATCTTCACGACTTGCTACCTGCCTGCAAATACTGCTTTTAGAATACATATCCACACCTTTTTTTTCTGCTTTTTCAATGATTATTTTTCGCATTTCATCAAAGGAATTCCAGGCAGAGGTAGTTTGTGTAAAAAGATGGATGGAGTTTGTAAAGTTTATTTTTGAGATATCATTTTTGTTTTCAACAATTATGGCATTTCTGCCTGTTTGTCCGTTTAACCCCTTTACTTCGGGATGGTTTTTTTTACCAAAAATAACTACCTGACCTCCTTTTTCCAGCACTTCTTCCCACGAACAAAACACCTTTTTTTGCAAAGAAGAAACTATGGGGCAGGTTGTATCAATGAGTTTAATATTATTTGCTTTTGCTATTTCGTAAGTCTCAGGTATTTCGCCATGGGCGCGAAGCAAAACTGTTTCATTTTTAATTGTTTTGTATTCTTCATAATCAATAAACTCAACTCCAAATTTTTCAAGTCGGGATAATTCTTCCTCATTATGAACTATTTGTCCGAGGCATTTTACTTTATGGCCTTTGGCAAGTAATTCTTCGGCTTCAGAAATGGAATTTCTTACACCAAAACAAAATCCGGCATCCTTATCTAACGTTACTTTCATTTTTAAAACTGAAATGTAAAATTACTAAAGAAAATGAAGGAAAAAAGGATAATTATTATGACATATTAATAAACAATTAATTCCATCCGTAGAAGGATATTAATTCAAATAACATGTAACCCCGTCAGGGTATTGGACTATCTACGTAATTGTTAACCCGGTGATACTCACCGGGCTATTATGATATATCCGTCTTTCAACGGAATAATTATTAGTTATTAAAGTTCGTTTCTCAAAATTATGACAATACACTGTTCTTATGAATTAAACCCTAATATCACTTAAACATTAATATATTTATTATTATTTAGTTAAAAAATTAACACCCCTACTTTTCCGCCGGAAGGCGGATAAATATTAATCTAACGAAGCATAAACAATGAAATAAAAATTATTTTCTAAA
>PKTA01000134.1 GCA_002869365.1 Marinilabiliales bacterium | reverse complement strand
TTTCATTTTTCATCACTCATAACTCACAACTCAAAACTCATCATTCTACACTTTTCATTTTTCATCACTCACAACTCATAACTCAAAACTCATCATTCTACACTTTTCATTTTTCATCACTCATAACTCACAACTCAAAACTCATCATTCTACACTTTTCATTTTTCATCACTCATAACTCACAACTCAAAACTCATAACTCATAACTGTTATAGACCGCTTTCCTCTTCTCCACAAATGCCGTAATCCCCTCAATTCCATCGGGATGCGAAACACAAATTACTAAAGCCTGATGCTCTTTCTCCATCTGGGTTTCTATAGTACTTTCGAACGAACTATTTATCAATCGTTTCGACCAACTAAAAGTATGCAGCGATTTCTCACAAATTTTCATCGCATATTCTTTAGCAAACTCAACAACTTTGCCTTCTTCCGAAATTTTGTTTACCAGTCCTATTCGCAGAGCTTCCTCAGCATTAATAGGCTCATCAAAAGTTGCTATTTCCAGAGCCTTAGCATTACCAACTATTCGTGGCAGATTAAAAGTTCCTGCTGCATCAACACTTAAAGCATTGGAGGTGAAGCCCAGTTTCATCACAGCCTTTGGATCCATTATTCTGAAATCGGCAGCCAGACTAATTGAAAATCCACCACCGGCAGCAACACCGTTTATGGCAGCAATTATGGGCTTTTGCATATTTCGCATTTCCATAATGCAAGGCTGAACATTTATTGCCATTTCATGGAATGCAGCAGCCGGACCATCTTTATGTTTCAAAACAGCTCTAATATCACCACCGGCACAAAATGCTTTTCCACGACCACTAATAATTACGGCTTTTACCGTTTTATCTATCGACAACTTCCTTAAATTTGAGTACAATTCTCTGGCAGTTTTCAAATCCAAAGGATTATAAATCTCAGGTCTGTTAAAATACAATAACCCTATGCCATTTTCAATTAGTAGTTCCATGTTATTTAGTTGTTTATAAATATATTATATCATGTAAAAACAAACCTTTGGCAGGTGCCGAAAATCCGGCCTCTCTCCTGTCTTTCGATTAGATAACCTTTCTAAAATCTTCTACTTTCATTTTTCCTTTCCCCACTTCTATCAGGGTGCCAACAATTGCCCTAACCATATTTCTCAAAAACCGGTCGGCTGTAATAGTAAATACCAGCATTTCATCTGTTTCTTCCCATTTTGCATGAGAAATATCGCAATTGTTGGTAGCCGTTTGCGTATGTAATTTTGAAAATGATGTGAAGTCGGTATATTCCAGCAGCATTTCTGCAGCCTTATTCATATTTTTCACATCCAGTTTTGGCAAAAATTGATATGAGAAATTCTCCTTAAAAGGATTTTTTTGCGTGGAGATATAATATTTATAAGTCCTGCTTTTTGCGCTAAAGCGAGTATGCATTTCATTATCAACCAAATACAAATCATAAATTGCAATCGACCTTGGCAAAAAGGAATTTAATTTATAGATAAAATCTCTTATTCCTTCAATTTCTGAATTAATATCGAAATGAGCATAAAACTCTCTGGCATGCACTCCTGTATCGGTTCTTCCACAACCAACAATATGAAAATCCTCTTTCAGCATCAGGACTAACTTTTCTGTTAACTCAGCCTGAACACTATGGGCATTATCCTGCATTTGCCATCCGTGAAAATCAGAGCCATCATATGCAAGTTTAATAAAGTATCGAAACATAGGCTTATAAAATAACAAAAATAAAAAAAACCGTCTAGCCTCAGGCTAGAACGGTTATGTTTTTTAAGGGGTAAGTTTACAATCTCCCTTAATTGATCAGGATTCCTATATTACCGTGGCTTTTTGATTTTAAAACCTGTAGAGCAGCATTATAACCTAAAATCACCCTCATGCTATAAACACTTGGTTTTAGTTTTGATACGCTCGATACTTTTTGCGGCGTTTTTTGTTTTTTAAGATCCTGAAAGTCGTTTGGAGTAAAAAAATTTGTCATAGGCAAATTGATATATTTTTAAAATCCAAATTATAACGAGAGATATTTTAATTTATTGTTTATCCTTACAAACGAAATTATAATTATTTGTTTATGAGATATTTATATATAAATTAATTGTTTTAGGCATCAGAAGATCAATAGATTAGAGGATTTAATGTTTCTTGTATGACAAACTGATTATTGGTCATTGGTAATTGGTATGTCATACAACTCATAACTCACAACTCATAATTCATAACTCATAATTCATAACTCACAACTCACAACTCACAACTCACAACTCACAACTCATAATTCATAACTCATAATTCACAACTCATAACTCACAACTCACAACTCACAACTCACAACTCATAACTCA
>PKTA01000148.1 GCA_002869365.1 Marinilabiliales bacterium | reverse complement strand
CAAATACTATTGATGGATATTACTACAATGTGTATATACATACTCCCGGAAATAGTGAGGGATATTTTTACGATTATAATTGGGGAAATGGTCAGGGAACTGATTTTAACGGCTATCCATTTTTAACATTGCCCAATGGAGTACTTTCCGATTGGCTAAATAATGCCCATGAAACCTTTCATATTTTTCAGTACAATGCAAATGCGCCGGGTTTTGCTTATTCAGGAGACAGTCAATGGTATATAGAAGCCTCCGCGAATTGGTTTGCTGCGAAACAAAACATCACTGCAGACAGGGCTTTTGTTGAAGCCGAAAGCCTGGTAAGATTGCCTCATATTCCTCTTTGGTTGAGTTATGATAACTTTCCGTCTTCCTACCCTTCCAACTGGCAACGTTATGTACATCAATATGCCCTTGCATTGTTGTTATATTATTTTACCGAGGAGGCAGGTATTTCTGAAGATATTATTACCTCAGGCATGTATAGCGGAACCGAAGAAATGCCACAGGAATATATGTTCAATCTTATAGGTGCAAGCGATTACAGGCAGTATTTCATCGACTGGGCAGCGCATATGACCAATAATTTTGATTTTATTTCTGCCGATCAGGCGGCCACAAACCTTAATGAATGGAATAACTATGCTGATCCATTGGACGATAACGAATATATTGCCGTCTACAACGATGAAGGCTCTGATGGATGGTTTAGCCCTGAAGAAGATGAAACAACAAATGCATGGTCATTTAATACGGTCAAAATATTGAATAGCAATGCTAAGACTTACACCTTTGAGATAAATGGGGGTCCAAGCGGAAGTTATGGCGATGATGCTTATTTTCAGGGAAAAGTTATAGTTCAAAACAGTAATGATGGTGCTAGTTTTTATGACCTTAATATGACCAACGACTTAGAGGGTTCTCTGAGTTTGGATGTGAGTGATCAGGATACTACTTTGTATTTTATAATTTGCTCTATGCCGGAAGTATTTCAGGACAACAATGGGGATTTTCAAAAATTCCCCTATGAAATGAAAATTAGCGTGGATAATGCTACAGAAATAGCGGAAATTGAAAGTTCTTTATCACGACAGGAAATAGCGAGATACAATATTATGGGGCAGAAAATAGATAAAAATACTGCCGGATTACAGATAATATTATTTGATGATGGAACTACAAAAAAAGTTTTTTCAAAAGGAATTTTTTGATATATTTTGGAAACAGTTTCTTGTTAAATAGAAATCCATTTACATCCCATTTTCGAAAATTACTAATCTTTACATCAAGAGAACACCCATTAAACCGGAGTTAAATTTAAGTCGAAAATGCTTTACAAGCATATGAATAAGGGTAAATGCTTATTTATCTGTCTTATAAATAACCAACATAATTCTACTTCCGGCATAATAAAATTTAAGCAATTGCTATAAAAAATAAAATACCATGAAACACATCTTACTAATAACTCTTTTAATTCCATTTATAAGTTTTTCCCAAACGCCAATAACGGATGCTAATTTTCACCAGGCAATTGAAACATGTTTGAGCACAAATCCGGTCGATGGTTTATGCTATGATTGTGAATACGGCGCAATGCCTGATTGGGATGTGAGTAATGTGACTGATATGTCTAATGCTTTTAAAAACAGTGATTTTAATGGAGATATCTCAAATTGGGATGTGAGTAATGTTACACATATGTCTAAAATGTTTTTTTATGCCTTAAACTTTAACCAGGATATTGGTGATTGGGATGTGAGTAGTGTTGCTGATATGTCGGAAATGTTCGCTGTATGTATTAACTTTAATCAGGACATTGGAAACTGGAATGTTAGCAATGTGACTAATATGAGAAGTTTGTTTGGTTTCACTCATGACTTCAATCAAGATATAGGTAATTGGGATGTTAGTAATGTGACTGATATGAAAGGGATGTTTCATAGTACATGGAGCTTCGACCAAGATATAGGTAATTGGGATGTTAGTAATGTGACTGATATGAATGGTATGTTTCTAGAAAGTGTTTTCAATCAGAATATAGGGAATTGGGATGTAAGTTATGTTACCGATATGGAGTTTATGTTTATGGACGCTGCATCATTTAACCAAGATATATCCGGATGGTGTGTTGAAAAAATACAGGAATTACCGTATAACTTCTCAACTGGATGTCCGTTGCTACCCGACTATTATCCTCAATGGGGAGTTGAATGCCTTGTTGGTATAAATAATGAAAAAGTAAATGATAATTTAATATATCCAAATCCCACAGAATCAGCAATAACAATAGATATTGAATCAGATAAAATAAAAGAAATTAATATCTATAACCAATTTAGTCAAAAGGTATTTAAAACT
>PKTA01000198.1 GCA_002869365.1 Marinilabiliales bacterium | reverse complement strand
TATACATCTCAATTTATTTAATTATTATCTTCTTTTTCAGCCTTTTCAATTAGGGCTGCAAAGTAACTACTTTTTTCCGGATATTTCAAACTTAATTTTTGATAAATATTTTTCGCTTTTTCAAAATGCCCCTGATCCATATAAATCTTCGCAAGTGTTTCACTTACAATGTTTTCCTGGTCGACAATGCTGCTGGCAGCAAGATCTTTGGCGTTATAAAAACTTACTTTTGGTCTTGAAATACTTGGTTGATCCTTGATAAATTTATCAATTAAGTCGTCCTTCTTTAGAGTTTTATTATCAGGTATTTCATCTTCGGTTTTTCCTTCAGATTTTAATTTTTTCTCCCTCTCAATTTCCCTGATTCTCTTCTCGACTATCTTTTTTAATTCGGCAATGGATTTGGATTTCTGGATATCATCAGGAGTTTTTTCCAGTGGTTTTATCTTTACTTTTAGTTTCTTGTCTTCTGAAACTTTTTCTGGCTTTTTATTCGCCGAACTGACATTTGTAGCAGGAGTTTTTTCTATAATTTCCTTCTTGTCGGCTTTAGGTTCTTCTTTTTTCTTCTCCTGTTTAAACTCAGCCTTTATATTCTCTGCTTTTGTTTCTTCTGCAGATTGTTTTTCGGAGTTTTCTTTAATACCCTCATCATAAAAATAAACCTTTGAAGCCGATTCATTTAATCTGTCGATATGCTGCTTTAAAATCTTTCTGCTCCCTACATGGATAGCTGTAGTTTTCAGTTTCGACTCAAACTTTATGTTATTGTTTACATAATGGCTTAAAGTGAGCAATATATGCGCACTTTGGCAATAAGGAAATTCGTTGTTAAGATAAGTCAACTCATCCATAACATCGTTTGTAAAACCTGTTGGTTGCTCCACTAAAGAATTGAATTTTTCCTTATTCATGATGAATGATTTACCAGTTTACTACTGCTTTGTTGAAAATATCTGTTGTCAACATTTCGTTTAGTTGATCAATGAGTTCTGCTTTTACTGCTGATAAATCCTTCGAACTGCTATAATCAATATATTGAGAAAATTCCTGTTCGAAATCTTTGTCAGGTTCAAATTTATTAAAAAACCTAACATTAACTTTAATGGTAAGTCGGTTAAGAGCAGATGTTTGATCGCCCTGTATCGCCACTGGAGTAGTTTGGTATCCGGTAATTTCTCCTTCCAGAGCCAAATCACCTCCTTTAGCAGCCATCTCTAAGGTTGTTTGAGTACTGAACTTATCCCTTAAAGCATCTGTGAATAAAGGGCTTAAGGTAGGTTCAACCAGTTGTGCTTTGTTTGGGAAATACTGAACGGAAACTGTTTTGGCTTCCGGAGGAATAGACGCTCCTGTAAATGAATAAACCCCACAACTTCCTAATAATAAAACTAGAAAACCGATTATTATTGTGATATGGAGTTTGGTTTTGTTTATCACGATCTTATTTTATATTCTTTTATTTTGCGATACAATGTTCTTTCAGAGATTCCCAATTCATTGGCAGCATTTTTACGTTTGCCGTTATGTTTCTCCAGTGCTTTTCTAATCATCTCTTTTTCCTTATCCTGTAGCGATAATGACTCTTCGATGATTTCTGAATCATGATAAACATCATCGTCATCATCTTTATAGGATTCATGACTAAACTCAGGTTTTGTTTCTCGGCGTTCTGTTGGTTTACTGAAAGGAGTTTCATAATAATCTTTTACCAGCAAGGCTTTTGTTTGCTCCAGAGCAGTAGTTTCCGATTCCTGCTCAAGCAGGTTAATAACTATTTTCTTCAGCTCGGTAACATCTTTTTTCATATCGAAGAGAACTTTATAAAGTAATTCTCTTTCTGAAAAATGTTCTTCTTCTTGCTTTTTAAACAAGACTGGCAGATCAGATTTTGGTCCTTCAGGGAGGTAGCGTTTTAGAATAATAGAGTTTATCTCTTTTTCTTTTTCTATAATTGAAATTTGTTCGGTAACATTTTTCAACTGCCTTACATTTCCGGGCCAATAAAAATTTTTCAATAAGTCTACAGCATCATTAGTTAGTCTCAGCGGTGGCATGCGGTATTTCTCTGCGAAATCAGCAGCAAACTTTCTGAATATCAAATGTATATCGTCCTTTCTGTCACGAAGCGGCGGCACAATAATTGGCACGGTATTTAATCTATAATAGAGGTCCTGGCGGAAATCGCCTTTTTCAATAGCTTTAGGAATATTAACATTACTGGCAGCAACAACACGCACATCAGTTTTAATAACTTTTGATGAGCCTACTTTTAGGAATTCACCGCTTTCCAATACTCTCAACAGCCTAACCTGGGTTGAAGTTGGCAGTTCAGCAACTTCATCAAGAAAAATGGTTCCGCCATCGGCCACTTCAAAATATC
>PKTA01000082.1 GCA_002869365.1 Marinilabiliales bacterium | reverse complement strand
CGGTGATGAGGTTATTTTACCTTCCTATACTTTCAGCTCGACGGTTAATGCGATAGTGATTTTCGGCGGCAAGCCTGTATTTTGTGAGATAGATCCTGATACTTTAAACATCGATGTTTCAAAAATAGAAGATCTTATCACAAGTAAAACTAAAATGATACTCCCCATCGACTATGCCGGAATATCATGCGAAATAGAAGCTATCATGAAAATTGCAAACAAGCATAATTTAATAGTTATGCAGGATTGCGCCCAGAGTTACGGTGGATTTTTCGAAGGAAAACCAAACGGTAGTATTCCGCATTTAGCAGCTTTCAGTTTTCACGAAACAAAAAATATGAATGCAGGAGGAGAAGGCGGCGGATTAGTTGTGAATATGCCTGAGCAGATCCAAAGAGCATTTTTTATGCAGGAAAAAGGTACCGACAGAAGATTGGTTTTAGACGGGGTGAAAAGTAAATATTCATGGGTTGAAAAAGGAAGTTCCTATTTACTTTCAGATATTTTGGCGGCAGGATTGCTGGCTCAGTTTGAAAGTGAAGAGGAGATTATGAAAAAGAGAAAACAGATTACTGAGGCTTATTATGAAATATTTACCGATTATAAGAATAATGGTAATTTGAATATTTACACTCCTAAAGAGCATATCAAAACTAATCATCATGCTTTTTGGGTTGTTTTCGATACTGCTGAAAACAGAAGTAAGTTTATGGCACGATTGCGTGAATTTGACATATATGTTTATATAGGCTATCTTCCACTTCACTCCTCCCCCATGGGAATTAAATTTGGTTATAAACCTGATAACCTGCCAATTACAGAAAGTATAGCCACAAGAGTTGTGCGATTACCTTTTTATGCCGGTATGGCTGATGAGGGACTTGAATATAATATTGAAAAAATGAAATTAGTTTTAAGTGAAATCTATGGCTAGAAAAAACAAATTAAAATTCTGCGTTATTGGCTGTGGGAATATATCCTTAAAATATTTCATTGATGCGCTTAAAATTTCTGATAAAAGTGATATAGTGGTTTGCGTTGACCATACCGATAGAAAAAGGCAATTAGTAAAAGAACGTTTTGAACTTCCTCTTGAGACAGATTTCGATTACACTTTAAACAACTACGATTTCGATGCTGTTTATTTGGCAACACCAACGGGTTTACATAAAGAATATGCAATAACTGCAGCCCAAAATGGTAAACATATATTATGCGAGAAATCGCTGGCATCAAACTTTACTGATGCAGAGGAAATGATTAATTCGGCAAAAAATAATGCTGTAGCAATTTTTGAAGGTTTTATGTATCAATTTCATAATCAGAATATTTACGTAAGCAAACTTCTAAAAAAAGGATTAATTGGAGAAGTAAATTTAGTTAATGCCTGGTTCGGCTTCCCCCCAAGGGGAAAAGATGATTTTCGTCTTAACAAGCAAAAAGGTGGAGGTGGTTTGCTGGATGCTGCTGCATATCCACTTCATTTTGCTAGAAATATTTTCAAATCGGAACCAACAAAAGTTGATGCAAATATTAAAACTGAAAATGGAATTGATATTTCCGGAATAATAAATTTAACATTTTCAGAAAATAGAAATGCGCAACTGGCATTCTCTATGAACACTTTCTATAAAAACAAATATGAACTTTGGGGAAATAAGGGA
The DNA here is from genome assembly GCA_002869365.1 of Marinilabiliales bacterium. Classification (GTDB taxonomy): domain Bacteria; phylum Bacteroidota; class Bacteroidia; order Bacteroidales; family F082; genus BM524. The sequence continues at coordinate 13,271 of PKTA01000082.1, read as the reverse complement.
AATATCAGAGTTGAAAGGGCATTCTCGGTGGCACCCGAATATATCCCTATTATTAATTTAGAAAGCAGTAAAGGATCAGAAATTATCACTCTTGAGCCTGATAATCATTTTGTTAAAGAAATAAATTTTTTTGTTGAAAATTGTAATTCTACGGAAAAACAAAATGAGTGGTATAAAGAGGCTTTATCTCAATCACAACTTCTGGATAGTATATTGCAGAAAGTTAAATAGCGCTGTTGATATTTTTAGTAATAACCCTTATTAATCACTTACAATTAGTATCGCTTAAATTTGCAATATTTGCAGAATAAAAAAATGACAATTGAAAATTGCTGTAAACACAAGATTATTACTTAAAAACAAGTTGGAAGGAATTGGCTGGTTTACCTACGAAACTTTGATTCGTATTGTAAATCAACATCCTGAGCATGAGTTTTATTTTATTTTCGACAGGAAATATGATGAAAGATTTGTGTTTGCTTCAAATGTAACACCAATTGTTATTGGACCCCAGGCACGTCATCCGATACTATTTTATATCTGGTTTGAATTTTCCATTCCAAGAGTACTAAAAAAAATAAAGGCAGATTTGTTTATCTCTCCGGATGCTTTTGGATCCTTAAGAGCTAAAACAAAAACCTTAACTGTACTTCACGATTTGAATTTTGAGCATTTCCCGAACATTATGCCTCCTTTAGTGCAAAAGTATTACACTTACTTTACTCCAAAATTTGCAACAAAAGCCGATCGTATAGCAACTGTATCTTAATTTTCCAAGAATGATATTGTAAAACAATACGGAGTTTCGCCAGAAAAAGTGGATGTTGTTTACAATGGTGCCAATAAGGAATTCAAGCCTGTTGAAGAGGATATTAAAAGGATTACGAAAGATATGTATTCGAAGGCTTGTGATTTTTTCGTTTTTATCGGTGCTTTAAATCCCCGAAAAAATTTATCGAACTTATTTAAAGCCTTCGATATTTTTAAGGATCAAAACACTACTGACATAAAATTACTTATTGTAGGAGAAAAAATGTATTGGTCGGGTGAGATTAAGGATACATTCGATGCAATGAAATTTAAAGATGATATTATTTTTACCGGAAGACTTGAGCCTGAAGAATTACACAAAGTTGTTGGTTCGGCATTAGCTTTAACCTATGTTTCCATTTTCGAAGGATTTGGCATTCCTATCGTAGAAGCCTGGTATTCAGAAACACCCGTGATAACTTCCAATGTTACTTCAATGCCTGAAATTGCTGGTGATGCAGCAGTTATTACCGATCCTTTTAAACCTGAGAGTATTGCAGAGGGACTAAAAAGTATTACTTTTGATAAAAATCTACGAGAAGAGTTAATTGAAAAAGGGAAAAAAAGAAGACTTGAATTTACATGGCAGAAAACTGCCGATAATCTTTGGTCTTCAATTGAAAAAACATTAAACCAAACACCAAAATGAATATATTAATTTTAGGATCAGGAGGAAGAGAACATGCTTTAGCATGGAAGATATCCCAAAGCGATAAAACGGATAATTTATTTATCGCGCCGGGTAATGCCGGAACCAGAGAAGTTGGCACTAACCTTCCAATCGATATAAACGACTTCGTAGAAGTTAAAAGGGTTGTGGTTGAAAAGGATATTGATATTTTAGTTGTAGGTCCGGAAGTCCCCTTGGTAGATGGTATTACCGACAAATTTAAAAACGATCCTGCACTAAAAAATATATCGGTTATAGGCCCTGGTAAAGAGGGTGCCATGCTTGAAGGCAGTAAAGAATTTGCCAAAGAGTTTATGTACCGCAATGGAATTCCTACAGCAGCTTATAAATCGTTTAATGCCGAAAACATTGAAGATGGTTTTAGGTTTCTGGAGTCTCTTAAAGCACCTTATGTTCTTAAAGCAGACGGACTAGCAGCAGGAAAAGGTGTTCTTATTTTAAATGATTTGGAACTTGCTAAAAGCGAACTCAAAAAAATGATTGAGGATTCGAAGTTTGGTGAAGCCTCCGCTAAAGTTGTTATTGAAGAGTTTTTAGATGGAATAGAACTTTCGGTTTTTGTACTTACCGATGGTAAATCTTATGTGATACTTCCGGAAGCAAAAGATTACAAAAGAGTTGGAGAAGGTGATACAGGATTAAATACAGGCGGTATGGGTTCGGTTTCTCCGGTTTCTTTTGCCACCGATGATTTCATGAAAAAGATAGAAGATCAAATAATAAAACCCACTATCAATGGAATTATAAAAGAAAATATCGATTATAAAGGCTTTATATTTTTTGGGCTTATAAAAGTTGATGAAGAACCTTTTGTTATTGAATACAATTGCCGAATGGGAGATCCGGAAACCGAATCGGTAATTCCCCGCATAAAATCTGATTTGGTTGAAGCTTTCATAGCAGTTGAAAATCAAACCCTAGAAGATTATAAGATAGAATTCGATGACAGGCATACGGCAGCAATTATGTTAGTTTCAGGAGGTTACCCTGAAGCATACGAAAAGTCGAAAGTTATTAGCGGTATCGATAATCTTTCCGACTGTATTTTATTTCATGCCGGAACTTCCAAAGATGTAAATACTGATGAGGTGAAAACCAGTGGCGGTAGAGTAATTGCTGTATGTTCTTATGGAGATACTATGCAAGATGCTTTGCTAACAGCCTATGAAAAAGCAAAACAAATTGAATTTGAAGGAAGATATTTTAGAACAGACATTGGTTTCGATCTTTAATAAGTAAATAATTGTTAATACGACTCTTTAAATCAGGACATTTAATACATTCAATTAGCATAATTATCTTTGCTATTGTTTTATGGTTGCCCTTGATTATACAACCACAAGAATATGGCTTTAATGATTTATCGGCGCCACTATACGAACTTTTTTTGTTTATAGTTGGCATAAATCCTATCATTAATGGAGTAATAAGTTTAGTTTTGATAATCATTACGGCCTTAATATTAAACTCCTTAGTAACCAACTATAATATTTCACCCAAAACAAGTTTACTCGGCTTCTTTTTCCTGATCTTTTTTACATTCGCCAATACCGGGAACATTGAAAGTAATAGATTTCTCATCATCAATTTACTATTTATACTGGCATTAAGCGAATTATTCAGTTTGATAAAAATTGAGTTTACTCTGGCACCACTTTACAACGCATCATTATTGCTGGGTATAGCAAGTATGTTTTACTTTCCTCTGATAATTATGCTGGTATTTCTCTGGTCAGTATTACTCGTTTTAAGAATAAATAAATGGAGAGAATATATTGTTTCAGCAATTGGCATGGGACTACCTTTTTTCTTTATTTTTTGCTGGTATTATTATTTCGACAAATCAGAAATTTTTATTAATAGTATAGTATCTTCATTTTATTTTGAATTTAGTTTTGCTGATTTTAGTTTTCTAAACTTATTGATATTAATGCTATTAGCCGGCATATTATTACCGGGCTTTTTCTACCAAATAAATACTCTATTTGAAAAAAATATCGCCCTAAGGCAACGACTTACCATTAACATATGGCTATTTGTTTTTTCTTTAGCTGTAGTTATACTGGATTTTAAAACTTCAAATTCTATGGTTCTTTTAAGTATACCATCAGCAATTATTCTTACTAATATCAGTTCTAACATAAAAAAAATAAAATGGGTCGACATATATGTGAGCCTCCTTTTTTTACTGATAATTATTAATCAATACTCCCGATTTTTTAATGCTTAAATTATCTTATTCAAATAAAATAGAAGCCGGTTGTGATGAGGCAGGCAGAGGATGTTTAGCAGGGCCTGTTTTTGCTGCGGCAGTAATTTTACCAAAAGGATTTAAAAATAATTTAATTAATGACTCAAAGCAGTTAAATAAAAAACGAAGGGATGAACTCAGAACGATTATTGAAAACACTGCTGAATATTGGGCTGTTGCTCAGGTAAGTAATGAGGAAATTGATAAAATAAATATTTTAAATGCCTCCTATCTTGCCATGCATCGCGCTTTGGATAAATTAGCGATAGTTCCTGAATTATTATTGATAGATGGCAACAGGTTTAATAAGTACAAAGATATTCCTCATCAATGTATAATTAAGGGCGATGGTAAATATCTTTCAATAGCAGCTGCATCAATTTTAGCTAAAACATATAGGGATGAGTTTATGGAAAATGCTGCTCTAAAATTCCCAAATTATGCCTGGGATAAAAACAAAGGTTACCCTACAAAACAACATAAAATGGCAATTATGAAATATGGCTATACTGATTTACATAGAAAATCTTTTAATGCCAATATTCAAATGAAAATAGAATTCTAAAAGAAATAATTCTGTTTTGAATATTTAAACTTCTTTTTACGCCCGAATTTTGAGTTGGCACATGCACCATTTTTATTATCCGCACAACTACCCTTTTTAAGACTAAATTTCAAAGACACATACAAGTCCATTCCATCTAAATCGCTTATACCCAATAATGTTCCCAGCCTTTCACTACCAACAGTAAGTGGGCCCAGCCGAATGGCAGTTCCCAACCTAAAGTATTTATATTGGCTAAGTGATAAAGGAATGCTTATAGCAAAATAATCGTTTTCAAAGCGAGGTGTTATAGCATATTGTACCGGACGCATTAACTGCCTTTTACTGAAGGCCAAAGGTTGTATTACTAATGCACTCACATACAGATTTCTTTTTATATGTGCATCAAACTGTAAGCTTAAGGTTGCAGGTAAAGGAATTGAAAACTTCTCTGCAGTTTTCGACTTATTTGGGTCTCCGTAAAATGCCTTACTAAGATCCTGCATTATAGAGTTAAAACTATGGTATTCAAGAGTATCGAACTGAGCCCAATAAACACTGACATCATTATAATTATGTTTTTGAGCATTTTTATTAAAACTTACTGCTCCAATATCCAAAATTGAAACTCCAATACGATAAATATAATCTTCATAAGGTTTACTACAAATTTTAGAACCTCCCCTTCTATATATGCTACTCTTCATTCTGGTATAGACAAAGCCCAAATCAATGCCTGCTCCAATTCCTTTAATAAACGGTCCTTCAATAAGAATATCAGTAGAATCATAATTTATGGGTGCCGCATAGGCAATTTCAGCATCATAATTATAAATCTGTATGGTCTTTGGATCGTAAATTATATATTTAGCACGATTGTTTACAGCATATGCACCATCATGTGCCAAATTCAGTTTTAAATTAACTCCAAAAGTTAACTTGGCCTTGTAGGGCCGCATAAAATCCCAGGCCCAACTTGCGGCCAATTCACTCCATGTCATTGTAGAAAAATTAAAATTGTAATCGTCGAATACAATATTTTGTAATTTCTCATAAGTCATGCCTTCATACATAAAAATCGGCATTTCATAGGCAATATTAGTAGCACTTGTCATTCCTCTAAGCGAAAGGCTTAATCCAAAGGCATGACTACCGGTTTGTATCATAAATGAAGGCCCCAACAATCTCGTTGACTGATAAATATTGGTTGGGTTAGTGTTGCGATGATAAGTATATAAACCGTTATATTTCCATTTACCATATTCAGGAACCAGGGTGTCAAGAGTAAATAAATCCCATAAAGTTTTATCTTCTTTGGGTATATAGGCCCAATTATTTTTTACAAATACATCGGAACTAACAATATTAACATTAATATAGGCTTTCGACCCGGTCATTAAAGCCGGATTAATTATTGCTGAATTTATTCCACTATAATTTCCAAAGACAACTCCAATCATTTCCTGAGCACTAACAACTCTTATGGTTGTTAATACCAATAAACTAAATATGATTAAGACTTGTCTTTTCACTTGTTGTTATTAATAATCCCTGATACACAAATATTTATGTTCAATACACTTTGAGATTTAACCCAATAGTATTAAATAAATCGTGGAACAATATGTAATTACCTTCTTGTTTTTTTGAACTTTAATTTTTGCTTGTCTGAGTAGCCATATTCAAGATTATAGCACTTATTATTAGATTTCACACGACATTTCCCTTTTTCCAGTCCAAATTTAAGAGAAAAGTAAATATCCATACCATCCAGATTTCCGGCACCTATCCAGTTTCCTAATCTTTCCGTTCCAACAGTTAAAAAATTAATACGGAGGGCAGCCCCAATTCTAGGGTATTGATATTCGTAAAGAGATATTGGTAGTGAGAATTCTAATTGCTTTGTTTCGTAACGAGGAATTATTGCCAGTTGTGCTGATCGGCGCATTGTATGTCCATTAAACCGCACAGGATGAATCCAATAAGCCCCAATAAATATTTTTTCTTTAAAATGATAATCTGCTTGTATGCTTAATGCTGTAGGAAGACCTATTTTCATACTTGTTCCTGATAATGATGCATCAGGATCTCCATAGAATAAATTACTAAGTTCCGATACTACCTGATTTATATTATCAAAAGAAACAGTATCATAGTTTTCCCAAAGAACACCAACATCATTAAAGTTGTGCATCTGGGCATTATTCTTATAATTTATTCTTCCTATATCCAGAATAGAGATACCTATTCTATAAACATAATCTTCGTAACGCTGCTCGCAAGGTCTTTTAAATCTCTTATTATCAACGTTTTTACGCTTAACATAAACGGCTCCTATGTCTATTCCAATACCAGAGCCTTTAAAAGTGGGTCCAGAATCAGGAAAATCACTATTATTATAATCCACCGGAATGGCAAATCCAACTTCGGCATTCATATTTGTAATGTTAATAACGCTGTCACTTTGAACCATATACTCAACATTATTAATATCAGCATACCCACCAGAGTATCCCATTAAATACTTCACACTAATGCCAACAGTAATTTGTTGATCAAAATAGTGGAAAACATCATAGGCATAACTTAACCCAATCTCACCCCATACATTTGCCTGAAAATCAAAATTATGATCGTTAAATTGTATGTTATGTAAGGGTTTATAACGTAAACCTTCATAGCCAAACACCGGCATTTCCCAGGGTACGTTACTACCGGAAGTATAAACACGTAAAGCCGTTGAGAAACCAAAGGCGTGTTTTCCTAATTGCATCATGGCAGAGGGACCAAGCATCCTGATACTAGTCGACATAACTTTCAACTGTTCATTATCGTAATACAGAAAATTACTTCCATCCTCATAAGTGGGAAGTTGGCGTGTATTAACAGCATCCCACATATTATAATCGCTACCTGGGATATAAGCAAAATTATTTCCAACAAAAACATCTAAACCTACCAGGTTTACATCCAAAAACTTATGCTGATGGGTCATCATCGCTGGATTTGCAATAATAGAATTAACACCACTATAATTCCCTAAAGTCAATCCAAACATCTCCTGACTATACGACTGAAAATTTAAAGTAAATATTATAAGAAATGTGATATATAATTTTTTCCCCACGAATTTTCTAATTATTGCCTTTAAAATTACTATATGCAATTTTCATATTATTAATAAAACAACAAATTTAGTTATTTAGTATACAACTTAAACATCTCCATTTATTTTATGTTTTAGTTTTACAGCATTTAGTAATTATTAGTTAGTTTGAGTAATTATTAGTTGTTACAAATATATAGAAAAAGTGTTCAAAATGGCAATAATAATTAGTTGTAAAAATTATGAATCGATTGTATAAGACTTATTATTTATAAATTGATATATTTGCCATTACACTTAAGTTGAGAATATGTATGAAACTCTTCAAGGTCTGGATCATATCAGATTAAATTTTAGCCAGGAAAGTCTGCACGCATTAAATATAGCAATAGGATTTCTAATGTTTGGAGTAGCATTAGAGATTAAAATCCAACAATTTAAGGATTTAATTAACAGTCCTAAATCAGCAATTTTAGGATTTACTTCACAATTTTTAATATTGCCATTTTTAACCTTCATATTCGTAATAGTTTTAAAAGACATTATTACTCCTACTATGGCCCTGGGAATGATATTGGTTGCATCTTGTCCTGGTGGAAATTTTTCGAATTTCATCTCTTCAATTGCTAAAGCAAATATCGCTTTGTCGGTAAGTTTAACAGCCATTGCCACTGTAAGTGCTGTAATATTAACTCCTTTAAATTTTTCCCTTTGGGGAAATTGGGCCATAGGTGTTTATTCTGCTGCTGATGCAGAAACACTAGTACGTCCATTGGAAATTGATGTTTATCAGATGTTTAAAACAGTATTTATTATTCTTGGAATACCACTCATATTAGGATTAACTTTAGGAAATAAATTCCCGAAATTTACAAAGAAAATTGTTCGCCCCATTAAGCAATTATCAATGGTTGTTTTTACTATCGTAATCATCCTTGCACTAATGAAAAACTTCGACCATCTGATAAACTATTTACAATATGTGTTTTTATTGGTACTAATTCATAATGCAATGGCACTGGGTACAGGATTTGCTCTGGGAAAAATTTTTAAAAGACCATTTGCAGACGTTAAAACTCTATCAATTGAAACTGGAATACAAAATGCCGGATTAGCATTAGTATTAATCTTCAACCCTAAAATATTTCCTCCCGAAATGGAACTTGGAGGAATGGCAATAATTGCTGCCTGGTGGGGAATTTGGCATATGCTTGCAGGCCTATTAATTGCAGGTTACTGGACCAAATTTACCTTCGGCTTGAGTAAGAAAACCTCAAATGCGTAAGTATGGGCAAATATAATATTGAAAAAAAATCAATAGGATACAGTTTTCTTTATTACCTTATGCTACCTTGGCATAACTATTTATATTACAGAAATATACGCATCCTGAATAAACAAAATATTCCCACCAAAGGAAGTGTAATATTCACTCCCAATCATCAGAATGCTTTAATGGATGCATTAGCTTTACTTTTCAACATAAAGAAACAATTGGTATTTGTTGCCAGAGCTGATATTTTTAAAAAGAAGTCAATAGCATCAATATTATATTTCTTGAAAATTTTGCCTGTTTACAGGATAAGAGATGGATTTGACAGTCTTAAAAACAATAAAGAAACTTTCGATAAAACAGCAGATGTTCTTAAAGCAGGTAATGGTTTAGTTATTTTGCCAGAAGGTAATCATTCAGGATCTCATAGTTTGCGCCCTTTAAAAAAGGGCTTCGCAAGAATTGCATTTCAAACTGAGGAAGCAAATGATTTCAATCTAAATATCCAGATTGTTCCTGTTGGCATAGATTATAACGACTATCATAAAATGAGGGAAAACCTCATCCTGAATTTTGGATCTGCAATTAAAGTTTCTGATTATAAAGAACTATACCTGTCAGATCAGCCCAAAGCTTTGAATAAAATCAGAGAGGATTTGAGCAAAGCTTTAAGTAATGTAATGATTGATATTAAATCGAAGGAACATTATCAAACCTACGAAAACGTTAGAGAAATTTATAGTACCATTTATGCTAAAACTTCTGAAAACAATGAACCAGAACTTATAAAGAAATTCTACTCCGATCAAAAACTAGTTGAAAAACTATATGATTTTGAAACTAATAAGCCTTCAGAATTTGACAAACTTGAGAAAAAAATAAATGAATATTACTTATTACTAAAAAAAGAAAAAATAAACAAAAAGGCTTTCAATTTTTGGAATTCAAATACTTATAAAACCTTATTCAAATTAATTGGACTACTGATTCTTTTTCCTATATATTTATATAACCTGATTTTTAATTTGATACCTTTTCAAACTTCAATGGCTTCATCAAAAATACTTAAAGATGAGCAGTTTCAAAGTTCATTTAAGTTTGTTGTTTCCTTTCTAATATTTCCCATTTTTTATATTTTGGAAATATTATTGTTGTACAACTTTATTGAAATGCCAGTCAAATGGTATGTGTTTTTAGGGTCACAAATAATACTTGCACCAATAAGTTTGTGGTGGCATAAAAATATGGGTATATTATATCAACAAATAATTATTGCAATAAAAAAAATAACAAGACCCACAATTATTAATAGACTAAATAATATGAGAAGTTCGATAATTAAAACGTTAAATACAGAACTACTTTTTAAGGATTAGATTATTATATCTCTTATTGTCATTAATTACCTCCAATGCTGTTTTAATCTCTTTATCCATAGGGAATAAAGTTTCAAAATAGTCTGAGGTTTCATATAAATTTCTTGCCATTAAGGACTTTATTTGCAGTTTAATAAAATCGACATTAGGAGTTAACTCGGGATCTTCAATATCAATATCCTTATTTTTAGCCACTTCTAAAAAGTTATTGAAATCATCATCACTTAGTGAAAATGAATCATTATACTCTTCAAAATCAGAATAGGTATTCATCAGATCAACTCTGTTTTTGTCTAAATAATCATTAACATAACTATTAAATATTCCTTTTCTTATGAATTGCGAATACAACTTATTATACCTGACCGAGTCGAGAGGTACAAAAATATCAGGCATTATGCCGCCGCCGCCATAAACAGTTCTGCCATTATTAGTAGCATATTTCAAACTATCCGGGAAATTTATGCTGTCGGGATGAATCAACTCACCATGCTCCATACGGTGCTTAAAATCTGAATAATACTCTTCATTACCTCCATCATAAGGCTTTTGAATACATCTTCCAGAAGGAGTATAATATCTTGCAATTGTAAGTCTTACAACAGACTTGTCGGGAAGTTGTAAAGGTCTTTGCACCAAACCTTTGCCAAAGGAACGTCTTCCAATAATTACACCTCTATCCCAATCCTGAATAGCACCTGAAACAATTTCTGATGCTGAGGCAGAACCTTCATTAATAAGTACTATTAATTTACCATCTTCAAATTCACCTGCACTCGTAGCAACTAATTCCTGACGCGGAGTATGTATTCCTTCGGTATAAACGATTAACTTATCTTCCGGAAGAAACTCATCACTAATCGACATGGCAGTACCCAAATAACCTCCTGAATTTGAACGTAAATCAAAAACTAAATTCTTCAAACCCTGCGATTTCAATTCCAATAGGGCATCGTTTACTTCCTGTAAAGAGGTTTTCGAAAATCTGTTTAATTTAATATATCCGGTATTATCATCCAGCATAAAAGCTGCATCCATACTGTTAATAGGTATTTTATCTCTGGTAATTTCAAAATCTAATAGGTCGATATTTCCATGACGAAAAATTGAAACATCTACTTTAGTTCCCTTATCACCTCTGAGATGCTCCATAACCCATTTGTTGGTAATATCTTCTCCATAGGCTATTTCGCCATCAACTTTTAAAATCTTATCACCTGCCATTATTCCAACCTTGTCGGATGGCCCACCTGGAATTGGTGACACAACTAATATTGTATCCTTATATAATTGAAATGTGATACCTACACCTTCAAAACTTCCCTTTAAAGGCTCATCTGCCCTTTCCACATCTTCTGCAGAAATATAAGCGGAATGTGGATCTAACTCCTTAAGCGTTTGAACAATAGCGGTCTCAACAACACCTGACATGTCTAAAGTATCCACATAATAGTTGTTAATATAATATAACAGAGTTGATATCTTGCGAGTAGTTTTATTGGCGTCTAGTTCTTTTACGTTGTTATCATTCCTCGAATTTAACTGCGCCAACAAACTCATTGGCAACAATATACCCAGAATGAAAATCGTCTTTCTTAATTTATACATTTTAGTATAGTTCAATTATCAATTTTTTAAAAAACGCAAAGTACTGCAAACTGTTGCAATAATTTTTAATTGTTTGTGCATTATGCATTTAATTTAACTTTTTTTTACATTTATAACATTTATAATGCGCAATATCAAATAATTATCATAATATTTAAATTAGGGCCGGTATAAAGAATGACATAGTTATAATGTCTAATAATAATCTCCTGACATTAAATAGTTTGCAACATAATCTTGCACTCCCTCTTCAAGACTGGTGAACTCTTTTGAATACCCTGCTGATATTAACTTGCTCATTTCAGCCTCGGTAAAATATTGATATTTATCTCTTATATCCTCAGGCGTATCGATAAACGAAATTTCTGAAGTAAGATTCATTGCTTTAAAAGTAGCATTCACCAAATCGATAAACGTTCTGGCTTTGCCTGTTCCCAAATTGTACAATCCCGATTCTGGTTTATTTTCCATCAGGAACAAAATCACATTAACAACATCTTTCACATAAACAAAGTCGCGTAACTGCTCTCCATCTTTAAACTCAGGATTATGCGACCTGAATAATTTCATACTCCCATTTTCTTTTATCTGCTTATAAGCATGAAGAATAACCGAAGCCATACGTCCTTTATGATATTCATTGGGGCCATAAACATTAAAGAATTTCAATCCGGCCCAAAAAGGTGGCGTTTTTCCTTGCTCCAAAGCCCATTTATCAAAGTCGTTTTTTGATTCACCATAAGTATTTAAAGGTTTTAGTTTTTCTACTATATCATGACTGTCTTTATAACCAAATTCACCAAGACCATAAGTTGCTGCCGAAGATGCATATATAAGAGGTATATTATATAAGGTACACTTTTCCCAAACTTGCTTTGTATAATTGAGGTTTAACTTATCGAAAACCGATTTGTCGAATTCAGTTGTATCAGTTCTTGCACCTATATGTATGATAAATTCTATGCTTTGGTAATTATTGTCAAGCCAACCAATAAAATCATCACGATGAACTTTGTCCAGATAATTTTTGTTTTCAAAGTTTTTGTTTTTTTTGGGATTTGAGAAATCATCCGATAAAACAACATCATTTATACCTTTATTATTAAGTTCCTTAAGTAAAACGCTTCCGATAAATCCGGCAGCACCTGTAAGTACAATCATATTTAAATATTTTTTACAAAAGTATGATAAAATTACGGATGACTAAAGTTAAAAAAAATAATCCGTACACCTTTTCTTAGAGATTTTATAAGCATATATTTTAGTTTAAAAGTCATCTTTTTATCAACAAGTTTCAACTAGAATTAAAAAGTATTGCCTTATTTGTTATTTTACAAGTTAAATAAAAACAATTTACAGATTTTTGAAATAAAAAGGTAGTACAAATTTACTTTTTTTGAATAGCCTTAAAAATCAAGTGATACGGATAAACTTTAAAATATTTTCACATTTTTTCTTTGTAGATTAAATACAATTTGTATCTTTGCACCCGCTTTTGAGCAGACTTTATAGCAAAACTGCTGAAAAACATATAGTTAAAGGGACCTGATAAGGTAAAACGTTAGAGGTTCCGGGATCAATTCAGAAAGAGATTATATGAATTGTGGTGTTT
>PKTA01000049.1 GCA_002869365.1 Marinilabiliales bacterium | reverse complement strand
AAGGTGCAGCGCACCGTCCTCTTTGTAGAATATACCTGGATTGGAACCAAAAGGTGCAGCGCACCGCTCTCTACATTAATTTATTTGGATGATATCATCAACATTTCACCTCCCACCATCAGATTGTAAATGCCCTTATCATCTGATAATTAAGGTTTTTTAACCAATTATAAAAAATATACATTTACGACATTGCGTTAATAAGTAAAATACAATTTAACCGTCACAATTTTTACTTAAATAAAATTATCCGTATTATTACATATAATTAACGCCAAAAAATATGGGTTAAAAAATGTACCTGCTAAATTTAAAAATCATATTATGAGCCACTTAAAAGTATTACGTATTGCAAATATTGTTGTTGGCATATTTGTAATTTTATTTTTGTTTTCTTGCGATAACAATAAAAGAAAAACCCAAAAAAATATTCAAAAGGTGGAAGTAAGTCATTCTCCTTTTGTAATATTCGCTACTTCTGGAAATATCTCTTCCCAGGATAATATTCGTATCGAATTTTCCGAAGATGTTGAATTAATTAAAAATGGAGGAGATATAATTAATGAGGATCTCATCAGGTTTAAACCTGAAATTAAAGGAAAACTATATTGGCTTGGAAAATCAGCCATTGAGTTTAAACCTGATAAACAATTGGAGAATGGACAAACCTATACTGCTAAAATTGACTTAGGTAAATTATTTAATATTAGTGAAGGACAAAAAAGTGATTTTAACTTTGGTTTTAGTGTTGTGCCATTACGTATAAATCTTTATACCAATCAATTACATGTTTATCAGAAAGATAATAAGCAATTAAATTATCTGGAGGGGAATATAAAATTCTCTGACAGAATTGATTTGGAAGAAGCAAAAACTGTTTTGACAGCAAGCCAGGATAATAAGGAATTGGAAATTGATTATCCCGAATATATGTCGGAAAACACTCTTGAATTTAAAATTACAGGTATAAATAAATATGAAAAACAAAGTGAAGTTAAACTAGAATGGGAGGGCAATAAAATCAATTCTGATGACTCAGGTGAGGCAATAATTGATGTTCCTGCCCAGGGGGATTTTGAGTATAGCGGCATTCGAGTGGTTGAAAGTCCCTCGCAATATGTGGAAATAAGTTTTTCAGATCCAATTGACAAAAGCATGGATTTGAATGGTATAATAAAAGTAGACGGAATTGAAACCCTAAAATATGATATTATTTCAAATAAGGTACTGGTTTATCCAAATACTCACCAAAGTGGTAATGCTAAGGTGGTTATAAATAGAGAACTAAAAAATATCGGAGGTGTAAGCCTCAAAGAAAATAAAGTCGTTGAAATACATTTCGGTCAGTTGAAACCTCAGATAAGGTTTGCCGATGATGGTGTAATCCTGCCAGGTAAAAGTAAGTGGTTATTAACTTTTGATGCCGTTAATCTTTCAAAAGTTGATATAATAGTTCATAAAATATTTGCCAATAATGTTAAGCAATTCATGCAGGTAAATAATCTTGATGGTAATTATCAGTTAAACAGAGTTGCTAAGGTTGTTTACTCTGAACAACTGGAATTGATAAGTAATGAAAATCAAAATACTGGTAATTGGGAAACCTATGAACTCGATCTTGCAAACCTTATATCTAACAAAGAATCAGGGATTTTTCGGATACAAATAAAATTTAAAAAGGAATATGCCTTATACGACTGTAAAAATGCTGAGGTCAGCAGAGATGGTGAATATTCTTATTATCAGTCGGGCAATTATTATAATGATGAGTATTATTATCCAGAAGGATTTCATTGGGAGGATAAGCAAAATCCTTGTTCAATCTCTTATTATAATTACGAAAGATTCATTCAAAAGAATGTAATTCCTACAAATATAGGCTTAACTGTTAAGGGGAATTCTAATGTTTCCTATAAACTATTTGCTGCCGATTTGAATACAACAAAACCCATCAATAACTTAAATATCAGCGTATTTGATTATCAACAACAATTGCTTCAGGAGTTAAAAACCGACAGCGATGGCTATGTTGAAATCTCCAGGGACATACAGCCCTGGTTAATTATTGCTAGCCGCAACAATGAGTATTCGTATCTAAAAGTTGCTGATGGAAGTTCCTTATCATATTCACGTTTCGATACAAAAGGTGTGGCTTTAAAAGATGGCATTAAAGCATTTATTTATGGCGACAGAGATGTGTGGCGACCCGGCGATACTCTGTTTCTCACAATGATTATCAACGATGATAAAGAAATTCCTGAAAACCATCCCGCATCTGTTAAACTATTTAATCCTAAATCAAAATTGATAGGTGAACAAACAATTTCAAAAAATATTAATGGGTTCTATTCATTTAAACTTAATACTTCAACAGAAGATTTAACAGGTGTATGGATTGCCAAATTCCGTTATGGCGGATCGGAGTTTTCAAAAAGGATAAGGATAGAAAATCTCAAACCCAACAGATTGAAAATTTTACTGACTTTTAAAGATGAGATTCTAAGAAAAGGAAATAATAAAGCTGAGCTGAAAGTTAAGTGGTTGCATGGCGGGACGGCTGAAAACCTTAAAACTACTGTGGATGCAAGTGTAAAGCCGATGAAAACAAGTTTTGAAGAATTTCCCGATTATAATTTTAATGATATAGGTAGATATTTTAGTCCTGATGATGTACAAGTGTTAAATTCAGAAGTTGATTCAAAGGGTGACAAGAAATTTAATATCGAATTTCCGCCTTATAGCCGGGCTCCTGGTGAACTAAAAGTTAACTTTGTGACCAGAGTATATGAAAAGGGTGGTGATTTTTCCATAGATCAAACAAATATGGTTTACTCTCCTTTCGACTATTATATTGGATTAGAAACACCTCAAAATGAGACCGGTTCCAGATATCTGGAAGTTGATAAAGAGCATAAATTTAAAGTTGCCACTGTTGATGATGAAGGAAGAAGAATTGATGTAAATAATTTAATTGTAGAGGTATACCGAATTAGTTGGAGTTGGTGGTATGGTTCAGGAGGTAGTAATGCTTCGAGGTATATCAATAAGGAATATAATAATAGAGTTTACCAGTCTACCATAAGCACAAAAAATGGTGAAGGTGAATTCAAATTCAAGATAGATTATCCCGAATGGGGAAGGTTCTATGTTAATGTTTATGATCCTAACAATGGTCATAGTACGGGTTCCATAATTTATATGGACTGGCCTTCATGGTATAGTCGTAAAAACAGAAAAGGTGCTGGTGAAGCGGGCTTAGTAAACCTAACTGCCAATCAGGAAAAATATGCTGTTGGCGACACTGTTAAAGTAAGTTTGCCCACAACTCCCAATTCAAATATGCTTATTAGTCTTGAAAGCAATGATAAAATTTTGAAGTACTGGTGGCAGGAAACTAATTCTGATGAAAGTTTGATAGCGTTTGTGGCAACAAAAGATATGGCGCCAAATATATATTTGTATGTATCTATCATTCAGTCGTTTGGTGAAAATGTAAATGATATTCCCATAAGACGTTACGGCTTGGTTCCCATTATGGTTTATGATGAAACAACCATTTTAAAACCTGAAATAAAAATGGCTGAATCCATTCGGCCTAACACTGATTATAAGATAGAGGTTAGTGAAAAAAACAATAGGAAAATGACATATACAATTGCTGTTGTTGATGAAGGCTTATTGGATTTAACCCATTTCAAAACGCCCGATCCTCATAGTAGTTTTTATTCCAAGGAGGCTCTGTTTGTCGAAACCTGGGACATATACGATTATGTTATGTCGGCCTATAAGGGTAAAATAAAAAATAGTTTTTCTATAGGTGGTAGTGATGATATTAGCGATAATTCTCCTGAAAAGAAAAAGGCAAACAGGTTTAAGCCGGTTGTAAGTTTTATAGGACCTTTTACTCTTGAAAAAGGAAAAACAACCAGTCATAAACTATTGATGCAAAATTATATAGGCTCGGTTAGAGCGATGCTTATTGCCGGAAATAATGGTGCCTACGGACATACCGATAAAACTGTAAGCGTTAAACAACCATTAATGGTATTGTCTACTTTGCCAAGAGTTCTTGCTCCTGGAGAAATGCTTAAAGTTCCTGTTTCGGTATTTGTAATGGATGAAAATATTAAAGATGTTAGTGTTAAAGTGATTCCAAATGAAATGTTCACTTGTGAAAAAACCAGCAAAAACATTAGCGTTAAAAAGCAAGGTGAGATTGACCTTACATTTGATGTAGATGTTGCTGATGTAAATGGTATTGGAAAACTTAGGTTTGAAGTAAGTTCGGGGAAAGAAACTGCATTTTATGAAACTGAAATTCAGGTTCGTAACCCCAATCCAAGGGTTTATGATGTAAATTATTTGATAGTCAAACCCAAGGAAACGAAAGAATTCAAACCTGAGTTTAAAGGGCAGGAGGGAACATATCAGTTCAATATGAATATTGCCAAAATGCCTCAGATAAATCTAAACAGGAGGTTAAATTATTTGATCCGATACCCTTACGGATGTGTCGAACAAACTACATCCTCAGCATTTCCGCAACTATTTCTAAACCAATTAACAAACTTGAGCGCAGATAAGTTTAAGAAGGTAGAATATCATATCAATTTTGCCATAAATAAAATATCCAGAATGCAAGTTGCAAAGGGAGGATTTTCCTACTGGCAGGGAAATAATATTTCTTCCGATTGGGGCTCTTCTTATGCAGGACATTTCCTTCTAATGGCACAAGAACGGTCGTATCTGGTTTCGCATACTGTACTTGAGAATTGGAAAAAATATCAAACACAAGTTTCAAATAATTGGCGGCCTGTTTATAAGAACAATGTAGTTCTGATGAACGATCTGGAGCAGGCATACCGACTATTTACACTTGCTTTAGCAGGAAAACCTAATATGGGTGACATGAACAGGCTAAAGGAAATGAATGGAAAAAGTTCTGTGGCCATTTATGAGTTAGCGGCAGCATATGCACTTGCAGGTCAGAAAGATATTGCTCTTAAATTAATTGATAATGTGGAATATATGGCTCCTGAACATTCCTATTGGCGATATAATTATGGTTCAGAACTCAGGGATAAAGCAATGATTGTTGATGCTTTAACTTATATCGACAGAGATAAAGCATATCCCTTGGTAAAGGAAATATCAGAATCATTGGCGTCAAAAAGTTGGTATAGTACACAATCAACATCATTTGCTTTGTTGGCTATCAGTAATTTTTATGGCGATATTGACGACGACCTCCCTTACTCTTTTAAATATAAATGGGATAATGAGAATTCTGACAATATTTCACCCGATAAGGCGGTATTTTCAAAGGATTTAAGTGTTGATAAAGGAAATAATATAAGCATCGAAAATACTGGTGACAAGGAAATTTATATCTGTTTTACCACCTCTGGTATTAGTAAACTAGGAAAAACTCATGATGAGGAGTCGAATTTAAAAATGACCCTTGTTTATAAAGATATGAGCGGAAAAATTATAAATGCCGACTCTTTAAAGCAGGGAACCGACTTTTATGCAGAGGTAGAAGTTCAAAACAATAGTAGTTTCAGTTATTTAGACAATATGGCTTTGAGTCAGATATTCCCTTCAGGATGGGAAATTATAAATACACGGATGTTCGAAATTGGTTCTGAACTAAAATCCAGTGATGTGGATTATGTGGACTATCGTGATGATAGAGTTGACTTCTTCTTCAAATTACGTTATAGAGATTCCAAAAAGTATATTGTACTTCTGAATGCTGCTTATAAGGGGAAATATTTCATTCCTTCAACTTTATGCAGTAATATGTATAATAATGATATTAAAGCTGTTAAAGGTGGTGGCTGGATAAGTGTTTATTAAATTATTGAATATCAATAGTGTTGAGGTCGAAAAAAATAATTGTCAGAACATTAGTTTCTCTGCTTTTAGCAGTTGTTATTATTATGCTTGTGGGAATAATCATACTTCCAAGGCCTTTATTTAGGGATGGTTATAGTACAGTAGTTTTCGACAGAAATGGAAAACTGCTGGGGGCAAAAGTTGCACCTGATGAACAATGGCGTTTTGAGTTTGACACTTTACTTCCTCAAAAATTCGAAAAGGCAATATTAACTTACGAGGACAAGTATTTTTATTCTCATCCCGGTATTAATATCTTTTCAATTTTTACTGCAATGAAAGATAATATAGAGGCAGGTAAAATTGTTAGAGGAGGCAGCACTATCAGTATGCAGTTGATACGCATCTCCCGCAAGGGAAAAGCCAGAACATATTTTGAAAAAATTATTGAAAGTATTATGGCTGTTGGCCTGGAACTTACACATTCGAAAAAGGAGATTTTGAGTTTGTATAGTGCCAATGCGCCTTTCGGCGGAAACGTTGTGGGACTTAATGCTGCCAGCTGGAGGTATTTTAAACGTCCGGCTAAGGATTTAACCTGGGCCGAATCTGCTACTTTGGCGGTATTGCCGAATGCTCCGGCCTTAATACATCCCGGCAGGAACCGGAATACTCTTAAAGAAAAAAGAAATTCGCTTTTAGAAGATTTATTTAATGAGAATATAATCGATAGTACGGAATATAAACTTGCTCTATTAGAGACCATTCCTGAAAAAGTAAGCCCCATGGAGATGATAGCACCTCATTTTTTTGAGTTTGTGAATAAAAAATACCAGGGAAAAATAACATATTCTACCATTGATATTGAGAAACAGAGATTGCTAAACTCCATTATGAATCAGCATGCTTATGAACTTAATGATTTTGGTGTTGAAAATGCTGCTGCACTTATTGTGGATACAAAGACAAAACAAATTCTGGCTTATGCCGGAAATCTAATTTCGGGTAAAGTGGAGATTGAAGATTCCTTTAATGATATGGTTTTGGCAAACAGAAGTACCGGCAGCATTATGAAGCCTTTTTTATATGCAGCTATGCTTGAGGGCGGAGAAATTTTGCCCAATAGTTTGGTTAGGGATATTCCAAGTTATTTCGATAATTACTTTCCTCAAAACTATACTAATGAGTTTGATGGAGCAGTTCCTGCTTCTGTAGCCCTTTCCCGATCTTTGAATGTCCCGGCGGTTTATATGCTCCAGCAATATGGAATTGGCAGGTTTTTGCAATTTGTGGAAATATTGGGTTTGACAAGTTTCAATAAAAGTGCCGATTTCTATGGTTTGAGTTTAATACTCGGAGGAGGAGAGGCTTCTTTATTTGAACTTGTTGGTGCCTATGCAGGTATGGCAAAAATTGTAGTAGACTACGATAAAAACTATGGTAAATATCCTGAAAGCCCCTATAAACCATTGAATTATGTCATTGGTAAATCAGAAGAAAAAAATAGTTTTTCTGATAATAAAATTCTGCATGCTTCTTCAATTTGGTTGACTTATGAGGCATTGAAAAAAGTAACACGTCCTGAATCGGAAGCAGGCTGGGAGAACTTTGTTTCATCTTCAAAAATTGCGTGGAAGACAGGTACCAGCCATGGTTTTAAAGATGCGTGGGCAATAGGTTCCACGGCCGACTATGTGGTAGGTGTTTGGGCAGGAAATGCCAGTGGACTGGGAAGAAACGGTCTGAGTGGTACCAAAACTGCAGCACCCATAATGTTCGATATTTTTAGCAGCCTGCCATTAAACGAAAAGTTTTATCCTCCCTACGATGAACTTAAAGAAGTTGAAGTTTGCAGACAAAGTGGTAATCCGGCTTCAAAATATTGTCCTGATATAGATACAATTACAATTGGTATTCAAATTAAGCCTGTTAATGTTTGTAATTACCATAAACATATCTTCACCGATAAGGAATCCAAATACAGGCTGACTCAAAATTGCGCTGACATATCTGACATGAAAGCTATTAATTGGTTTGTACTTCCTCCTGTTCAGGAGCATTATTATGCAAAAAAGCATCCTTCCTATAAACCTTTGCCACCTTTTAAAGAAGGATGTTCTGAAGCAGATGGGGAAGGAGAAATGGACTTTATTTATCCCACCAATAATTCAAATGTTTATCTTGTTATTGATGAAAATAATGTAAGAAGAGAAATGGTTTTCGAAATAAGTCATCATAATAGAAATGCTGTTGTTTACTGGCATCTTGATAATCGACTCATAGGAATTACAAACAGAAACCACCAATTGGATTTTATCCCTGATTTGGGTAAGCATGTATTAACTGTAGTTGATGATTTGGGAAATTATAAGTCTGTAAATTTCAAGGTATTGCATTAAAAAACCCGACATCCTTTCGAATGCCGGGTAAAAAAAAGAAAATCAGGGAAACTACTACCTGATCTGAAATTTCATTCCAAGTTCCAGTATACGGCCTCTTGTATAGCTTCTGTAAATATATTCCTGATCATTATAAGTATATGTTTGCTTATATGTTCCATTGAGAATATTTTTGGCTTTGAAAGTCAAAACCCAGTTTTTTCCTAGACTTTTGTTCGCTGTAAAATTTAGTGAATTGAAGGCTTGTTCCATTATATCGGGGGTTCCACCTTTAACATTGATAAGTATTTTTGGACCGGTCACATTATAAACGAAATTTGCGTCGAGGCCCAAATCTTTATTGTTATAACCTAAAAATGCATTTACAATATATGGCGATTGTCCTGACATTGCTCTGGTGTTTACAGCATTAAGGTCGGTTGCTCTAATTGCTTGCAATTCAGCAGAGTCAGTCGCAACAGAAGAATAAATATAAGATAAATTCAACCCCAGACTAATATCCTCAAGTGCATTAATAAAGTCCAACTTCTTTCTAAAGTCCATTTCAATACCATAAACAGTTGCCTGGTCAACATTTTCCCATTTCAATTCAGGGTTTTGTGCTTTGGGATTGTCAACAAGTTCTATGGGATTTATAAAACCTTTGTAAAATGCTCCCATGGAGAGTATTTCTCCTGGACGACTAAAATATTCCCATTTTATATCAATATTATTTATCAAAGTACGTTTCAGTTTTGCATTACCAACATAAGTTTCGCCGCCAGCAAAATTTTCATTTGCATAAGGGGCTAATTCTCTGAATGTTGGACGTGCTAAAGTTCGGCTTAAATTCAATCTCAGATTCATCCTTTCACTTAATCCATAAGTCAGGTTTAAAGCAGGAAGAAAATCATTATTATTTAAATATCCGGGATCAAGATCACTATCGTTGGACCGTGAATTAATAAGAGTATGCTCGTACCTCAGTCCTGCTACCATTCGTAGCGCGGAACCAATTTTAGAGTCGATTAATGCATAAACTGCTGTTACTGATTGCTCGGAAGTATATGAGTTTTTTGAGTCGTCACCGGGGTTTCCTCTTACATAAAGACCAAAATTATATCCGGTAGTGGGATCGTAGTTAGGATAATTTGTTCCTATGTTTTCATCGGAAAGAAAATCTGCAATATTTCCATTATAAGAATTTCCTGAAATAGGGTATTGAATAGCATAGTCGATACGTTTGTCGGTAAATGTTCTGTCTTTGAGGAAATAGGAGACCCCAAATTTTAATTTAGGTGCTTGTGTTGCATTCCCAATATCCATGGTGAAGTCGCCCTTGAAATGATAGTTCATCTCCTTCATATTCCTGAAATATCGGGAAGGAATTTTATATATTGATGGCTCAATCTGATACTTGTTTTCATCATTATTGTCAGGATAATAGCTATTGGTAAAGAAACGCATATCAGGCTCATCCTGATATGAATAAGTTATAGTTCCCATCCAATCAAACTTAAGTTTGGAAAGGTTTTCAAAGTAGTGCTCACCCTTTAATTGTGCTGTATTCAACGATCTTTCAAGCCATTGTAATACTCTTGTTTCTATGAATAAGTCTACATCATCCGATTGCTTTTTGCCAATCATATATCTGGAAGTTGACATACCGCTTTGGTTTTTGAATATATTTATACCAATTTTATGTCTTGAATTTATTTTATAGGTTAGGTTTAAAAGCGCACCCCACAATGCTTCCGAAGTTGATTTGGTATCATTATAGTTATGGCTGGTATTTAATTGTGTATCGGAAGCACCACTAAGTTTGTAACTTCCCTTAATTCCATCGCTATAAAAAGTATTGTCATGCTTATAACTGAATCCAAAAACATAACCCAACTGACTTTTACCCAAGTCTTTATTATCGCCAACAGAGAAAGAGATTTTATTATTTAGAAATGAAGATCCTATAGAAGGGACCATAATTTTGTTGAATGACATTGTGATATCGGTAAGCTTTTGTAGTTCATGAGGGTAGTTAGGTATTTCACCATTTGCTGCTGTTGGAATATTGCGCTTTCCATTGTCGAAACCTAGAATATCGGTTGAACTACCTTCATAGGTTAAGAAGTTAGAGTTTAAGCTGGCATTGGTATTATAGCCTAATGAAAGAGAAGCATCCATACGGAATTCTTCTGGAAATTCTCTGGTTTGAATGTCAACTAAGCCACCGGTAAAATCGCCAGGTAGGTTAGGAGAGAATGTTTTATAAACAATAATATTTTCAAGCAAACTTACAGGGAAAATATCCATTTGAACGGTATTTTTATCAGGATCCAGTCCCGGAATTTCAGCACCGTTTAAGGTGGTTTTACTATACCTGTCGCTAAGTCCTCTGACAAAAACATATTTACCTCCAACAACATTAATCCCGGTAACTCTTTTTAGTGCTCCAGCGGCATCACTATCCCCCGAACGCTTTATCTGCTCGGCAGACAAACCTTCTATAACATTACTCGATTGTTTCTGAATAGTAAGTAAAGCAGCTTCAGTTCTACGACTTGCTTTTGCGGTAACAACAACCTCGTCAAGTCCAACACTTGCCGGTTTAAGAACAACATCAATAACAGTGGTTTCACCAGCCTTAACTTCTACATTTTCAAGTATTTTAGTTTTAAAAGAAATATATTTACTCAATAATGTATAGGTTCCGGGTGTTACATTTGAAATGGTATAATTTCCATCAAGGTCGGAAGAAGCGCCAATGGTTGTACCTTCTATCATAATAGTGGCCCCAATAAGTTCTTCTCCTAATTCTCCATCTATGATTTTTCCTTTTATGGCTTCTTTTTGAGCCATGATGCTTGTTGGCAGAAGGAGAATCAGAAATTGAAAGATAAATTTTTTATACATGATTTTGATTAGTTTAGTATCTCTGGTCTTTGATGGTTTTTATCATCACCACCGATTTTTTCTTCATTTTTTTTAAACCAAATGGAAGTCAGCCTTAACTGACCCCCATTGGTAATTAGCAATTCATTGAAATCATCATTAATTCATGTATTTTGAGAAGAGAGTCCATCCTGCTGTCCAATCATTGGCAGGGTCGATGGCTCCTTTGTAATTTACGGTTGTAAACCAGGAGTCGGGAACAGTGGTTAAGTTTCCACTTACTTCATTTGATGGAATTACATTAAAAGTATTTCCTGTTATGTTAAAACCAGGGTCTGCAATTTCGTTATTTGCATCGTTAAAGTATTGTGCAAGAACGGCATCAGCAGTAATTTGATCGGCTTCGGCAACACCTTCTCCGGTAGAAACCTTTATTGCAGGTTCTCCAACCGAGTAGAACATATTGTTTTTAATTGTAAGTTGACCGTTATCAAATCTTGTATAAGAACACTCATCAACAAGTAATTCAACATCAATACCTTTCTCCTGATTATAGAAAATAGAGTTAGCATAATTACCACCGGCATTGTCGCGGAAAGTAATGGTACGTTTAGCGGCTCCATCACCACGGCCTACGTAAGTAGCATTGTAGATAGTTGGTATTGCATAAGGTTCTCCTGTTTCAGGATCAGTACCACCGTCGTGTTCACCCAATCGGTCGCCTCTTTCGTAACCCTGAACGGCTAACCAAAACTGTCCGTATCCTCTAAACCCCTGATCGTAGTCGTATGAATCATCACCACAGAAAGCAGTTATAATATTCTTCAAACGTGGCATACCACCGAAGAACTCTATACCATCATCTTTATTGGCAAATACTTCGATATATTCTATTGTTGTTCCACTTCCTACAGCGCCTAAAGTAAGTCCGTTTATTTCGTTTCCTTCGCCAATATCGGTACCTCCGTGGCGTATTGAGATATATCTTAATACACCAGAGTTATCAGTATTGATATCACCACCATAAACGCCTCTTGGCTCAGTTTGTGGAATACCTTCAATTTGTTGCTCATTAGGAACCGTGTTTGTTTTGGCTTTTCCGAGTATGATTACACCTCCCCAAAGTCCGTCGGCTAAATCCTGTACCGAACCGTTCAAATCATCTGCTTCAGCAGTAAAAATTATTGGATGTTCAGCAGTACCTTCCGCCATTATTTTACCACCTCTGGCAACAATCAATGCAGAAGCATTTTCACCTTGTCCGGCTTTTCCTTTAATAACAGTACCTTCTTCAATGGTAAGTGTTTGTCCATCGTTTACAAATACAAATCCATCGAGGATGTAAGTATTATTTGCAGTCCATCTTACAATTCCTGTTCCGCTACCGTCATCTTTTACGTTTATGGTTTCGTGTACTGTACCATCAATCCCTGCGGTTTGTATTTCACTAGATGCCATTGCTATAGCTTGTGCATTAAAAATACTGTTGCCGTCTTTAGGACTTATGTTAAGAGTTTCAGTTCCTACTGAATAATCGCTTAATTCGATATAGATCGTTGCGTTTGTTTGTCCAGAAGTATGATTAACTACATATGATGACATCCCAGTTCCGCCTGTAAGAGTTACATTAAAACTGTTTTCATCAAGATTGCCTGTCATGTCGGTATTCTTATATACACCTTCACTGAATGTGATTTGGGCTTCGAAGTTTTTATTCTCTCCGCTTACCTCTATTGATTTCATTGTTGGAGTATCTGCCTCTGGTTTTGGATCGTCTTTTGTACCACAAGAGTTAATACCCACTAAAATAATAACTGATAAAACAGTTAAAAAAGTAAATCGTTTCATTTTTAAAATCATTTAGTTTTTTTTTGATTAAATTGAACGCTGCAAAAATCAAATTCTAATTGCTAAATGATGTTAGGTAAACAATAATTAAAGGTTAATTAAATGGCAAAAAATATTACATTAACTTAACAATTATTTAAAAATATTTATGTATTTTGAATGTGTTAAGAAGTGTAAAATAATATAAATCAATAAAATAGGTAGTGATCTTAATTTATTTTGGCTGATGCTGTGGTCTTAACTTATCGTTAACAGTTTTAACTGGATTGAAAGTTATAATAGGAGTTTCAACAAAAATACTTATCCAATCGGCCATAGCACCATTCCATAATCCCGGTAATTCTTGTGCTTTTAAATCTTTTCCGCCCTGCGATTTGGTGGAGATAAAACCGGTTTCTTCATCCACAAATTTTTTCAAATCGAATTTATTTCCATTATAGTCTCTCAAACTGCATACCAGGTCAACGGGATTAAAATGAGTTGCATTTGATACTATTTCCTTTTGTTTATCATCTTTTAAGTTCATTTGTGATGATTCCACAATCTGAAGGGAAACCTCTCCTTTGGAATTTTCCACCCAAAAAGGACCACCGCCGGGTTCACCTTCATTTTTAACCATTCCACAAACTCTTATAGGCCGATTTAATTTATTATAAAGGAAATCGATACGTTCCATTTTCTCAAAACCCTCATAAGCGACAGGGATATTAATAAACATTTCTTTTTTTGCGAATTCTTCTATCTGTTTTAGTTCCTCATCCTCTACATTACCACTTTCGAGTATATCAAGATAATCAAAACACTGTTCCTGAAGTTTCATAAGCAGTCCGCCAATTGCCTTTTTATAAGTATACGTAATATCACGCAAACGGTCGGGAACAATATTGTCGATATTTTTTATGAATACTATGTCTTCTTCCAGTTTATTCAGGTTTTCTATTAAAGCGCCATGACCTCCCGGACGAAAGAGTAATTTGCCATCATCCTTACGGAAAGGCTCATTGTTTAAGTCAACTGCAATTATGTCGGTTTCAGGACTTTGTTGCGAAAAATCTATATTATAACTTACTTCAAACTGTTTTTCAAACTTTGATTTTTTCTCATCTATTGCCTCTTTAAATTTGGATTCATGATCGGGAGAAACAGTAAGGTGTAGTGAAGAAACTTTTTCAGAATTTGTTGAATAAACAGCCGCTTCTACAGGATGCTCTTCAACGGCTAATCGAGAGCCGTCTTCATAAAAATGAAATTGCAATAATCCTTTGGGCAGATTGGCATAATTTAAACCCTTATCGGTAAGAAAATATTCGAGTATAGTTTTATAATCAGTATTTTCCAATAGAGTATCTAAATCCAGATTGTTGTCTTCAAGTATATCTTTAAGTTGATTATAAAAAGCGAAGTTTTTAATGTTTTTGAAGAAATTGTAAACAGAGTTGAAACCCTTATCATTTTCCATGGCCTTAATCTCTTCCTGGCTACCATTAAATGAAGTCATAAATTCGAACAGATGTTTGAACATGCGGCTTGCAGCTCCCGAGGCAGGTACAAATTTAATAAGGTCGTAATCAGAAAAACTTTCATCGAAATAGTTTACCAGACTCTCAATTTCCTTTTCATTAAAACATTGTATACCATTTTCAGGAGTGGCAGCAGCAATAAGTTTTATGTAAGGAAAGCCCTTTTTAAAATTATCTATTTGATGTTCAACATCTTTAACTTCTAATCCCTTTTGATTAATCTGTTGTATATCTTTTTCTGAGAACATAATTATTTTTTTAAGTAAAATTAAAAATTTATCCGGATAAGGAAGACCCCTCAAATAAAAATTAATCATTTTATCATAATTTGATGGTTATGGGAGACAATTTGCGAAGGATTAAGATTTTCAAAAATTAAGTATGTAATTTGGAAATATATACTATTTTTGCAGCCGCTTAGCCCAGGTGGCGGAAATGGTAGACGCGCATGGTTGAGGGCCATGTCTCCGTTAGGAGGTGCAAGTTCGATTCTTGTTCTGGGCACAATTACAGTTT
>PKTA01000180.1 GCA_002869365.1 Marinilabiliales bacterium | reverse complement strand
TTGCCGAGGACATAGGTTTTGAAAAACTGGATATTCTAAGTCAAAGGGGAATAGGCCATATTAAGGAAGCAGTTGATATAATTGCAGAAAACAAAGGGCTGAAGATAGATGTTCATAAGGTTGACGACTTTATGAATGACCCCATAGTAAAAGGACAACTAAAAAAGGCCGAAACCAACGGATGCTTTTATGTGGAGAGTCCTGCCATGCGGGGACTGCTTAAAAAGTTAAAATGCGACAATTATATAACTCTTGTGGCAGCTAGTTCTATAATACGCCCGGGTGTTGCCCGTTCGGGAATGATGCGTGAGTATATCCAACGATTTCATAATCCTTACAATTTCAAATACTTACACCCTGTAATGGAAGAACAACTCCGGGAAACCTTTGGAGTGATGGTATATCAGGAGGATGTTTTAAAAGTTTGTCATCATTTTGCAGGCCTCGATCTGGCTGATGCCGATGTGTTACGCAGGGCGATGAGCGGTAAGTACCGTGGAAAAGCCGAATTCCAAAGAATAGTGGATAAGTTTTTTTCCAACTGCAAAGAAAAGGGCTATCCCGACAGTCTTACTCAGGAGGTATGGCGGCAGATAGAAAGTTTTGCAGGCTATTCTTTTTCAAAGGCCCATTCGGCATCGTATGCCGTTGAAAGTTTCCAGAGTTTATTTTTGAAAGCCTACTACCCTCTCGAATTCCAGGTGGCTGTGATAAATAATTTCGGCGGCTTTTATCATACATGGGTATATTTCAATGAAGCCCAAAGGCAGGGAGCATCCATAGAATTGCCTTGTGTAAATCAAAGTGAATACAAAACAAGTATTAAGGGAAGTACCGTTTTTACAGGCTTTGTTCATATTTCGAACCTGGAAAGTAAGTTTGCCAAATCAATTGTAAGAGAGCGCAAAGAAAATGGACCTTATTTAGATTTGGAAGATTTTATGAACCGAACAAATCCTGGTATTGAGCAATTAATTATTCTGCTTCGCTTAAACGCATTCCGCTTTAGCGGGAAAATAAAATCACAACTTATGTGGGAAGCACATCTTTTAAAAACCTCTGATAAAAAGGAGCATAAGAACACTTTGCTTTTTAAGTATCATCCTAAAAAATATACTCTCCCAAAGTTAGTTCACAACTCACTGGAAGATGCTTACGACGAAATTGAAATTATGGGATTTCCCATAAGTTTGAATTGGTTCGACCTGTTAAGAACCAAATTCAGAGGCGATATTTTTGCTAAAAACATGAACAATATGATAGGAAAAAAAGTAAAAATGCTGGGCTTGCTGGTTACCATAAAATATGTAAAAACTGTGAGAAAAGAGTTAATGCATTTTGGAACTTTTGTAGATTATCATGGTGAGATGTTCGACACCACACACTTCCCCGATAGTTTAAAAAGATATCCTTTTCGTGGTCACGGATTATATTTAATATTGGGGAAAGTAGTTGAAGAATTTGGCTATGCCAGCATAGAAGTTGAAAAACTTGCTAAGCTGCCATTAAAACAAGATCC
This sequence comes from Marinilabiliales bacterium, assembly GCA_002869365.1. Lineage (GTDB taxonomy): Bacteria > Bacteroidota > Bacteroidia > Bacteroidales > F082 > BM524. The sequence continues at coordinate 905 of PKTA01000180.1, read as the reverse complement.
GAGAGAGGTTTAAGCATCATGTGAATGTTGTTGCTCCTCTTCTTCCTCCTCCTGATGCATTTTTATATAGAAAGCTACTTTTTCAAGAGTTGTAATCATATCATATTCCTCAAGATAAACCTCATCAGGAACACGAATTGGTTTTGGAGTATAATTTAAAATACCTTTTATACCTGCCTTAACTAATTTATCAGCAACATCATTTGAATAAGCAGCCGGTACGGTTAATATAGCCAGTTTAATATCTTTTTCTTTTACAACCCTGTCTAAATCATCTAAAGAATAGCAGGTTATACCGTTGTATTGCTTACCAATTTTATCCTCGCTGGTATCAAAACCTACAACAACTTCAAGTTTATGACGCTTACCCCTGATATATTTCAAAAGTGCTCTTCCAAGGTTACCCATACCAACAACTGCAGCTTTTATTCCGGCTTCATCGTCGATAATATTGCTGATAACATCAATCAAATCCTGAATATTATATCCTTTTCGCAAAGTTCCCGAATAGCCAATTAACATTAGGTCGCGCCTAACCTGCACAGGGGTAATATGCTGAATACTTGCGATTTCGTGTGAGAAAATGTGAGTTTTTCCATTCTCTAAACAAATCAATAAAGCTCTGCGATACTGACTAAGTCTTTCAATGGTCTTATGTGGCAGATTCTTATAATAATTTTTAACCTTCATACTATTCTTTTTGCGTATTATTTATATGTTAAAAAAGCACAGTGTTAATCAAATAACAGGCAAAAATATGTTACTTTACATTAGTATGCAAGTTTTGTTAAAAAAATAACATAAAATTTTAAAACCGGTTTATGCAATAGGAAGTAAGGAACGAGCTGAACTATTGCATTAGCAAGGGTAATCCCGATTTAGAGTTTCACCATTTTGGTTTTTAC
>PKTA01000215.1 GCA_002869365.1 Marinilabiliales bacterium | reverse complement strand
ATCTACTTATTATTAAAATTCGTCATAGTAAGACCCATTCCAATGCTCACAAAACTTTTTATTATTTCGGTGGCGGTATCTACTCTGGGTAGTAAAATATCGATTTCCTTATTACTCCATTTTCCCAAAACATAATCCGATTGGTATCCTCTGGGGAAATCGTTGCCGACACCAAAACGTAATCGTGGAAAGGAAGTTGTATTAAGTTTAATGATGATATCGGTAAGTCCGTTATGCCCTGCGTCGCCGCCTTTGGGTTTGAGGCGTAGTTGTCCTATGTCGAGTGCAATATCATCGCTGATAACCAGCAATTTGCTGACATCTATTTTTTCTTTATCAAGCCAATACTTTACGGCTTTCCCGCTAAGGTTCATATAGGTAGAGGGCTTTATTACCACCAATTGACGGGATTTATATTTTACTGTTGCAACGGAGGCCAGTTTATCAACTTTAAACTCACCTTTCAGGTCGTAAACCAGTTTATCAACCACATCGAAACCAATATTATGACGAGTATTATTATACTCGGCACCAATATTTCCTAAACCTACAATTAAGTATTTCACTTTTTAAAATTTCTTGCAAAAATAAAGGGATAAGTTTAAAAAACCTATCCCTTGATATTTTGAATAATAATTTACTTTTTTATTCAGCCGGAGCGTCAGTTGAGGCTTCTTCGCCACCTGATTCACCTTCTCCGCCTTCACCTTCTTCACCGTCTTCGTCTTCATCTTCGTCAACAACTTCAACTGCTCTTGCAGCTTTAACCCTAACGATAACGCTATTAAGAGGATCTAGTAATGAAAGGTTTTCCAACTCAATTTCTCTGATTTTTACTGAACCACCAATATTAATTTTAGAAATATCGATATCAACAAATTCAGGAATTTTATTAATTAATCCTTTAACGCGCAATTTGTACATTTTTTGGATTAATTTACCACCTTTTATAACTCCAATGGAATCACCAATAAGGTGAACAGGAACACCAACAATAACTGGTTTTCCATCTAATACTTCAAGAAAATCGGCATGTAAAACCTTGTCGGTAACAGGATGATATTGTACAGCCTGTAAAATGGCTTTAAACTCTTTACCGTCGATGTCTAGTTTAACTTCGTAAACATCAGGAGTAAAAATTAAACTGTCGAAAGCCAAATCTTCAACAGCAAAATGAATTTGCTTTTCTCCGCCATAGATTACACAAGGTATTTTACCTTCTCTTCTAACGCGTTTAGCATCTTTCTTCCCTACGTTCTCGCGAAGAGAACCGCTCAATGATACTTTTTTCATTTTAAAATTTATTTGTAATTATTTATATTTAAATAAAGAACTTATCGATTCGAAGTTCTGTACTCTATTTATAACTTCTGCCATTAAATCGGCAGTTGATAATACTTGTATTTTATCGGAATGTTGTTTTAATGGAATAGTATCGGTAACAACCACTTCATCAAAAACAGATTTATTTATTCTTTCGTAAGCATTTCCTGAAAATAGCGGGTGAGTACAAAATGCTCTCACACTACTTGCGCCTTTACTTTTAATAAGTTCAGCGGCTTTTGTAATTGTTCCTGCGGTATCGATAATATCGTCAACCAAAACAACATCTTTTCCTTCCACATCACCTATCAATTCCATTTGTTCTATTACATTTGGTTTTGCTCTTTGTTTGTAACAAATAACAAATCCGCAACCCAGTGCTTTTGCATAAGAGGCTGCTCTGCGTGTTCCACCTGTATCAGGTGAAGCCATAATAAGATTTGGAAGTTTAAGTTTATTCAAATAAGGATAGAAAATGCTTGAAGCATAAAGATTATCCACAGGAACATCGAAGAAACCCTGAATTTGGTCAGCATGTAAATCGATGGTTATTAAACGAGTTACTCCAGCAGAAGTAAGCAAGTTTGCTATTAATTTCGATCCAATTGCTACTCTTGGTTTATCTTTTCTATCCTGGCGGGCATAACCAAAATAAGGAATAACGGCAATAATTTTTCTTGCTGAGGCTCTTTTGGCAGCATCAATCATCATTAATAATTCCAAAAGATTATCAGCATTCGGGAAGGTAGATTGTATAATAAATACATCTTTTCCTCGTATATTTTCCTCGTATGAAGTTTGAAATTCGCCATCTGAGAATTCAGTAACTATAGACTTGCCGAGCTCGATACCATAACTTTTTGCAATTTTTTTTGCAAGATATCTCGATTCTCTCCCGGAAAAAATACTAACTGCCCTGTCAGCCATTTTGTTATTTATTAAATGATTAGCCCAAAAATCGCTGCAAAAGTACTATAATTATTGGTTCAGGCAACAGGCAAAAATAAAAATTAGGGAGGATGCTTTTTAATACGTTAAAAATTATAACTTTGCACTCCCTTTTTGGGGATCCCGATACTAATCGGGAGGCGCAATAGCCCGAGTGGCGGAATTGGTAGACGCGTTGGT
>PKTA01000036.1 GCA_002869365.1 Marinilabiliales bacterium | reverse complement strand
TCTATAACCATTCCATTACCTAAATCAACATCTCCCATTGACCAGCCTCTGGCATTTCCGAGTTTAAAAATATTTTGATAAAGACGTAAGACCATTATTTTCAAAGAGTCAGGAGAGTTATTATAATACCAAACCGTCTCCTCTCCTTTTAATATGCTTGCATCTGCATCGAGTTCTGCACTAATATTATAGTTGGAAGAATTCTGCCAATAATTATGACCAGGTCTGCCATCAATATTACGAGTGCCGTTTTTATATGCTTTTATTACCTCATTAGGCATTCTATATGCATTTTGAGCATTCATACTTATGTTTAAAACCAAGGAAATAACTAATGCAACTAATAGAAATCGTTTCATAATAATGTGTGTCTTAAAAGAGGTAAAAATAACAAAAGTTTCAAAAAATCAGTACCGAACCCATTGTTTATATTCAGTTTTAATCTTTCTTAAAAATATTATCAACCCATATTATTTTGATTAATTTTGTTATAATTAAAGATTACGTTATATGCTAAAGTCCACTAATCCTTATACAGGTAAAGAAATAGAAAAATATCAGGAATTAAATTCGGGAGAATTAAATGAAAAGATAGAAATTGCCCATAATGCTCATTTATCATGGAAATTTATGGACTATAATGCTCGAGGTGAAAAAATGAAGTTACTTGCTAACTCTCTTTTGGAAAACAAACAAGAATTGGCAGAGCTTATCACATTTGAAATGGGCAAGATTTTAAGAGAATCTGTGGCAGAAATTGAAAAATGTGCGTGGTTATGTAATCATTATGCTGAAAACTCAGCATCTTATTTAGATGAAGAATTTATAGTTAGTGATGCATCAAAATCCTATGTAAAATACGAACCCATAGGAGTTATTTATGGGATTATGCCCTGGAATTTCCCTTTCTGGCAGGTATTTCGTGCTGCTGTCCCCACAATTATGGCAGGAAACACTTTTGTTTTAAAACACTCACCTAATGTTATAGGATGTGGATTAGCAATAGAAAATCTATTTCTTAAGGCCGGTTTTCCGGAAGGCATTTTTGTAAACTTAAAAATTGATATCGACTTATCAGAAGAGGTAATTGCAAATGATTTTATACAGGGAGTTACTTTAACAGGCAGTCGCAGAGCAGGAAGTGCTGTAGCTGCTCAGGCAGGAAAGTATCTCAAAAAAACTGTAATGGAGTTGGGCGGATCCGACCCATATATTGTAATGAAAGATGCCGATTTCAATACTGCTTGCCAAACGGGAGTTTCTTCCCGTATGCTTAATTCAGGACAAGTTTGTATTTCTGCCAAGAGATTTATAGTGGAAGAAGAAATTTTTGAAGATTTTGTTCAACAACAAAAATTATTGTTGGAGTCGCTTAGTTGTTGTGCCCCAATGGATTATGATACCGATATTGGACCTATGGCCCGCATTGATCTATTGGAGACTATCGAACTTCAAGTAAATAAATCTGTAGCTATGGGAGCAAAATTAATCTGTGGCGGCGATAGGATTGACAATAAATTTTACGCTCCTACCCTACTTATTAATGTTGAAAAAGGAATGCCTGTGTACGACGAAGAGACCTTCGGCCCGGTTTCGATAGTTATTCCCGCAAAGGATAAGGAAGAAATGCTCAGAATTGCAAATGACACTAATTATGGTTTAGGAGCAAGCATATGGACTAATGATAGCAATGCTGCTGATTATTTAGCAAATAACATTCATGCAGGAGCAGTATTTGTTAATGGTATGACTAAATCGGATCCACGATTGCCATTCGGTGGCACTAAACAATCAGGTTATGGAAGGGAACTCGCCGGATTGGGAATTAGAGAATTTACAAATGCAAAAACGATTTGGATAAAATAGCTGACCAAATCAACTTATTTTTGCCAAATAATTCAGATAAATTATGCGCATAGATATTATTACCATATTTCCGGAAATTCTACAGGGGCCATTCTCCGAATCAATTGTAAAAAGGGCTATTTCAAAAGGACTTGCTGAAATTTACATCCACCAGTTGAGAGACTTTACCAGCGACAAACACAAGAAGGTTGATGATTATGCTTTTTCAGGCGGAGCTGGCATGGTTATGATGATTGAGCCAATAGCAAAGGCAATCGATTTTCTGAAATCAGAACGTGAATATGATGAAATAATTTATACCAGCCCCGATGGAGATCTACTGGATCAGCCCATGGCAAATAAAATGTCGATGTACAAAAATATCATTATTCTTTGCGGCCATTATAAAGGTATTGATGAGAGAATAAGAGAACATTATATTACTAAAGAAATATCCATTGGAAATTATGTACTTTCGGGAGGAGAGCTTGCGGCGGCAGTAATAAGCGATAGTTTGATAAGATTAATACCGGGTGTAATTGGCGACGAAACATCAGCACTAAGCGATTCCTTTCAGAATGGCCTTGTTTCACCACCCGTTTATACCAGGCCAAGAGAATTTAAAGGCTGGAAAGTACCAGATATTTTACTCTCAGGCAACGATAAATTGATTGACGAATGGAAATTTGAACAATCGTTAATCAGAACCAAACAAAGACGTCCGGATTTTGATAACAAATAAAATATTATTGATTCTTTTTTAAGAAAAAAAAACATAACTGAGGGCACAATATTAATTTCAAAAAATTAAACTTTTCTCCTAAATTTTTATCATTATTGTTCTTTAAAAGGCGTAAGTATATAAAAATAAAAAATAGCAATAAGTCGAAGTAAAATTTTACTTTATTTATTAAACTGATAATCTGATAAATACAACACCACACAAAGTATCAAAAAAATATTGGAGAATATTGTTTCAATTTAATAATTAGATGTATATTTGCACTCATTTTTCACGATAGCATTTTAAACATTTAAAGTGATGAGCAAGAACGATTTAATCAAACTAGTAGAAGATTCAGTAGAAGTAAAAGAATTTCCAAAATTTGGAGCAGGAGATACTATTACGGTTACATATAAAATTAAAGAGGGTAATAAGGAACGTTTACAAAAATTCCAGGGAGTTGTATTACAGCGAGTTGGTAGCGGTCCAACAGAAACTTTCACAGTTAGAAAGATTTCTAACGGAATAGGTGTAGAAAGAATTTTCCCTATTTCATCTCCTTTCATTGAGGAAATTGATATAAACAAAAAAGGTGTTGTACGTCGTGCAAGAATTTTTTACTTCCGTAATTTAAGAGGTAAGAAAGCAAGAATTAAAGAAGCAAGAAGAAAGTAATCAAAAAATATATTGAAAAAACTCCGGCTATTTTCATAACCGGAGTTTTTTTTATGCTTTTGATAAACTTAGGATTAACCTGCAATTATTTTCTGTCGTACAGTTTCGTATAAAACAACACCACTGGCAACAGAAACGTTTAAGGAGCCTATTTCTCCATACATTGGAATAGCAAACATTTCATCTGCTTGTTTAAGGTATTCAGGCGACACTCCTTCATCTTCCGAACCCATAATAATTGCTATTGGTCCTGATAATTCTGTTTGATAAATGCTTTTTTCTGCTTTCTCAGTTGCAGCGCAAATTTTCACTCCACTACCTTTCAAATAATTTATACTAACTTTCAGGTTCTCACTCCTGCAAATTGGTATTTTATAAATAGCTCCGGCAGAAGATTTCACCGTTCCTGAATTTAATTGTGCAGTATTTCTGGTGGGAATAATAACGGCATGAACTCCTGAAGCTTCAGCTGTTCTTAAAATTGCTCCAAAATTTCTTACGTCAGTCAGCCTGTCGAGGATTAGAAAAAAAGGATCTTCCCCCTTCTCAAAAACCATTGGTAAAACATCTTCTATTCTGAAAAAGGTAACCGGAGATACAAAGGCAATAATTCCCTGATGGTTTTTTTTGCTAAGGCGATTTAACTTTTCTCTTGGAACAAACTGTACAGGTATAGAAAGTTCTTTTAATGTACTCATCAGTTCCTTAAAGCCATCGCTGCGAAGCCCCTTTTGTATCAGAACTTTTTCTATTTCTTTTCCGGCATCAACAGCCTCTATTAAAGGCCTGATACCGTAAATCATTTCCTGTTTATCCTTTTCTATCTTATTCATTATCTATAGTATATTTATCGGGAAGACTGGATTTTGTGCTCACTCCCATTTTTTTCAACTGCTCAACCTGGCGCAATATATTGCCACTGCCTGAACTTAATTTTTTATGTGCATCTTCATAGGATTTGCTGGCCCTCTGTAGGTTTGTACCAATCGACTCCATATCCTTAATAAAGTTTACAAACTTATCATAAAGGCGGCCTCCCCTGTCTGCAATTTCCAGGGCATTTTGATTTTGTTTTTCATATTTCCATATGGAGGCAACAGTTCGAAGTGTTGCAAGCAATGTGGTTGGGCTTACAATAACAACTCTCTCTTTCCAGGCATAATTAAAAAGTTCAGGGTCAGACTGAACTGCTAATGCGAATGCTGGTTCTATTGGCATAAACATCAAAACAAAATCCGGAGAATTAAATTCCGATAAATTTTGATAACTTTTTGAACTCAACTCCTTTACATGTTTCTTAATGGAAGCAAGGTGTAATTTTAAAGCAGCATCTTTTTTCAAACCATCATCTTCTGAAACATATTGCGTATAAGCAGTTAACGACACTTTTGAGTCGATAATAAGGTGTTTATTATCAGGAAGTTTTACAACAACATCGGGTCGGAACAGATGACCGCTTTCATTATGTGCTGTCTGCTGAACAAAGTATTCCTGATCGCGCGACAATCCAGATCTCTCCAAAACCCTTTCCAGAATTATCTCTCCCCAATTTCCCTGCTTCTTTGTATCCGACTTAAGGGCATTAGTCAAATTTTGAGCATCCTGATCCAGACGCATACTCAATTCATGCAAACGTCTTAACTCAACTTTTAAATTAGTTTGATCCTTAATACCTTTTTCATAAGTATCTTCTACCTTCTTTTCAAAACTTAATAATTTATCTTTAAGTGGAGTTAGTACATCGCTTAAATTTTTAATAGAAGCAGCATTAAATTCTTTAGTATTCGACTGAAGAATTTTATTTGCCAGATTTTCGAATTCAGCCTTAAACTTTTGTTGAATTTCATTTAACTGTTTGCGCTCATTTTCCAGTTTCTCTTTCAGTGATTTATTTTCTTCTTGCAGAACAATTATATTACGCTCAGCATTTTGTTTCTCTGAAGAAATATTATCAAATTTTGAGTTTAATTCTTTAAAATGTAATTCTTGCTTTTGAAGTTCATTTTGAAGATTGTCCTTTTCCGTGCCCAATTTAGCCAGATTCATATCAGCCTGCTGTCGAAGATTTATTTCGCTTCTGAGTTTATTTTCAACATCCAGCAATATTTTATCCTTTTCAGAAAGAGTTGCCTTAATTACCGATAATTCTTTATCCAGATTGCTGAACTCCTCTCTAATAGAAATAATTTCATTATCCTTCGCCCGACAGGCTTCTATAACCCTGGCTTTCTGTGTATTACGCATCACTAAAAAAGTAGTAATCCCTGCAACGACAAAACCTAATGCTAAATATAAAAACTCCATTATTTTTTTAGTAAAATTAAGAATAATACCGGAAACAAAAATATAGGAACTAAGAATACAAATTTCAATTAAAACAGAATTAAAATATTATTTTTTGTAATTTTAGAATTCAATATATTGATATGAAAACCAGATTCATTTTAGTTATTTTAGTTATCTCTTTCCTTTCGGGAATTTGTTATGCTCAAACAAGTTCAGTCCCGAGCCCAAAGATGAACAGGAAGATGTACAAACAGTTTATTGATTTGCATCTTACATATCCTGAAGCAAGTAAAAAGGCGGGTATAGAGGGTTTGGTGAAAATAGAGTTTACTACTGACACTGAAGGAAGCGTGAAATCTAAAAAAATCATTAAGCCTGTTTCAGATGAAATTGACAAGGAGGCCATGCGAATATTTAATTTAATTGAGTGGAATCCTGCTTTTGACTATGGAATTCCGAAGGCCGGAAGCGGCGAATTTGAATTGCAATTTAAAATAAAAAAGTACGATAAACTTGTTAAAAGACGAGGGTATACAACTCTGGAATCACAGTACAAAAGCGACACAAGTTATAACATTTACAATGCTAAACAACTTGACACCATAGCAATACCAATATTAAACAATGAGGAAACAAATCTTTATAAATACATTTACCAGCAAATGCAATACCCAAAACAGGCAGTAGAATTAGGTATTGAGGGCAAAGTAGTTATAAATTTTATTATTGAAACCAATGGCCTTCCATCTAACATAATTGTGGAGCAAAATGTAGGTGGTGGATGTACAGAGGAAGCCTTGAGATTAGTAAGCGAATTAAGATGGATTCCGGCAGTTAAAAACAATCTAGCTGTGAGAAGCAAAAAAACCTTATTCATTGAATTTCGTCTTGGCATTGACGGAAGCGGTAACTATATCCCTAATCAAACAAATCCGGGTTTCTAATAAATCAATAAAAAATTATATTTGCATTTTTTAAGAGCAGACGCGATATACATAAAAACAAGAAAACTAAATAATTTATAAAGTTAATATTCAAGTATTTACAAATATTTTACAATGAAAAAGACCTTACTATTACTTTTACTTCTGGCAAACTTAAGTTTGTTTTCACAAAATGATACAATAAAAAACTGGACTTATAAAGGCAAGGCAAGTTTAAACTTCTCTCAAAGTTACTTTTCAAACTGGTCACAAGGTGGCGAGAGTTCATTAACCGGTATTGCAAAATACACCATGGAAGCAAATTATAAAAAGGCAAAACATACATGGAAAAACTGGTTGGATTTGGCATATGGCTACAGTCTGATAGGGAAAAATGATCCTATGAAAACGGAAGATAAAATCGAGTTTATTTCAAATTACGAATATCATTTTAGGAAGCACTGGGCATTTTCTGCTGTATTAACATTCAAATCACAATTTTCCAAGGGTTACGATTACACAAAAGATTCAACTAATAATATTTCTGGATTTCTTGCTCCTGCTTATATCGACCTTGGTCCAGGCATAAACTATTCTCCAAACAAACACTTCAGTGCAAATTTCTCTCCTGTTACGCCAAGATTTATTGTTGTGATGGATCAGGAACTTGCAAATCAGGGTGCTTTTGGGTTAAAACCAGCAGATACAATAAACGGTGTAGTTCAGGATGCTAAACAATATAAAGGAGCATTTGGTGCTAAACTTTTAATGACTCTTAGTTACGAACTTGCAAAAAACATTAATCTTTCTACAAAACTGGAATTATTTTCTGATTATCTAGACCATCCTCAAAACATTGATGTAAACTGGCAAACACTTATCGAACTGAAAGTTAATAGTTGGTTGAACGTTAACATATCCACAGAACTGGTTTACGATGACGACACTATTATTAAAAATGCTGATGGTAAGCCATTAGGGCCTCGCACACAATTTAAGCAAATGCTGATGCTTGGTATTGGATACACTTTTTAATAATGACCAAAGTTGGCTTATTAAGCGACACTCACGGGTATTTACATCCTAAAATATTCTCCTTTTTTAAGGATTGTGATGAAATTTGGCATGCCGGAGACATAGGTAATATTGAAACTTATGATAAGTTAAAAGCCTTTAAACCGGTAAAAGCAGTATTTGGTAATATTGACGGTGGTCACCTCAGACTATTACCTGAATCTCAAGTTTTTATGTGCGAAAACGTAAAGGTTATGATGATTCACATTGGTGGTTATCCGGGTAGATATGCCAAAGGGATTAGTCAGAGAATAAAAGAGGTAAGGCCTAAATTATTTATCAGCGGACATTCCCATATATTAAAGGTAATAAATGACCAAAGAAATAATTTGCTGCATATAAATCCAGGAGCGGCAGGTATATCAGGGTTTCACAACAAAATTACCCTTGTAAAATTCATCGTGAATAAAGAAATGATTAGTGATTTGAGTATTTTTGAAACCGACAGAAAAATAAGCAAATAGTTTACTATCTCAATCTATCGGCTGAACGTACAAGTTTCTCATCCTTCATAACTCCTCTATAGGCCAAATATAGAAATACCAAACTAAGAAGTGGTGCAAATGCTCCAACCTGGACAAAATTTGGTTCAGCACCACTCGTGGCAGCGAGTATGTCGTAATAATATAAAAAAACAACACCAATCATAGCGGCTATTAAGAACATCATAAAACGAATTACTTTCAATTGACCAATTCTGTTTTTATACATAAATATGGTTATCAACGAGAACACTATTACCAGTGAAACTATTGCCAACAAAGGCATAATAAACCATATATCATATACATTTGTTGAACTGGGGACTAAACTCTGTACTTTATAAATATATAAAACAAGGGAGTCTTTCATTCCAATAAACTCAGCCATAGGAAAGAAAAAAGTTAATGCTAGACTTATTGAAGCCAGCAATAAAAATACAGTTTGAATTCGTTGTATCATCTTTATATTATTTTCATTTATCAGGCTGCAAAAATAATAAATCCCAATCATGAGACTAAAAATATTATTATATTATTTGATTTTAATTAATTTCTATATTTACACGCATACAATTATTAGCACCTTACAGACATAGAAAATATTATTTCATTGATAAGTACTTAGTCCTCGTATTATTACAAATAGGATTCTTTTTGAAAAAAAATAAATAATAAAAACAAAAAAAACTTAAAATGTAAATAATAGTTGAATTATTTGTATATTTGCAACTCAAAATAAGGACATATTACCTTAATATTCCATAAAATAGAAGAAATTTACTCATAACAAATTTTTTATAAATCAGGATTATAGAATCCGGATATTTCACAAAACCATTTTTTATGTACGACATAATTGAGCTTAACGGCAAACTCGTTGCTGATTTAAGACAGATAGCAAAGGAATTAAATATTCCGAAGACAGAAAAACTTGTAAAGCAGGATTTAATATACAAAATCCTTGATTATCAAGCATTAAACCCATCGAAAGAAATCTTAGATGAGGAAAAAAAACGCCTATTAGAAAAGAGCAAAAGCAGAAACTTGGCATCCAAGAAACCTAAACCATCAGAAAAACCATCATCAATAGAAAAAACTGAAGATGTTAAGCCTGATGCTGACAAAAAAGAATCTGCCACAAAGCGAAGAGGAAGACCAAAAAAATCAACTCCAAAGAAAACTGAAGATAAGGTTGCTGATCAAAAGCAAGCAGAGGTTAAAGTTTCTGAAAAGAACCAGCCTGTAGTTGAGAAGAAGGAAGAAAAGAAAAATACTCCGGAAGTTAAAAAGGAAGAAACCAAGGATGTTTCGAACGACAATGCTCGTAAAGTTGAAAAACAAAGAGAAGAACAGAGCAATAAAGACAAACAAAGAAGAAGAAGAATTGCATCTGAGCCACAAAAGGTTGAAAAAGTAACTCCTACACCTCCTTCTGCTGATAAGCAACATAAACCTCCCACAAGACCTGAGCAGCATTCTAATAATGATAAAAACCAGCCACGTCCACCTCAAAGGGAAAATAAAGAAGTTTCTACTCCTGTACCAAAATTTGTATGGGACAGGACTGTTTTTGCAGAGGGAGTATTAGAGATGATGCCTGATGGCTATGGTTTTTTAAGATCGAGCGATTATAATTATCTCAATTCACCTGATGATATATATGTATCACAATCACAAATAAAACTATTTGGTTTAAAAACCGGAGATACCGTATTTGGAGGTATAAGACCACCAAAAGAAGGTGAAAAATATTTCCCGCTTATAAAAATTGAGAAGATAAATGGAAAGTCTCCGGATGAAATTCGTGACCGTATTCCATTCGATTTTTTGACACCTTTATTTCCAGAGGAAAAATTTAAATTAACAGGCCACAAACAAGAGACTATTTCCACAAGAATTATGGACATGTTTGCTCCAATTGGAAAAGGTCAAAGAGGTTTGATAGTTTCTCAGCCAAAAACAGGTAAAACTGTTCTTCTAAAAGAAGTAGCAAATGCAATAGCGGCTAATCATCCTGAAGCTTATTTGATAGTTTTACTTATTGATGAGCGCCCTGAGGAGGTTACTGATATGAGAAGAAGTGTAAATGCAGAAGTAATTGCTTCTACTTTTGATGAGCCGGCAGAAAAGCATGTTAAAATTGCTAACCTAATTTTAGAGAAAGCAAAAAGACTTACTGAATCAGGTCACGATGTAGTAATTCTTCTGGATTCAATTACAAGGCTGGCAAGGGCATATAACACTATGTCACCTGCCTCCGGAAAAGTACTTTCAGGTGGTGTTGAAGCTAATGCTTTACAAAAGCCAAAACGTTTCTTCGGTGCTGCACGCCAAATTGAAAATGGTGGTTCATTAACAATTTTAGCAACCGCACTTGTTGATACAGGCTCGAAGATGGATGAAGTTATTTTTGAAGAGTTTAAAGGAACAGGTAATATGGAATTACAACTGGATCGTAAACTTTCAAACAAAAGAATTTATCCTGCCATCGATATTGTTGGGTCAAGTACACGCCGTGAAGATTTACTTGTAGACAAAGATTTACTACAGCGTATATGGGTACTTAGAAACCACCTGGCTGATATGAATCCACTTGAAGCGATGAACTTCCTGAAAGATAAAATGAGATTTACTGATACTAATGAGGAATTCCTGATTTCCATGAACGGATAATCATATTCAATTAAAATATATTTCTAACCCCGGTTACTCTTCAATGCAGAAACCGGGGTCTCTTTTTGTTGGAGATTTCTGATACACAGAGCCATGAATACCCAAAATAATCTCAGGATGAACAGGATCGTTGGTTTTCACAGTTATTGAATGATGCTGAACACCATAATTGGCAAAAAAGGTTAATCGCACAACTATACTACCGTTCTCTTCGGAGGCTATATATTCATTGGGAACCCCTACAACCTTGCAGCCAGGTGACGTTTCTATGGATTTAATTACCAGATCTTTACTCCCCATATTGGAAAACATAAAGGCATGATATACTGTTTTTCCTTTCTTTAAATGTCCAAAATCATAATTGTAGTGATCGAATATTAATCTAGGGACAGTATCGATTACAGTTTTCTTTTCATAAAGGTCGGGATCCTCCGAAATATTTGCTTTAAGATAAAGGAATTTAAAAGGGCTTTTTTTATCATCAGATTCAACAACCAGTTCTACACTCATTTCGCCGGGAGGCAATTCACGTAAAACATTAAACTTTACATTCATAACTCCACTTTGCCCCGGTTGTAATTTCTCAGGAGTGTATGCCAAATCAACAAAATTGCTCGACTTACCACTTCTGAAACTAATAGTTCGTTCACCAAAATTTTTTATATCAATATTAAAGTCGAAAACCTCCCCTTTCGGTAAGTCTCCTACTATCGTCTCAATACTGTCAACTGCAAAACCAACATTCCCGATAATAAAGGGATGGTCAGCATCACCTACTACTGTATCATTCTGACTAACAGCCAACTTACAAGTGCTGAAAATCAAAATTAATAATATGTAAACATTTTTTTTCAAATTAACTTTTTAGAAAATTCTTCAATATTAATACCATCAAAATTACCTGAACTCATAAATAGGAAAACAGTTTCACCAGCATTTCTATTTATTACCCAGTCCTGCAATTTTGATGAATTGCTAAAAACCACAACATTTTCACTACCAAACGCATTATAAACTTCATTTTCTGTAAGTTGCGGCAGTCTCTTCATTTTTAATGCATGAGAATTAAAATAAACGGCAGCCTCATCAGCCTTTTCCAGACAGCCGTTGTATTGCGTAATAAATTTCGAATTCAAACTACTATAAGTATGCAATTCGAAACATACAATTAATTTCTTTTCTTCAAATTGTTTTCTAACGGCCTCAACAGTAGCTAAAACTTTAGAAGGAGCATGTGCAAAATCCTTAAAAGCAAAATTTCCATTCGACTTTGCTATTAATTCCAAACGATTGGATGCGCCATCAAAGTTTTGTATAGAATTAAAAAACTTTTCATCTGGAATACCTACTTCATTACAAATGTACCTGGCTGCATTTAGGTTAGTCAAATTATGGTCTCCAAAAACTTGCAATGGATATTTGCGTTCATTTTGCAACACATACGTTATTCCATTTTCTGTTTCATTGGGGAGCATGCTATAAGGAACTTTAAGAATATTATTTTCACTTCTATTAACTATATTTTTCAAGTTCTTATCGCCATCATAATAAAACAGTTTCCCTTTAGGTTCTATCAGATTCACAAATATTGAAAACTGTTCCAAATAATTTTCAAATGTTGGGAACACATTAATATGATCCCAGGCAATTCCTGTAAGCACTGCAATATGAGGTTTATACCAATGAAATTTAGGTCTTCTATCAATTGGGGAACTCAAATATTCATCACCTTCAAGAACAATAACCGGTGCATCACTTAACCTAACCATTACATCAAAGCCCTTAATTTTTGAGCCAACCATATAATCGAAATCCACATTCATATCTGAAAGAACATGCATTACCATTGCAGTAATGGTGGTTTTACCATGGCTACCACCAATAACTATTCTCTTTTTGTTTTGAGACTGATGGAAAATGAATTCCGGATAAGAAACAATGTTTAAACCTAGTTCCTGAGCTTTGAGGAGTTCCGGATTATCAGGCTTTGCATGCATTCCCAAAATTACTATGTCTAAATTGTCCTTAATATTTTCAGGAAACCAACCGAACTCATTAGGTAATAGGTCTGCATTTTTTAATCTTCCACGGGAAGGCTCAAAAATTTCATCATCAGAGCCTGTAATCCTGTGTCCCGAATTTTTGAGAGCAAGTGCAAGATTATGCATAGCACTACCTCCTATTGAAATAAAATGAATATTCATCGGGTTGATTTATATAAACAACAATACCACATACCCTGCAAATTTAAAATAAATGAGGTATTAATTCAAAAAGAACAGATTTATTGTTTATTTTTATTTTCGATATAAATAATATTAAAAAACATTAGAAATGTTAAAGATATTAATCCCGGTTGATTTCTCAGAAAACACTAAAAATGTGTGCAAATATGCTGTAAATCTGATAAATACAGAAGACACAGAATTACACATTTTTCATATTTTACCCGATGGAGTTATGGTTCCCGACAGTAGTTTTCCTGCTGGCATCGATTCTGACGCGTTTTTAAATAGTGAATATCTTGATATAATGCGACAAACTGCCAACGAAAACTTGAGTATGTTGTTGGACTTTGTAAGACTTCTATTAAAAAACAGCAATTATCCAAAAGCTAACATCAGCAGTAGTATTTTATCGGGCGATGCTGAATGGGAGATAATGAACATTTGCGAGTCCTTTGACCCAACTTTCGTAGTGATGGGAACTCAGGGACATGGAAACAAAAGTTTCCTTCAGGGAAGTATGGCTAAAAAAATCATGAAAAAAGTAAAATTTCCGGTAATTGCCGTTCCGGAAAATAGCAAAATTACTATACCTAAAAACATTTTGTACGCCACTAACTTTAGCGACCTTGACTATGCCAAATTAGTTTTGATTTTCAAACTTTTTCATAATTTGGATATTACAATTTATGTAACACATTTCAATATAGAAAGCGACTTTAACACAGCACAAAAAAAGATGGAAAGTCTTAAGCAGGCTTTCAAGAAGAAAAGGTCGGATGGAAAAATACACTTTAATATTATTGACAGTAAAAATAAAAGTATTAGTTTAAATACTTTTTGCGATCAGTATGAAATTGATACTATCTCCTTTATTTCTTATAAGTCGAATATTTTTCATTATTTATTCAATAATGAGATTCACAAAAAAGATTTTTTTATGTTGGATGTGCCAATGCTTGCCTTGCACGAATAGTTTATCCTAAGGTTTCCAAATATATCTTATTTAACTGGTTGCCAACATTTTTCATGCTAAAATCATGAATTGCTTTTTGTTTTATTTTTTCAGAATTAAAAACATATTTTCCATCCAGAAATAAATTCAGTTCCTTCTTTAACTCATCCTCATCGCCAGCTTTAATTAATATACCATTTGAGGCATTGAGATATTCAGAAATACCTCCAACATTTGTTGAAATTATAGGCACTCCTAAACTCATGGATTCATTAATTACCACAGGAAAATTTTCATAATTGCTAAAAATCAGCAAAGCCGAAGAAGTACTCATTTCTTTAACCAGCTCCTCCCCTTCCAATAAGCCCGTAAAATTAAGTTTATCAGGAGAAATTTCCAGCTTACTGGCATACTCCTTCATTTTAAAAAAGTCCATTCCATCACCCACAAGAGTAAAATGAACATCATTTCTTTCTTTTGTAATGCTTTTTACAACTCTTAAAATACCACTTACATTTTTTGATTTATCTTCGAAACAACTTACGTGAACGATGTTCTTAATTTCCTTATTATCATGGCTTACTGCATGGTAATTTAAAAATGTCGGGCTTAATACATTTGCCAAAACAATATAATTTTTATTATCAAGTTTGTGGTTTTTCATAGCATTAGCCAGATTTTCGGTAACCGTTGTTACTGCAGATGCATTTTTTGTTACTATCCGGCTGAGCATTTTTCTTATTATACCATTAAAATCCGCGGTAGCAGACAAGTACCTTGACCAATGTTCACTTATTATATAATTTGTTTTCTTAAACCATTTATAAAAAAGTGCAATCACGCCTAATCGTGTGAGTATATGAACATGAACTAAATCAATTTTTTCGAACTCGGGTTTAAGAGATTTTATACCAATGAAATTAGCCCTGTAATAGCGGAATATTTTACATATTTGCTTTAGAATAGGTATATGGGTTTTTACACTTCTATAATATACTTTAATAGTAAGAACATCATTTATCGTTTCTTTAATGATTTCAAACTTTTTAGCAGGTTTAACATCCACAGCATGAACATATACAACTGCAATATTATTGTACAATTTTGCTGCTTCAGCATGACGCTGAATAAACAAACCTGGCATGGGATCGTATCTGTTTGGATACCATCTGCTTAAATACAAAATATTTAGTTTAACTGTTCTACTCATGCTTTTTTAAATAGCCATCAATAATATTAAAGGCATTTTGCAACCTCTTCTCACCCTGACCTTTTACAATTTTGTAATTAAAGCCTGCACTCTTTAGTTCCGACTCGTACAATACAAATAGTTCTTCCCTATTATTGGGATTTTCTCTTAATGGATCATACTGCCATTCCAAATCAGGATAACATAGCAAATATAAACCATATTCATGTTGTAAAAAATTGTCTTCAATCCACTTATCAATTTTGTTATAAACGTAATTTATCCATATTTTATTTACAAGAATATCGGTATCACAAAATAAAAGTCCATTATTTTCTTTTGCATTTGCTTCCTCACTTTTCAATTGTAATTTGGCAATGTTTATAATATCGGAGTAGGAATAATTTGCTTTTCCTTCCAAATATGAACGGGATACTTCTTTTACAAACTTTGTATCATAGTGTTTTGCCAATTCAACCGACAAAACAGATTTACCACAAGATTCAGGACCTGTAATTGAAATTCTATTCTTATACAGCATTTTCTTTTTCTATAATACGTTTCCACTCAAAATAGCCCATAATTGCCAATACCAGAAAGGCTGCAAACTGAAAACTTGTGAATATCAATCCTTTATAAAAGTATAGTGGTACAGAAATTAAATCAATAAGTATCCATAGCAACCAATTTTCTATTTTTTTAAGCGCCATTTGCAACATGGCTACAATTGAAAGAGCAGTTGTTAATGTATCGATATAAGGTATATATGAATTCCAGTATAAAGCGTCATCTCCTTTAAATATTTTTAGCAGTCCCAATGTTACGAATAATGAGAAGACAAAAAAGCCAAGACTACCTAAATTAAATTTTTTGGAACTCCAGCTTATCTTTCTTTCTTTAGATTTATCAATTTTCTTCGACCACATTAACCAGCCATAAACACTCATAATGAAATAAAATGCATTTATTCCCATATCTGCATATAACTGACTTTCAAAACAAATATTTACATAAATAAGAACACTTATTATCCCTGTTGGATAGACTAAGATATTTGCTTTCTTGGCATACCAAACACTCAGCAGGCCAAAAAATACAGCTATTAACTCAAGTACTGATGTATGAAGTATATTTGTATAAAATGTTTCGAAAAAACTACTTATCTCCATCAAGATAAATATTTAAATCAGCATTAATAATTTTTAGTGCGAATACTGAATGTGGCAATTGGAATGACTTTTCTATTTCGGTAGTTAGGATATTCATCACATCTTTATATTCACCAAACACCTGAGTACTCATACCATTTGTTTTTACATAAATTTCGTCATAATTATTCAAACGGCTGATAAAATCTTTTATATGAGGAATGAATTCAACATTTAATGGGTAATAACTAATCTCTACTGAAGTCTTCATAACTATTATTTAATGAATTGCAAAGTTAATTATATTTTGATTTTTTCTATATTAGCCAATAATAAAAGCAAATCAACAGATGACAAGACGCATTTTAATAACCGTTGGTATTTCTGGCGGATTAGCAGTAATTTTAGGAGCCTTCGGTAGTCATTTACTAAATGGTAATATTTCACAAGACAAATTTGAAGTTTGGAATACTGCCGTTCAATATCAGATGTTTCATACTATTGCCTTATTGGGAATAACATTTATGAACAGATACTTAAAGAGAGCATACATAACTACAATATATTACTTATTTTTTATAGGGATAGTGCTATTTTCAGGTAGTTTATATATAGTTTCACTATCGGAACTAACCGGATTGAGTTTAGGCCCATTGGCATATGTTACTCCCCTTGGAGGATTGTTGCTAATAATAGGATGGGGATATATAGGTTTATCAGGCTTAACCTACGAACACAACAAAAGAAGACATAAAAGTTAAATTATCTCATGTCGATAATTTCCACATCAGGGTGTTTACTAGTTTCAAATTTAAAAGTATTTTCAGGCAATTCAATATTTGGTTTTAAATCGATTATGTGGTAGGTAAAAACACTTCCATTCATATCATATATTGAAAAACTCTCAAGACTTTTATCCAAACTATTTACAACAAGACTTAATTGCTGAAAGCCTTTATCCTCACTAGTTTCTAGATCAATCTTTTTAATATCTGAATTTTTATATTTCTTATCATTATCAAAACTCGATTTATAGTTTTCATCATAGGTGGTGAGAATTTTAGTTGGCGAAATATCTTCTTCGCTGTCAGCCACATTACTTAGCATAACTTCCTTAGAATCTACTATATATGTCCATAACGAAACTCCATCACAAATAATTATCTGACCTTCCATTTCTATGCGGTAACTATCGCCACTAACTATTATGCTACCTGTCTTTTTTTCGTTTATATCCATGTCGTTATTTACCATGGTATAACTAAGGTTAGCCTTAAAATTATCGTAGGATGATATTTTATTAATTACCTCTTTTACGAGTTCTTCAGCTTCTTTATTACTTTGTCCAAAAGCACTTACAGAAAAAACAAGTACAAATAATATTATTATATTTTTCATATTTTTCTTAATCAATTATTTATGATTATTCAGGAGTATTTAAATCTTTCAAAAACTGTTCCAAAGCCATTTCATTGGCTACTCTTACCTCTCTCGCCTTACTTCCTTCAAATGGGCCAACAATACCGGCAGCCTCTAGCTGATCAATAATTCTGCCTGCCCTATTATATCCCAATTTAAGTTTTCTTTGGAGTAGTGAAGTTGATCCCTGTTGGTTTTGAACAATAATATATGCAGCATCTTCAAAAAGTTCATCTCTTTCTTCGGCATTATATTCCGCTTTTTTATCTGATTCTTCATCTTCATATTCGGGAAGGAAAAAGGCATCGGGATAAGCTCGTTGAGAACCTATAAATTCAGTAAGTTTATCAACTTCTGGTGTATCGATAAATGCACATTGCAGTCTGATAATATCAGAACCTGTGGAAAGCAACATATCTCCCCTTCCAATTAATTGGTCGGCTCCACCTGTATCGAGTATTGTACGGGAATCTACTTTTGATATAACTCTGAATGCAATCCTGGCCGGGAAATTCGCCTTAATTGTTCCGGTAATTATATTTACAGAAGGACGTTGAGTGGCAATAATCAGATGAATTCCAACAGCACGTGCCAGCTGAGCAAGTCGTGTAATTGGATTTTCAACCTCCTTACCTGCTGTCATTATTAAATCGGCAAACTCATCGATAACCAAAACAATATATGGCAGAAACTTATGTCCCTGATTGGGATTTAACTTTCGGGCAATAAATTTACGGTTGTATTCTTTTAAATTCCTAACCTGAGCATCCTTAAGTAGTTCATAACGATGATCCATTTCTATTCCAAGGGAATTTAAAGTTCTAACAACTTTTCTAGTATCTGTAATAATGGCTTCTTCGGAGTCAGGAAGTTTTGCCAGATAATGTCTTTCTATTCTTGAAAAAAGCGTAAGTTCAACTTTCTTAGGGTCGACCATCACAAATTTTAATTCAGCAGGATGCTTGGTAAATAGCAGTGAAGCAATTATGGCATTTAGCCCTACTGATTTACCCTGCCCGGTGGCCCCTGCCATAAGTATATGTGGCATTTTTGTTAAATCAGCAACAAAACTCTCGTTTGCAATTGTTTTTCCCAGGCCAAAAGGTAATTCATATTTTGAGTTTCTAAACCTGTCGGATCCAATAATAGAACGCATGGAAACCGTATTCGGATTTTTGTTCGGCACCTCTATACCAACGGTTCCTTTTCCGGGAATTGGAGCAATAATTCTAATGCCCATAGCAGCCAGGTTCAAAGCGATATCATCTTCAAGGTTTTTTATCTTCGAGATGCGAACACCAGGAGCAGGCACAATCTCGTATAGTGTAACTGTAGGTCCTATTGTGGCTTTTATCTTGGTTATTTCTATGGAATAGTTTTTTAAAGTATTTACAATTTTTACTTTATTTCTTTCCAGTTCTTCCGAGTCTATTTCAATGTTTTCACTGCCATATTCTTCCAGCAGACTTAAAGGCGGCATCTTAAAATTAGGCAAATCCAAAGTTGGATCGTATTCAGAATCTACTCCAAAATGTTCTCCCGGCTTTACTTTTTCGTCAGAAACCTTTTCTTCTTTTGGCTTTTCAACAGTAAATTCAATTTCACCAGATTTATTTTCTTTTTCCTCTTTCTCTTTTTTTACTGAAGCATCTAGTTCTATTTTAAAGGAATTTGATGGTTTCTCAGTTTTAATATCTTCTGATTGAGGCAAGTCTTCTTCATCCTCAGGATCTTCCACTGAAAATTCAACAGTATTATATAAATCATCCTTAGCGTAGGTGTTTGGTTTAGGAGACGCTGCATGTTTATCAGTTTGTTTCTTTTTTCTGAAATTAAATTGATAATCTATCAATAGAAATACTGCAGGTACAAAAACCAAACTGAATATCAAACCTACTCTACCTATATAGTTCGATAGCCATACATTAAGTTGATTTCCTAATAATCCCCCCAATATGTTTTCTGGATGTTCCGGAAAAATGAGGTTAAATAGTAAAGGAATCCATAAAAAACTTATTGTAAGAACTTGAAACCACGTCCATGTTTTAAACAAAGCGGTGTTTATCAACAACTTAAGACCAATAGCCAATAATAATAAAGGAATAAAAAAAGCGCCTAAGCCAAATCCTTTTAAAACTATATATGAGGAAATGATACTACCAAACTTTCCTGTCCATACTTCTACCTGTTTGGCATGATCACTGAAATATGACGAAATTGTATTTGCCAGTTCATCTGACGGATTTGCATCGAACCAGTTAACAATAAATGAACTTATCGACAGAAAGACATAAACTGAAAACAGCAGGAAAAAGAACCCTAATACTCTTTGATATTTAAGGTCAAAAGAAAACGATTTTTTATTTGCCTTACTGGTATTAACAGTTTTTTTCTTAGAGGCCGTTTTCTTCTCAATTTTCTTTTCTACTTTTTTTTCCGGAACTTTAAGTTTATTCGACTTTTTTGGCATTATTGATCATTATTTTCACAAACCTACAATTTTTTTTCGCAAAATTTATTATTTAACCATGCGAAATACTTTATTCCATCGAATTTTCCCATTAAAAATTGATTTATTGGGGTCGAGTGAAAGCCATACAAATTCAGCTTTTCCAACTACGTGATCTTCAGGTACAAATCCCCAAAATCGAGAGTCAGCAGAATTATGTCTGTTATCACCCATCATCCAGTAGTAGTTCAGTTTAGGTGTAAAAGAAGTTGCTATTTTTCCATTTATGTAAATATTTCCATCTTTCACATCAAGAGTATTACCTTCATAAACAGTTATTAACCTTTTATAAAGAGGAAGCACATCTTCATTTAGTTCTATACTAACTCCTTTTTTTGGTATGTAAATAGGTCCATAATTATCTCTGTTCCATTGATATCCTTCATCTTGTGGAAATATTCCCTCATCCCATTCTCCTGCAGGCTTATTAAAGGCAACTACAGACTTTACGATTGGCAAATTTTCAATAGCCGATTTAGCCTCATCTGTTAAAACAAACATAAACAATCCAGGCTGGGGCATTCTGCTATATTCTGTGATATTATATTCATCCAGAATTCTGGGATTAATACTACTACCATCAGTTTGAACCCAGTACTGGAATTGCATTCCGGCGGGATTAAACGACTTTTCTCCATTAAGATAGACCTGACGATCAATAATTTTTAAAGAGTCGCCAGGTAACCCAATACATCTTTTTATGTAGTTTTCTCGCTTATCAACAGGTCGGTAAATTATTTCACCAAAATTCCTTTTGTCGCTCCAAAGTCTTTTTCTGCCATACTCCTTTTCCAGAACATAATAACTTCTGTTACTTTGATATCGGGTAGAAACTGTATCTCCTTCAGGATAATTAAAAACCACAGCATCATAGCGTTCAACATTACCGAAGCCGGGGAAACGATAAAATGGAAGATGTATCCATTCAACATACGACTTGGTAGATTCAGTAAATGGCATAGTATGATGAACAAATGGGAATGAAATTGGCGTATTTGGCACTTTAGGTCCATAAGCAATTTTACTTACGAATAAGTAATCGCCCACCAATAATGATTTTTCCATTGAAGATGTAGGAATAGTGTAGGCTTCAAGTAGAAAAGTACGTATTATTGTTGCAGCAACAACAGCAAAAACTATTGCATCAACCCATTCTCTTACAAAACCTTTTTCATACTTCTTCCTCTCATTTGCAGGCACAAACTTTTCATCTGCCTTAAAGCCCAAATATGGAAAATAAATGAACGGAATAACAACAGCGAAGAACTGCTCATATAATTTATGCTTTTCAAAACCTTTAACAAGTTCAACCAGCATCAACATATAAACAAAAACATTTATAAATGGGAAAAACAATAACAAAAACCACCAAATTGGCTTTTGGATTATCTTATTAATGACCCAAAGATTATAAAAGGGAACCAATGTTTCCCATCCTTTACGTCCGGCTTTTTCAAAAACCAACCATGTAAAAACAGTTGGTATCGTGAAAGACAAAGGAATTAGTATAAATAATTCAAGCATGATTCTTCATTATTAATTATCGCGCAATTTACACAGAAATAATAAATCTATGACTTAATATTTGTTAATCACTTTCATTAAGAAGCGATTAATGGAGGGCAAATAATAATATTGTATTGCAAGAAATTAATTTTTTGCATATTTTTGAAATAAATACTTTGCAATGAACCCTTTACCTAACGACTTGCTTCTGTCGAAAAAAAGAAAAGGCATTATTAATACTGATTTAGATGGAATTTTATCAGGAATTATTTTACATAATATCCTTAATTGGGATATTGTAGGCTTTTGTGATAGTGGCGAATATATTTGGCTTGATAACTCAAAATATTTAAATATTGACGAGTTAGTTTTCATAGATATGTTCGTTGTACCTCCAGGTTTCAAATGCATCGACCAGCATATTATTGCTTTCGATAGTAAGCAAAATGATTTATTAGCATCGAACCCCAATAAACTTAACCCTAACCTTATTAATGAAAGATACTTAACACCTTCAACTTCATATTCAACAAAATATCCTTTTGGAACTATCCATTTTATTATTGCATCACTTGAAAGACTGGGTTATGAATTTGAAGTCAACCTGATGAAGCCAATAACTTCGGGTATTAAACTGATCGATATTATTCTTAGAGCCGATGATACAATGTTAACATCATGTTTTAGCAACTATACTAATAATGCTGAAAGTTGGTGGAACTGGTTGATTTTATACTCAAAAAATGGCCACATAACAAAGCAGCTTTACGATTA
Organism: Marinilabiliales bacterium; assembly: GCA_002869365.1. Classification (GTDB taxonomy): domain Bacteria; phylum Bacteroidota; class Bacteroidia; order Bacteroidales; family F082; genus BM524. Next base: position 40,637 of record PKTA01000036.1, on the reverse strand, counting down.
TATAAGATGGTCAAAATCCAACTTATGGTTAACCCAAATAAAGTTAAAAAAGTTACTTATTGCTGATTTATTAAAATCATCTCCATTTTATTGCAGCAGTAATGATGGCGGCTATTCGGGAATTAATGAACTGGGCAATAAAAAACTAAAAAAATACGTAAAGGAATATATTTTTTTTATGTCCGAAATAATTGGCATGAAATGCTTTGATTTAGAGTTTAAATTTAACTCTATAAAAGGAATTGCTGACAGGACTACATTTTCTACTAAAACAATTGAGGAAATAACGACAAACAGGGATTACTTTTTATTCAGTTATGCTTTCGTTCGTTCATTATATCGGAAGGACAACTTCAGTTATACTTTAATGCCATTAAAGGTTTTAGACATGGGGTTTGGGAAGATAAATTGAGAACACACTTCCTTTATTTAATTCGCTTTCTATCAACATTTTACCGTTACTCATTACAAGAAAATCCTTACAGAGCAAAAGGCCTAAACCTGTGCCAAGCTCATTATCAGTGCCTGATTTGGAAATATTTTTATCAGAGTTTAGTATTCTGTTTCTTGTTTCATCATCCATTCCTACTCCATAATCTCTAAAAGTAAGTATTATATGTTTTTCCGAATTAGAGTTTTCAAGTTCTACTTTTCCACCTTTATATGAGAATTTTATTGCGTTAGACAAAATATTTCGAACCACTAATGAAACCATATCAAAATCGGCATAAACGAATAAATTATTTTCACATTTATTGATTAAACTTATTTTCTTTCCTTCAATATTGCCATCCAAAAATGCCAGGTTTGAATCTATAATATCATTTAATGAAATATTACGCGGATTTGAAATAATCTTATTCATCTGCAAACGAGACCAACCTAAAAGATTGTCTAGCAAATTATTAAGATTTTTTGAAGAATTATAGATTACTTCAATGAAACTATTTATTTCTTCTTTACTATAGGATTGCGATCTTGAGTGAAGCAGAGAAGTAAAGCCCAATAATGAATTAAGAGGATTTCTTAAATCATGAGCAATAATAGAAAATAATCTGTCTTTTGTTTGATTAGAAATATGTAAATCGGCATTAGTTATAGTAAGTTCTTTCGTTCTTTCGGCAACAATATTTTCCAGTTTATTTTTCTCAATTCTTATTTTCCTGATTCTGAGTTTTATATAAATAAAGATTAATACACTAACTAATATTATAATAATTGCCCAGAAAGTCCATCTTTGCCATAAGTGAGGAGGTTTATTAACTTGGATGTTAAGTTGTCTTTTATTCCATTCTTTGCCAACAACTCTTGCCCTTATTTGAATAGTTTGTTTTCCGGGATTGGGTTTCTCAATCACCAGATTATTAGAAGATCCAAGTTGTAGCCATTCAGAGTCATGATTTGCTATTCTATATTCATATTCATTCTTCTTAGTTCCAAGGTAACTAAAAAGAGCAAATTCTATATTAATATTGTTACTATACTCATTCATATCAAGAGTATAGTTTCCCGGCGAAATCTCCTTGGGCTTCACTTCATTATTGTTTTCATGTATTTTTATTAATGCAAATTGGTATTCTTTATTAAAATCATTAAGATATTTAGGTTTAAAATAAGTTAGGCCATTAATACCACCAAAATAAACAACACCATCGGAACCTTTATAATATGCACCTGTATTAAATTCATCATCTTGTAAGCCATGAACTGCAGAATAGGTTACAAAACTATTATTCTTAAAACGCCAATTCGTAATTCCTTTATTTGAGCTTAACCAATAATTTCCCTGTTCATCTTCAATACATGCATAAATGTAATTATTTGGCAAACCATCAATAGTGCTAAGATGAGTAAATGTACTGTCAAAACTTCTTGAATAATATAGCCCGATATCAGTACAAACAAAATAATTTCCTTTTGAATCATGGTTAATCGAATTAATTCTTTGCGGCTGTAAACCCTCTACCTTCAACAAATGCTTCTCTAATAAATCGGTTTCTTTATTATAAAGCCATAAGCCATTTCTTATAGAGCCAAACCATGAATTTCCCTTATCATCGACATGTGAACACAAAACACTAAAATAGTTTTCGTTTTTAAATTGAATATCATCCTTTATTTTTACATAATTAAACTCATTTGAGTTTAAATTATACTTTTCAAGGCCAATATTCCTGCCTATCCATAATATTGAGTCATTTAATATATTGACAAAATATATATTAGTTCCTTCAAGTTTGTGGTTAATAGTAATGGGCGGGAATTTGTTTAATAAGCTGTGTTTTAACTTATCATACAGATATAAACCTCCACCATCAGTGCCAACAAAAATTAAATTATTGTTTTTTGGATTGGGGAAAAGTGTGTAGATTGCACTTCCAAACAAATAGGATTTTATAATATTATTCCGTTTGTCAATCCTTACAAGCCCTTTATAGCCGCCAACCCAAATATAATTTTCATCATCGAATATTGATCGTACACTTTTGGTAGTAAATGCATTAGAAAATTGATTTGGACTTATAGTATTAAAGAAAAAATTGAAATCGTTAATACTTGAAAGTCCATAACCATTAGTACCGAACCATAAAATACCACTTTTACTAAAATATAATGACTTGATTTCCGATCCACCAAAATATTCCTGTTCTGTCTTATCCAGAATATAGTCGGGATAAAAACTAATTGAGTTATCGTAGGAATATTTAAAAACACCTCGGTAGGACGATGATACCCATAAATTCCCTGATTCATCTTCCTTAATATCACTCAAAAACCTTAAACAAGAAATAAACTGATCATTATTTAATTTTGAATTAAAAGATTCGTCTGCTTCGATTAAATTACTGGTTGGATTATAATAATAGAGACCATAATTTTCACCTTGAGTTGTAAAATAGATTTTCCCACTAGAACTTTTAAACATAGAGGATATGAATGTTTTGTTAACTATTTCATCAGAAACTCCATCAAATTTAATATTCTCAATTGTTTTATTAACTACATCAACTTTATAAAGGTTACCATTAGCACAGGCATACCAAATATAACCTTCATTATCTACAATAAATTTTTTTACATTTTGACAAGCCTCTCCCAAACTATCAATGTCGAGACTTACATACTCCTTATTCCCTTTTTCGTAATCAAATTTTACTATTCCGGCACCATAAGTTGAATACCAAACAATATTGTTTTCATCAACATATACAGCAGTTATTTGATTTTCATTTCTTCCCTTAAAACTATTTGTCTTTACAAGAAAAGACTTAAAAGTATTTGTTTTGGGATTAACAAGGTTAAGACCATTTTCAGTTGCTATCCAAATATTCCCCTTGGTATCTTTATCGAGATCGTTTATTGTATTATTACTAATTGACGTAGAATCTCCAATTTTATGCCTAAAAACCTGAATATTATAGCCATCATAACTATTCAGACCGTCGAGAGTTCCTATCCACATTATACCATTGTCATCCTCGGTAATGGCATTAATACGTCCCTGACTCAATGATTGCTGAGGTTCAATTTTCCTGTCTCCAATGGGTACCACATGCACTTGACTGATAAGTTGTGCATTTACTATTAGACAGAAAATGACAAGTAAGTATTTGGGAATTTTTATTCGCATTAATTTAATCAGTGGTAAAGCACGAAGATATAATAAATAAAATTATTTTCCACTAAAATCATGACATTTTTGTAACAGAAATATTAAAACTAAAATATTCTTTGCAATAAACCACTTACCAGGTTAGGAATAGTAACTGCTGTAAAAACTATTCCATAAATAGCTCCCCACAGATGAGCATTGTGCCCTATATTATCATTGGCTTTCTTTCCCATATATGCTGAATAAACTATATATAAAATTCCGAATACCCATGAAGGTATTGGGAAGGGAATGGGAAACAAAAATATGCTGCCTCCAGGGAAAATTAGTATGCTCGAGAAAACAACAGCAGATACAGCTCCTGAGGCGCCAACTGCATTATAATATGGATTTGACTTTTGTTTAGAATAATCGAAAACTGTTGAAAACAAAACACCACCAACATAAAGCAGTACAAAATACAGTAATCCCCTGTAGGAGAAGAGATTAAAATATGTATCTTCTACTATACTACTAAATGAATAAAGCACATACATATTAATCAGCAAGTGCATCCAGTCGGAATGCAAGAGTGCATGCGATAAAAACCGCCACCACTGTTTGTGCTCTTTGATTAGATAAGGATTGAATTTTAGTTTATCAAAGAGTTCCAATTTATTGAATGCTAATACCGATATTATAACGGTGATTGCTATAATAATTATACTAATGCTCATTCGGAGATTTCAGTTTTTACATTTTCTGTTTTAGTATGATCGATTTCAGAACCAAAGGCAGAATGAGGAATAATATATACTGCAATCATAACAATAGTTCCCACAATAACCATGGTTATGTGATTTCGATTTCTCATTAGCATGATATATGCAATAATCCAGAATATCAACGTAACTGCTGTTTTATTATCAGTAAGGTCTGTCCCAAATGGCCAGCCTGTCCAGTATGCATCGAAGGCATACTTTTGCACTATTGGTCCTAAAATTATTCCACCAATAAACAAACAGAATAAGGTTACTCCCACATAGTATTTACTATCTCCTCCTTTAAATAATGCTTCAATACCGGCTCTAAGCCCAAATAACATTGAGATAAACATAAAAAATATATGAGGATAAAGGACAGGTTTTGGGACTACTCCTTTATATCTTAAAATAATAGGTTCTTCAGTTAAAGTTACTGTTTTTCCTCCATTTTTTAAATCTATTTTATAAGTTACTTTCCCTGCAGCAGGTTGCATAGGTACTTCTGCGGTAAGTTTATCACCTACCCTTTTCATTTCAACGCTTGTCCATTCGTCGTAACTTTTGTATCGTTTATAGGTAAAAACACCTGTAACGTCTTTATTTTCAACATCAATTTCAACTGGCGCATTATTGCCTACCTCATAAGATCTTAATAATTTAAAATCGATAGTTTTTCCGGCAACTTCTACAGAACCTTTTTTTGGATAAGTCGGCCCTGTTGCCCTTTGATAAATTACAAATACCATGGTTAAAACAACGGCTAAAACCCATAATCCTGTATTCTTAGCTTTATTCTTCATATATTATAAATTATAATTTTGGTGTGGCAAATTAACAAAATTTTTATTGATCTAATGCATCATAAAATAACTGATGTATATTGGTTCTTATATCCAGTTCTCCAAGTTTATTATTATACATATCAGGGTAAACTCTGTTACTAAGAAAAATGTATATAAGACCATTTTCAGGATCTGCCCAGGCATAAGTACCAGTAAAGCCTGAATGGCCAAAACTTAATGATGATGCACTTTTGCAGTTCGGCCCATGGTCTTCGTATTCCAGCAGTGGTTTATCAAATCCAAGACCTCTCCTATTATCATTATCCGTAAAATGACTGGAAGTAAATTTCTTTACAACATTTGAATCGAGATATTTTCTTCCTCCATAAGAACCTCCATTGAGAAACATTTGCATCAATACAGCTACGTCATATGAGTTTGAAAATAAACCTGCATGTCCTGAAACACCACCTAGCATTGCGGCACCCTGATCATGAACATCACCCTGAAGTGTTTGATACCTGAATGTTTTGTCTTTCTCAGTAGGACAAATTCTATCACGATCAAAAAAATCAAGTGGTTTGAACCTCATATTTTTTAAACCCAGCGGTGTATAAAACTCTTCTAATACATAGTTGTTAAATGCTGAATTTGTTGATATTTCAATTAATTGACGAAACAAATAAAACCCTAAATCACTATACTGATACTTCTTTTCGCCCAATGGCGATTTTGCTATTTGATCATAAATCTTATTTGCATAATACTCATGAATATACATCGACTGAGCCACTCTAACAGGGTATTGTTCGTTTATTCGCGAATGATAAACCATTGTATCCCAAGCATCGGTACTTAAAGTATTTTTGTAATATGGTATCCAACTTTCAAGCCCTGCCTGGTGACTAAGAATTTCTTTTATCGTTAAGTTCCTTTTATTTGTTTTCTTTAAATACAGAAGGTAATTGGAAATCGGTTCTTCAATATCTATTATTGTATCCCCATAAATTTTCATTATGGAAGGAACAGTGGCAAGAATTTTTGTCAATGAGGCTAAATCATAAATATCATCCGGTTTTACCGGAAAACTATTATCATAAGTATGATATCCAAAACACTTATCGTAAAAAATATAGCCATCTTTTATTGCAAGAATCTGACAACCCGGAAAAGCGCCAATTTCAATACCGTTCATTGCTACAGAATCAACCTTCTTCAATACTAAATCATTAACATTCAGTTCTTTCGGGCTTTTATATGTAAGTCTTGTTTTACTAGTTTTTATGCCATGTCCAACCTTAAAACCTCCTGCTGAAACCGGCAAAATGCCATTAGCTCCTGACATACCCAGTAGTATTTCTGCCGTCTTCTTCATCAGGTATTCTTTATCCTGATACGAAACAATTAGTGCTTCAAAGTTTTTAATATCCGGAAAGAAATTAAGCGCATACGGACTTGCAAAAACATTTAATATTGTTTTTTTTCTGAGTGAAATATTATTGATAAATTGTATATCCGAATCGCTAATGCCAAATTGCTTACTGGCAGAAATATTTGTATTTGTAAGAGCCACAATAACAAGATTAGCATCTTCAATTTCAGTTATAATATTTTGTTTTTCAGAAATATCAGAATTATGATTCAGATAATAGATATCAACATCCATAAATGAAGAAATTGTTTTCTCAAATTCGGTGTTCTTATAACCAATTACCACTACAGCAGTTTTTAAGGTATCAGGAAAACTTATGGGGATTATATTATTTTCATTTCTTAAAATAGTTATTGCATTTGTTCCCAATTCCTCGCTTAGTTTCCAATAATCTTCATTATTAAGTTCGTTAATCAAATTATTGGTATCAACAGGATTTCTTTTATAAGCACCACTTAAGTATTTGTATTTCAATATTTTCTTGCAACTTTCATCAACTCGCTGCATATAATCAGGTTTGTTGGCTACTAATGCTTTTATCGATTCTACTGATGCCTTTACATCGTCGGGTATTAACAAGATATCATTACCTGCCATAAAGGCTTCTTTTGCAACTTCACCTTTTTCATAATACTTTGTAACACCTTTCATATCAAGGCCGTCGGTGATAATTAATCCTTCAAAACCCATTTTACTTTTTAGAAGTTTACTAACAACTTTATATGATAAAGAAGTGGGCCGTTTTTTATTATTATCTAGAGCAGGAACTGATAAATGCGCTGTCATAATCGAAGCTACACCTTCGTCTATCAGATATTCAAATGGAACAAATTCTGTACTCCGCAGGTCCCTTTTTTTGGCTTTTACCAGGGGTAATGTTAAATGAGAATCACTTTTAGTATCTCCATGACCCGGAAAATGTTTTGCACATGCAATAACACCACCATCCTGAAGACCTTTCATATAGTTACTTGCTTTTATGGCAACGGTATTTGGGTTTTCACCAAAGGAACGCATTCCAATTACCGGATTTGCCGAATTTGAATTTACATCAACAACAGGTGCATAGTTCATTTGAATTCCCATGCGTTTACATTGCATAGCAATTTGAAACCCCATTTTATAAATCAAACTATCGTCGGTGGTAGCGCCCAATGCCATTTGCAAAGGATATTTCACTGTATTACTTAAACGCATTCCTATACCCCACTCTGCATCCATAGCAATCATCAAGGGTGTTTTGGCCATTGAATTCCAATAATTTGTTTTTAATGCCTGAGAAATCGGGTCGGCCCGGAAGAAAACTATACCTCCAATATCATAATCCTTTATATAATTATCCACCTCATTTATATAGGCCGATCCAGAATGGTTGGCCCTGACAAATATTAATTGACCTATTTTTTCTTCCAAAGTAAGAGAATTATACACTGAATCAACCCAATATTTAGTTTGAGCATTATCAAAGTCGTTATATAACTGGGCTTTTAATGAGGATGACATTATCAGTATAATACTGAATATCACTATATTAAGAAAATACTTTGATTTTAGAATTATTTTATATTTCATTTAAATAAAGTGTAGTTCTCAAAAATTTTAAGAGCACGAATATAGGCAAAATGGAGGTTTATTTTTGTAATTTTTACATAAATGTAACAGACCAATCATCCTATTATTGAGTTACAATTATTGGATAAGAAATTCATAAGATTAATATTTATCCTCGATTATATAAATACTTATGTATGATGCATTTATTTTTTCATTTGTACATTAAATGTATATTAATCCAGAAATTACTAATTAAATATTATTTTTACAATGTGTAATAACACAAATAAACACAGATATTTTAGACAATCACAAACATTACATTTTGAAATTAGCATTTAGAAATATCACTTTATTTTTATCATTTTTATTATTAGGATCCTTTACTTTTGCGCAGCAACAGGAAGTGGTGAAAACTACCAGAATTTTATTTATCCTGGATGCTTCTAAAAGTATGAGTGGCGATTGGCAGGGTGAAGAGAAGTTTTTAATTGCCAGCCGTATATTATCGAATGTACTTGATAGCCTCAAACACACTGAAAATCTTCAAGTTGCACTGAGAGTTTATGGCCATCAAAGAAATTATCCACCACAAAATTGTAACGATACTAAACTGGAAGTTCCTTTTGCTCCAAATAATTTTAATAGAATAAAAGAGAGGTTAAAATATATAAAACCAAGAGGAACTTCACCCATCGCTTTATCACTGGAGAGGTCTGTTTCCGACTTTACTGATTGCGCAAATTGCCGTAACATTATCATACTTATTAGTGATGGGATTGAAGAATGTGATGGAGACATCTGTGAGGTTTCCGCCGAATTACAAAGAAAAGGAATAGCTATTAAACCTTTTATTATTGGCATTGGCAGAGATAATTCAAGTGTTTTCGACTGTGCCGGAACTTATTTTAACGCACCCGATATTGATAGTTTTCAAAAAACAATTAATGTAATAATTACCAAGGTTCTCAGCAAAACCACTTTACAAGTTAACCTATTGGACAAAAATGGTAAGCCAACAGAAAGCAATATTAATATTGCTTTTACCGACATTGCCAGCGGTAAAATAAAGTATAACTTCATTCATACTCTTAATGAAAAAGGACTACCCGACACCCTTGTGGTAGACCCGCTTTTAGATTATAAAATTACTTTGAGTACAAATCCTAAATTAGAAATTAGCAATGTTACTCTCACTGAAGGAAAACATAATATTGTTTATGCTGACTGCGAAAGGGGAAAATTAAAGGTGGAATTAAAGGGTAATACACCTGCTGAATTTATGCCATCAGTAATTGTTAAAACACTTGACAATAAAATTATTAATGTTCAGCAATTATCGGAAGAAAGAAAATATCTGAACGGTAATTATAATATTGATGTTTTATGTCTTCCAATAATTAAACTGGGCAGTGTAAATATAGAGGCAGATAAAACTACTAAAATACAAATCGACAGCCCCGGGATATTGAATATTTATAAAAATATCAGAATTTATGGTTTTATCTATCAATTAGTTAACGATCGTCAAATAAGACTTTTGGATATAAATGAAAATTCATCGAGGTCAGAATCAATATATTTACAACCCGGATTTTACAGACTGGTTTACAGACCGCTTTATAGTAATCAATCAGTATTTACACAAAGTATTGATTTTGAAATTGTTTCATCTAAAACAAAGAAAATAAATTTATAAAACTATTTACCAACATAAAATGAATAGAATATACTTAATAGGATTTATGGGAGTTGGTAAAAGCACAATTGGTAAAAAACTTGCCAACAAACTCAATTATAATTTTGTTGATATTGATGAACTATTTGAAAATAAATACAAAGTTTCCATAAATGCATTTTTCGAAAAATACGGTGAAAAACTATTTCGCGAATTGGAAAACAAACTATTATACGATACCTTTTCTTATGAAAAGACTATAATTTCTACAGGTGGTGGCACTCCTTGTTACCGTGATGCCATTGATGATATAAATAGTTACGGAACGAGTATCTACCTCAGAATGCCGACTGAGGCATTAATAAACAGATTGGAAAATGCAATTCGACCACGGCCATTAATAAAAGGCAAAAGTCATGATGAGATTAAAAGTGACGTTGAAAAATTACTTGCAGAAAGGGAGCAGTATTATAATAAAGCTAACATAATTTTTGATGCTATATCTCCTGATGTTGATAAACTTTTGCTAACCGTAGAAAGCCACATGGATAAAATTTAATTTATTCATCCAAAGAAATAAAGCGGTTTTCTCCTGCAGGAATTAATGTACGTGAAATTGGAATATACCTGAGGAGTTCTTCCTTTTTAATTGGGTATCCCAAATGTTTATTTACATAATCGTTCATAATAAAATCGAAAGTATAGGTTGCATAAATGCGCCCTAACAAATACGAATATTCGTATATCTTACTCAAATTCAGTGAATCGATATCATAAATATAACTTACCTTATCGTTGAAGATATCGAAGTCGTATGAGGATTCCAACTCATCGGTAATGGTATTAGTTGCTTAATAAACGTTAGGCTTTTGATCATTGGAGTTAATCATACTTACTTCAAACCATGAATTAATATTAACGGCATTTAGTATATGATCGTGATAATAGATATAAGAATAATATTCGGTTTCATCTCGATACTCATACTTCTCTTCTTCAACTTGTATTTGGGCAATATTCACCATCCAGGCATTTGAATCCAGGGAAAGAAATTTTGCAGACTCATTTTCATCATAAACTTTAATATTATAGTTTTTAAGTTCGGTTATAAAGCCCAAAGAATAGTTTGCAATAAGCAATGAATCATCAATTTTTTTAATAAAATCCGATTGTTCCCATAATATGGAATCTCTCAATTTTACATCCGTAATACCTAAAGAGTCAACAATATTTGTATTTAAATTCTTTTTATAAATGAACTCGGGCTGAATAAGCATTACACTATATGAATTTGACTTATTCACAAATTCTCTTGCTAACTTTGTTTGGGGACTGCATGAACTAAAGAAAGAAATTAAGACAATAAATATTATATAGTTGCTGATTTTCTTCATCCTGTGAAATATATTTCTTAAGTTTAATTTTAACAAAAACCTTTCCATTAATTAATGACAAATAAAATCTCAAAAGGTTTATAACAAATAACGAAATATTTACATTAAAATTTCAGCAAACTTAATAAAACTATCAATCTTAATTTAAGAAAATAATAATTCTCAGTTTTAACTGATGAGTAATATGATAAAGTTTAATTATCCTTGATAAAAGAACTTAATGGCTTAACAAACAACACTTTATCTTTCCAGTAATTTGACCAACTGGAATTGTTACCATCAATACTAACACCTCCTGAGACACAATGAATTACCTTAACTTCATCTTCCTTTATGGAATAAATAATTCCAGCATGCTGGGTGTAATGTTTATCATCATACTTTGATCCAAAAAATATTAAATCTCCCGGTTGAGCATCTGATAGTTCAATATTGCGGGCTTTAATATCACTTTGCTTTTGTGCATTATGAGGAAGTTCCACACCTATTCCAGAATACACGTATTTGGTAAATCCCGAGCAATCGAAACCTGTTTCAGGCTTTTCACCGGCAAATCTATAAACAATTCCTTCCTGCTTTTCAGCAATTGATATTAAACAATATCTCAAAGAATCAATTGTAGATAAGTTTTCAAAATTATTATTGACAATAATACGTTCAAGTTTTGGGTAATAGGCATAGAATATGTCTAATGTATCAGAATAATTTTCAACATAAAAGTTTAAGGCATTTTTAATTGATTTATTTGTTTTAAGAGTATCATTATTATTATAAATAAAATCTCTTAAACTATATTTCAGGCTATCTTTCCACATTAAAAAGGAAGAATCAGGTAGTCGGTTCGAATACCTGATTGCATTCCTTAAATTTATGAAACTTTTAGTTAAACTATTTTCCTTTTCAGAGTAGAATATATAATGAACTCTCGACATATAATACTCAGGAACATAACTTCGTGGATATTTCTTATTATATGAAACAGCTTTTTTCAAACATTTTTCATACTTTTCTTTATTATAAAGTTTAGTAAGTTTTTTATCAATCGACTTATCTTTATCGGCCATCAACGGCAGATTACCAATAAGCAACAATAATATTATCACAAACTTTATTTTCATAAAATGCAATAATTAGAACAACTTAAATCTTAAGCCTATTTCCAGTCCATATGCAGTACTTTTTGGAGAATCCACTAAATTTAATACACTTGTATACTCACCATTTCCTGCTGCAATATTTGCATTTGAAGATTCATGAACTGCAGAAAAAGAAGTTTCATAAAACGCCATGAAAGTAATTCCGACTTTTTGTGAAATTGCTGCATTAAAGCCCAATTGTAGGAAACCGTTTAATACCGATTTATGATCTACTGTTCCTTCTTCACCACTCAAGTCATAAGTATCAAAACCGTACTCAGGAATATCATAAAGTGTTACACTATATTTAGGATAATACCCTGATGTTGTTAGAGTTCCATCTGTAAATGAGGAAGAAGAAGATCCGGCAATACCATATTTTGCACCTATTCTGGTAAAAAATCCTCCAAATTTCATAACCACACCTATGGGAATTTCCATATAGTTAAGTTTTACATCATTGGCCAGGTTTGAGCCTGTTGCAAGTAAATCATACTCATCACCATCAATATCTACTGTTCTGTATGCACCCTGATTAAAAGTCGATAAAGTATACGAAGTTGAATATGACATTAGAGTAAGTCCTGATGTGATACCAAAATTTTCAGTTATCATATAGTCGAGATTAATGCCATAGCCCAGTCCAAACTTAGATTTTGACTCCAGAGTTCCGGAAGCACTACTTACCAAACTACCTTTAATGGATGTAAGTGCTCCAATAACATGAGCATCCATATAGAGACCTTTTTTAGCCTCGATAATTTCCATCGACACGATTTTGGCAGTATTTGCACTAACGATATAATCAACTTCAAATGTAACTCTCTCCAGGGAAGTAAAATCGCTACCATCTTTCTTAAAGGCAGTTAAACTTTGAGTTGCTGTTACCGTATAGTTATATCTATTGTCTGATACTTTTGAAGGATTTTTCACTTTTATTTTTGACAGCACCACATTAATATCGCTTTCCTCATCAAAGTTATTTTTTACCATATCCACAAATTTATAAAGGGAAACTTGTTTTGGAGCATTTACCTCAATACCCAAACTACTTACTTCAACATTTTGAGAAGAGAATAAGTCGACATAGTTATTTTTATTGTTTTCTGAAAAAGTTCCACCTTTACTCAGGTTGGAATAGTTCTCATAGTTTTGTAGTAAAATTGTTACTGTTTGATATCCTGGCTGAGCCATCAGCCCTGTTCCAATCAAAACAGAAACTGTTAGCATAAATATGTATTTCTTCATGAATCTTTTCTTTATTTCCATTTCTTCGAATTTTATCCTAGTTAATTACAAGTTTCTGTGTATCAAAAACTTCTTCTCCACCTTTAAGTTTTATAATATATAAACCACTCGACAAGTTTGCCGGTGGATTAATACTCATATTAATAGAAGGATTAATCTCTGTTTCCCATAATTTCATTCCATTAATAGAAAAAATCTCAACTTTATATGTATCAACTTCTTTTAGTAATAGTTCAGGATTTATTAAGATATTGAAGTTGGAAACTGCCGGATTTGGGTATACCGACATGAATTATGCTTTTTCCATATCACTGATTTTATTATTTCCAATAGTATAATTTTCAGAATAACTTTTACACCCAACAGTATTGGTAGTTAAAACATAATATGTACCACTCAAATCAGTAAAAGAGCCGGGATAATAGAACTGCTTTGTAGCACCATCAATAATTGTATTGTTTTGAAACCATTGATATTCTAAATCAGGGTGTGGACAGATGAGTATTCTTTCAGGAGTACCCTTACCCACAACACTTGAGGGTGGATTATCTTCAACCGTAATTGAAATTGTTTCATTTACTTCCTGACCACCTGAAACTACCTTGAGATAAACATTAGTACTCTGGGATAAACTTGTAATATTCAGAACATTTCCATTAACAGACTGACCGTCAATATCCCATGTCCAGGTATATTGATAGGTTCCGTTTCCTCCACTAGCCACCGCTGTTAAAGTAGTATTTCCAAACTCACATATGGTTGTAGATGGATCAGCAGTAACTTCAACACTTAGTGGACCACCACTTGAGCCTACTGTTATATAATTGGTTTTCGTTTCAACATCTTGCTGTGCTCCATTTTTTGCAGTAAGTGTAACATTGAAGGTGCCCTCATTACTATAAGTAATTGTTGGATTCTGTTGGCTTGAAATAGATGGTGATCCTCCTTCAAATGCCCAGGTCCACTCATTGGCACCAGATGAAAGATTTGTAAATGATACAGATTGTCCGGCAGTAATATTAGTTTGTGATGCAGAAAAATCGGCAGTAACAGATGAAGTTTGTCCCTCTACAAAGAATTGAATATTCCAGTTATAATCGAGTTCGGGATTGGCTTCTGCTAATGAAAACCAACTTATTTCATCAAAAGAAATCATATCGCCTTTTTGCCTTAGGGCCGGACCAGCATCGGCACCTGCAGGAAATTGCCCACTTACAGGATTGAAAACTGTATATCCTACCCAAAACTCTTGATTGGAATTAACAAAAATATCAGTAGGAATAACTGTTTCCTTCCATGAGCCGGGATTTATGCTTGTTAATTGCTTCTGATAAATAAGGTTAGATGCATTATTACCTGTCCATATTTTTAAAACTATGGAGGAGAATCCTTCCTCATAAATAAAAACCTTTACCTTACTTACTTTATCTCCATTATATGCTGCCAAATCACCAACTTCCCAACGGGCAGCTACTGTAAAAGTAGAACCATCATTGGTTCCAATACCATTATCATTTGTACCGCTATCCCAATGCAACCAAACATTATTCATATCTCGATCACTATCTGATACAATTGGGGCACTTAAAATATTTTCTTTAGTATTTTGGTTATCCTGCGACTTCTTTGACACAAGATACGCTGATTGTGAGTAAGTTGCCATTGCAGCAAATATCCACAAGAAAACCATAGTTAATTTAAGTTTCATAATTTACTATTTTGATTTATAATATTTTTTCATTTCAAATTCAATTTCCAAATTCCCTGAAGGGTTTTTATTGCTATAGCTTACAACCTGAGGAACAGAGGAGTTTAGTTTTCCCAACATCATCATAAGGTTAATAGATACTTTAACCTTACCACCTTCAAAACCTTTGTCAGCAACAAGTTTCAAGGTAGCACCATTGGAGAAAGCCAGATAATCAGCATATTCAAAATTTTCAAAATGTAGTTTTGAAGAAGATATCGACACATCTCTTTTCCTTATTGCAATTTCCTCGTCAACCTCTTGCATTGGTCTGGCCTTCTTGTCTTTCCAGTCGGCATAAATTGTGAGTTTAACTTTATTATCTTTATAAACATCTCCAACTTCTATACGTACAACAGCAGTATTACCTGTTACCGAAACCAAAATTTGCTTAGCTTTTTCCTTACTATATTCAGGTATTTTATATGCAATATTATTGGTAGACAAGATTGCATTAATACGTTTTATCATTTTTGAAGGATGCGATTCCTCAGGTTTTAATTCTGCTGCTTTTTTATATTCTTCACGTGCTTTATTATAATTTTCTTCTTTAAAATACTCGTCGGCTTGCGAAATTTGATAATTGTAAGCAGAGTTCAAATCAGTAGTACTATTAATTTCTTTAATGCGATTTTGAACATGAGTATCACCTGGTATTAACTGGTCGGCTTCTTGATATTTCTCCAAAGCTTTAGCCAGAAGATCTTTTGAGAACAAATTATCGGCATCCTTAACTAATGCATCGAAGTTATATTTTCTTACTACTTCAGGACGTTCAAAAACTTCTATAAAAACTTCCTTTGAAATTTGGTCGCTACCTTTGGGATTTTTCACTTCCAGTTTAACCGGATAAGTTCCTATAGCATTATAAACTACCGCTGGGCTTTCCATATCAGCATTTTCAGGCACACCTCCCTGGAATACCCATTTTCTGCTATATGCGAAACTCGACTGATCATAAAATCTAACAGTATCACCAACATAAATACTATTTACATCTGCAACAAAATCAGCAATTGGTTTCTTGATGTCTTTTGCTACTGTAATATATGAATCTTTGGTTTTTGTTTTTTCTCCTGCTTTATTGTAGGCTGTAAGACTCACTTTGTATTTTCCTGGTTTAGTGTATTTTACACTTGGATTCAATTCCTCAGATGTGGAAGGCTCTCCATTCTCAAATGTCCACTTGAACCTTTGAGCATTCCCCGACTTAGAAGTAAATTTCACACTTTTACCACTAACAATTGAAGTTGTATTGGCAAAAAAATCAACCTCTGGAGGAAGCACTTTCTTTTCTACTACATTAGGTTTTACAGTAATATAATTTTCCTTATAATCCTTGTTTTCACCGTTTTCATTTATGGCAGTCAAACCAATAGAATATTTACCAGACTTATTAAACTGTACGGTTTGCTTATTTGAAACTGAATTGGATGGCTCACCACCGTCGAAAGTCCATTTTAAAGCATCAGCATTTTCCGAATTACTTGTAAATGTAATTGATTCACCTTCGGTTACAGTAAGTTTATTTGCACTGAATCCGGCTTTTGGTGGAACAGGTTGCATAAAATACCATGCTGCTGCGCCTCCAAGTACTAATATGATAATTACAGGAATTAATATTTTAACCGTTTTTCTTCGGTTTTCGATACTTTTCTGCTTTTTAATGGAATCAATCTCCTTAAGGCGGTTAGTGGCCTCAGTATTATTTTTATCCTTATTTAAAAGTAGTTGATATTTATTTTTTGCTTCTTTTAACTTACCTTTTGAGAATGCGACATCGGCTTCTTGTGAAGTTTTATTAATGAATTTGAATTCATCATTCCTTTTACGTTCTGATCTCTCGGCCTCCAGTTTATTATCACAATCTTCTATGCGCGATTTAGCATATTTATCGTCCTTAAGTTTTAAAGCATCCTGATAAAAGCCCAAAGCCTCTTTAAAATTAGAAGCATTATAACTACTGTCAGCACTATTGATAAAGTTTGAAAACTTGCTATCTAGTTCTTCCTTTCTCTTGCTTTCAAGTTCCTGCTGTTGTTTTTTCCTTTCAGTCTCTTCTTTTAATTTCTTCTCATTCTCATCAGCAATTTGTTTCTTTCTTGCCTCTTCAGCAGACTTTTCCTCTTCTAACTTACGTTTTGCGGCATCTTCAATTTCCTTTGTTTTCCTACGCTCCGTTTCCAAAGCCTGTTGTTTCAGTTCTTCCTCTGCCCTCTTTTTGGCATCAATTTCAGAAGTTTCTTCAGCATTGACAACTGAATTAGGTTTATAACTATCATCCCAAAAACCATTTAAAACATACTGTTGAGCATATATTTTAATTTCACCAGCAGTAGGTCTGTCTTCAGGCTTAAAACTTATACATGAAATACATAAGTTTTTCACAGCATCGGAAAAACCTTCGGCATCGATTGGCGGAATAATTTGACTTCCTATAAATCCTAGTCCACCCTGCTCATTCCATGGCAGGTAGCCGGTCATCATTTCAAAAAGCATAATACCAAAAGCGAAAATATCACCTTCGGGTTGAGGTTTAGGATTCCTCATATATCTTTCTGGCGGGACATAGGCTATGGTTCCTGAATAGCCAACATTTGCCGCGCTTTTAGTGAGGGTTCTTCTTACCCTGGTACTAATTCCAAAATCTGTTAAAAGAAAATCTCCCTTACTGGAAATAAGAACATTGTCGGGCTTTATATCTTGATGAACAATTGCCGGGTCATAGGAATGAAGATACTCAAGACCTGCTGAAACCTGAAAAATAAACTTACCCAATCGTTTTTCATCGATATTTTCTATCAACTTAAGTGCAGATCCTTTGGACATAAACTGCATAATTAGATAGGGAGAGCCATCGCTAACATCGAAATGTTTAGCACTTAACAGACTGGAATGATTTAAGTTTAGTGTTATGGCATATTCTTTTCTGAAATTATCAATACCATCCTTATCCAATCCCTTATCGGGAGCATAGATTTTCAATGCTATTTTTGTATCGCCTGCCATTGTATCTTCGGCAAGCCAAACAACAGAAAATCCTCCTGATCCAAGTTTGTTTATCAGTTTATACCTTCCGGCAAAATATGTATTTTCTTGTAATTCCGACATTAATGATATAACTTTTTATTTTTCATTCTGGTTTTTTGTTTCAATATCACCCTTCGACTTAACATCTTCTGAATCTTCAGTTTCTGTCTCTGTCACTTCATTTGATTCGGTTTCCGGTGTGGAAGCTATTTCTTCAGGGTTTACCAGCTTGCTCCAAAGTTTTTTAAAAAACCCTGATTTTGGCTTTTCTCCATCCGAGTCAACCTGAATATCAGTTTTTACTTCTTGAGAAGCTGTATCCTGTTTATCAGAATCATCCACTTCATCAATAACTTTTACTTTTACAGTTTTCTCAGTAATTGGCTCATATTCATCTTCTTCGGTAATTACTGTTTTCACTTCTTCTTTCCAGAAAGGAGAAGTCTCCATCAGAACTACAGTAATATTATCAGTACCACCATTGGTGTTGGCTTCGTTAACAAGTTTTTTACATGCTTCTTCTCCCTGATTTTGAGATAATATATTAGAAATAATATTTTTCGAAGCCATTCCATTTAAACCATCGCTGCAAAGCAATAGTTTATCACCTTCATTAATATCTATTGTCTTACTGTCAGGCTTTAATTTCGAACCAGAATCGCTTAGCGATTGAGTAATAATATTACTGTCGGGATGTGTTTCTGCTTCCTCTTCAGTTAACATACCTTTTTCCATCAATTCCCAAACAAGACTGTGATCCCTTGAAACTATCTGGACGCTTTTTCCTTTACTCAATAAGTAAGCCCTGCTATCGCCTGCCCATGCAAGAAAGCATTTTTGAGATATCACCCAGGCAATAACAACGGTTGTTCCCATGCCCTGATATTCAATATTACTTTTTGCCTCCTTAACAATTTCTTTTTTCGACTTAACAATTGTTTTTTTAAGGAACTCCTCTTTATCTTTATCGCTTTGAGGAATTTGAGCCAGTTCTTTGAAGGAATTTTCAACTGTACTAACAACTATTGATGATGCAATTTCACCGGCATTGGCACCACCCATGACATCAGCAACCATTAGTAAAATGCCATTCTCGGGAGTTTCAAATCCTTCCGATTGATAATCCCATGCTTCAAATGGAGATACACTTTGAATAACAGAGAAATTATCTTCATTGTGATCTCTCACCACTCCCACATTTGTTAATGCCGATAACCTTACAATCATATTGCTAAAATTTTATACCTAAAAATCCTTTTTTGTGTTCTTTTAGTTTAGCCTCACAGGCAGTAATTTGTTCATTTAACTTAAGGCTTTTACTCTCATCTTTTTCATATTTAAGTTCTTCCTTGGCCTTTGTTATGGATTCTTCCCACTTTTTAATAATCTCCTTATACTCCTTCTTACTTGTAAACTTATCAATATTATCGCAGCAATATTCGCAAGATGCATTTGTTTCTTTACCAACTACTTTAAGTGATTTTTTATAAATGACATCTTCAACATCTACGCTACCACCGTTAAATGTAATCACATCACTTAACTCCGGTGTTTTAAAATCTTCATCAGAATGAATAACTACAGCATAGGAATACTCTTCACTATCACCCAATGTTTTTAATTCAGATTTCAAATCGTTTTCTGCTAAATTTCCTATAGATATAAGACTAAATTCTGGTTCGGAGCCAAATTCGCTGGTGTTTGATACAGCCATTATCCATGCTTCCTGATCATCGGAATAACTAATTTTAAACGACTCCACATTTCCTTCAAGTGCATAAGCCTTAATATGTTTATTTAGAATATTGAAATCAGATCCAACAGCTTTGACTTCGTCGAAATCAGATTTGCCAAAATTTCTAACCAAAACCTTACTTACTGAAGGAAAAAGAGTATCATTTTTATAAAGTTTATATTCCTCATCTTCTATCCATGGCTTCATTTGGGATTCACTTAACCAAAGCATGCCATCTCCTGCCACTCCGTAAACTAAATTATATCCAAAATAATTATTATCATCCTTAGCAAGTGTAATGAAGTCATCACCTTCTTTATACTGAAGAACATACTCCAATCTAACTTCCAAAAAATAATCGATAAAGGCGGTCACTTTTTGATTATCAACAGATTTAGACTCTTCATCTTTTTTATCTTTTGGCTTAATACTTTTATTTTTTTTCACCTTTTTAAGGTCATCTTTTGCTTTATCAGGCAAAACGATGTTTTGGGCCACAATCATCATTGGCAAGCCCACTAATAAAACTAATATTATCTTTTTCATAATCAACATCTTATCTTACATTTGCAATTGGTACAATTTGCCCTACTACCTGACGACCACTGGAAATAATTCCAATATTAACAAGTTCTCCATTTTTGTTTACGGCAAAAGCAGGACCTCCTGAATTACCACTATCAAATGAACGTCCACTTACCTTAACCACTCCTTTTGTTAGGCCATCCTGAGCAACAGTCATTTCTGAATGAAGAGGTTTTAATCCACCTTCTGGTTGCTGCGACATCCCAAATGTATATCCCATAACATAAATATGGTCATTGGCTTCCATATTCTTAGAAAAGAAAGCATCTGATTTAATTTTACCTTTTTGGGAAGTCTGTATCCAAGCCCAGTCTGATTTCCAAGTATTACTTGTATTAACTCTTACAAGGTAATCATCACCATCAATTTCATAAGTACGGCTCTCAAGACCTGCTTCATTATAATTGAAGTCGTTACTGCTAAATGTCATTTGTTTACCTGATGGTGAAGTTGCAACTATTGTAAGTTCTACAATTTCTCCTTGCGTTTTTAGTGCATTAAGGATGTTATATGATTCATCCTCTGTATTAAAATACCAGGGATGCACACAATGAAGAGCTGTTACAAAACGGCCATCATCAAGAAGGAATCCTGTTCCTGAACCTAAATTTGAATATGAGTTAACCTCTCCATTAAACCGGTATACTAACTTACTCATATGCAAATAATAAACATCATTCTCATAGTCATCTAACATCTTTTTAATATTATTAGATATTTCGACTTGCTTTAGTATTTCACTATTTTTTTTAGATTCCTCAGCAAGTTTCTTTGCAGTGGCGGCTAGATCCTTATTTACTTTCGCAAGATTATCATTCAGCACTTTTTGTGCTTCTTTATTTTGCTTTTGCTCTTCTATTTGCTGAGCTATTTGCTTTTTAGCAACGCCAAGTTCTTCACTCGATTGGTATAAGAAATAAGCCATAGCACCAATAGCAATAACGAACACAACAGACAAGGTCATTACCGCTCTTCTGTACGGCCTAAGTGACTGTGATGCAAACATTTGCATACGCTGCGTAAGACGCATAGTAGATGTTTTTGTTTGGGCAGCCAAAAATCGCATTCTAGGTCCACTGGATGATAGTTGTATTTCAGAACCATTAGATAAAGGAACGCGCCCATTAATGGCTGCACCGTTTACAAAAGTTTGGTTGGTTTGTGAAAGCGGAGTGATATAATACTGTCCTCCTTCGCTGGAAATAGATGCGTGCTTACGACTAACAGTTTTTTCTGATGCATCGAAGCGAATTGCACAAGTTCTGTCGCGCCCCATTTCTGCATGAGGAACAACAATAGTTTCAGTAGTTCCTGGCCTTCTTGACCCTGACTGGGTTAAAAATTCCAATGTATAGGCCGACATGCTGGCTCCACCCAGTGCTTTAAATCCTGCGCCTATAGTTTGCGTTGCTCTTGACATATTTCTAATTTTTAGTTAGTATTCTTAATCAAATTTTAAAGTTGTATCTCCAATAGTAATTATATCTCCTCGTTGGAGATAACTACCAGTTTCATCTAATTTTTGTGAATTAACAAATGTTCCGTTGGTTGAATTAAACCATCCCCATTCGCCATTTACTTGTCTCCATTGACCATCCCTTAAAAACCATTTATCGGTGGCATCATTATGTTTTTCTAATGTGGCATGAAAACTAGATATATAACTTGTGTTGGTTTCTGTAATTTCAATATTATTTCTATTAGGAATTGATGGATTAAAGTATCCTATAGTAAGCACTCCTGTATTAGAATTAAGCATTCTTGAGATGGGATATTTTCTTTTGGGTTCTTCACCATTCATTACTATTAATTCAGGATTGGAATTTTGAGATTTAACTTCAACATTATCTTTTATTGAATAAGGTTGTTGGCGTTCCAATTGCTCAAGTTCAGACCTGAAATGCTTTCTGATAAGGTCTTCAATGCTTTGCCAGCGATTTTTAATATCAGGATCAATACTTTTCTCTATAATATTATCCCACCTGGGGTCGTTTACCTGAACATATTTTGAAAGAGGATCGTATTCCTTTTTCTTCATCCTGTTTTTATACATTATAACATCTTCAGCAGAGTTTATTTCACCGAAAGGATAGTGACCAGTTAAGTATTCATATATCATTATTCCAAATGAAAAAATATCTATAGTTGGCCGCATTGCAGTAAATGCCTTATACTGATCGAATTGTTCGGGAGGAGCATAAGCAATTGTTCCAAACATTTCTTTCACTCTTCCCATCCAATTTGTTTTGGTCTCACGAGAGTACATAAATCCGCTTATACCAAAATCGGTAAGTTTTGGTGTTTGGTTATCTCCTATTAAAACATTCTCTGGTTTGAGGTCACGATGAACTACGCCGTTTTTATGAAGTTTTTGAAGGCCCAAAAGAACCTGAACAGCTAGCATTACAGGATTATTAAGATGAACATTTTTATCCATTATGTCGCGCAATGACCCATGAGGAACATATTCCATTGCATGATAGGGATTACCTTTGTATTCACCACATTCATATGATTTTACCAAATATGGCGACTCTATTGAGCCAGCTTCAAATTCGCGATAAAACCTAGCTGTAACCGATTTTCTTTCCTCCGGATGAACTTCCCATAACCGAAGCAACTTTATTGCATATTCACTCCCATTCTTTTCTCCCAAAACAACATCGCCAAAACCACCTTCAGTACTAATGGTTTTTACAATATTATATGCATCAATATTGTGTAAAGTATTTAAATCGATTCTATCGGGAGTCATGGTTTTTTATTTTCCTTCGAAACGATAAATGGTATTTCCTATTAAAATAATATCTCCCTCACTTAGTTTTTGTGGTTTGTGAGCAGCAACGAAGGTTGTTCCGGCAGATGATCTATTAACTATATACCATTCTCCTTCAAAATTTATTAGTTCAGCATGTACATTTGAAGAAATTGCTGCATTTTCTTCCTGATCCAATGATACATTGTTTAAACCAATTTTTTTATCCTCAGATGTTAACTCCAAATGTTTCTCTCCGGTTTGCTTTATTTCGGTAAGTTTAACCGACACTTCCTCTACTTTTTGTTCAGAAGCGAAAATATTCACCGTTTTTTGTGCTTTTCTTTCCTTATTCATTTTTTGTGAAGGTTTATTTAGTTCGATTTTTACTTCTTTAGTTAGGTCCTGACTACAATTAGGACAGAATTTTGAAGCACCGGAAATTGGATACTTACATTTGGGACAAGGAATAATCTCCACTTTTTCAGGCTGTTCCTTACTTGTTTTTTCTTCACTCGATGAATTATCACCAAAATCAGAAACTGTTTGGGATGCTGAGAATGCTGCATTATTTCCTGAGTCGGCAATTGTTTTAGAAGTAGAAAAGTCATTTGAGGTTCCACTATCAGCGATAGTTTTTGAGGCCGAAAAATCGCCTTTAAAACCGTTATCAGAAGTAGTCTTGTTTAAATACTCATCAACTTCTTGTTTGTTAGGAATTTGCTGCGTTTTTCTACTTTTAGATTCATTAACTACTTCCTTTTTAGCAAGTGGTGTATTACATTTTATACAACTGCTAACGGCTTCTGAATTATAGTATCCACATCTTGTACACTGCATAACAATATTATATTATTTAATATTGCAAAAGTACAAGTGATATGAGTAGGAGTCAATCCCCCTACAGGGGGATATTTAAGTATTCAAGAGTTTAATTATCAACCACTTACATTTAGAACGAAACTAAATAAGGGTAATTAAAGCTTTATTTCCAATATCATGGTTGTTCCATATCCACCCAAGGAAGAGTCGATGGTAAGGGTACCATTCATAATTGATAAACGGTTTCTGATATTACGAAGGCCCAGACCCTTATTGTCATTTTCATCGTAATTGAATCCAATACCATCATCTTCATAGAAAAGACTTGCAGTGCCATCCTCGCCAATAAATTGGAAATAAACATTTCTTGCATTACTATGTTTAAGTGCATTTTGGATTAATTCCTGCGTTATTCGATATAAGTGAGTTGTTATTTCTTCACTTTCAATTTCGGGCCAATTATTAAAATAACAGTGCATCTTTAAGCGACTGCTATTAAACATATAGCAAAGTTCTTTTAACTCGTCCTGAAATTCATCTTGTTTAACCATTGGAGATACCAAACCATGACTTAAACTTCTAACAACACTAATAGTTTTACTTAGTATTCGTTTAATATTTTTATCCTCATCCCTTAAATTCTGTTTTATTATCGCCAGACTACCTCCTATGGAATCGTGCAGAGTTCGACCAACCCGATCTCTTTCCTCTTCCTGGGCCTTTATTATAGAGAGCATCATTTCATGTTGATGTTGTTCCTCCTTCTTTTTAAGAACAGCCCTGTCTTTGTATACGTTCAGGGCTTCTCTACCCATTAAAATCATGAATGTAAAGATTTCGATCAGAGAAATAATTAGTAAACTATTGTAAACAAATGGATTTCCGGGCATAAATCCCAAATTTGGTAAAGTTATATTCAGCAATACTGTACCAACATAAAAACAATAAACTATGAATAGAACAATTGCATTAATATCTTTATAAAATACACTTCTAAACAAAAATATTAGTTGTAATAAAAACACAAAAGTTGCTACGATAATTATGTAGATATGAGAATAATATTGTACTATACCCATTCGCATTTGCGGAAAAATGTTTACAACAAATATTACAATCATAAAATATATAAAGCCATACATTATATTCCAAACCAATTTATTACGCTCCCTTATTTTAACTAATGTATTTAAGAACAGAGGGAAAAAAAATGTCACCATAATAGCTCCACCAAATTCAACAAGAGTGGAAATATCTGTTGAATCTACATTAAAAAAAATAAAATAATCCCCTAACTGCGATGCCATAAAAATACCAATACCAGCATTGAGGATGAAATAGTATAAAAATAATCGCAGGCCTACGAAGAAATATATTATCAATGAAATAATTATTGCAAAAAGAAACGCTCCTCTCCAAAACCACAGTAGTCGATGATTTTGCCAATTTATTTCTTCAAAACGGGATGGTGAAATTAAAAAAGTTGAAGCACGCAATGGCCGGTATAAATGATTGTATTTGATTACAATAGTATATTTTTGACAAGATTTGAGATCCAAATTAAATGAGTGACCTGAATTAAACCTTAAACTACTATCATTTCTCATTGTACCTTGTTTTCCTATAGATAATAATGAATCTCCGGAAAAAATGAATAGATCGATCTTGTGAATATGGTTATAGGGTATAAACAGCACTTTTTTAATTTCCCCATCAGTATTATTTGAGATATTAAACTTTATCCATTGAACATATTTAACTGACCCAAAGTCTAGACTACCTTCAAGTTCTTTCCAGTTTTCATTTTTAACTTCAAATACATTTAGTTCGTTTGTTTTGTCAATAAATTCCAGGCAATATGGAGCAATATCAATTTCATCGAGGGTCCCATATATGTTAATGTCTTTTGCATTACATAATACAAAACTTATAATTAATACTATAATTAATAAAACTCTTTTCACTAAAGGTAATTTTCGTAATAATATTTAATTAAATCAGCTACTGTATAAACCTGTAATTTACGGCTAATATTTTTTCTATGTGTTTTAATAGTATTATAACTTATAAACAACTCATCAGCAATTTCCTGATTACTTTTACCGTTGGCTACAAGTGTTATTATTTGTTCTTCTTTTGGGGTTAGTACATTTTCTTTTATCGAAAGAATATTAAGAGTTTTTAAAACTTTTGGGGAATAATACTCACCTCCATTGGTAAGTTCCTTTACAACTTTAATAATCAAGTTATGGTCATCCTTTAAAATATAGCCCTCTATATTTAATTCTTTACACCTTCTTATAACAGATAGTTTATTATGCATTGATATTACTAAGAT
Organism: Marinilabiliales bacterium; assembly: GCA_002869365.1. Taxonomy (GTDB): domain Bacteria; phylum Bacteroidota; class Bacteroidia; order Bacteroidales; family F082; genus BM524. The sequence continues at coordinate 14,045 of PKTA01000036.1, read as the reverse complement.
GGGGAGTTTAGGAAAATTTGATTTTACATAGTTCAGGAAAACAAATATGTCTTCGCCTGGCAGTTCTATATCACTAATTAGTAAATCACAGGAATTATAATCTAAGTTCTGTTGTGTCAGTTCATCTATACTATTGTAAATAACTATGTCGACGCGCTCAAAGTTATCTTTTAATATTTCGCCCAAACCCTGAGAAAATAAAGAATGGTCATCTAGTATAACTATTTTCATATAATATTTTTATATGGCAAAAATATAAAACGGTTGATTAAAAAGAAATCCCCCTATAGGGAGAAGTTGTAATACAAATAGTCAAACTAATACTTAATGATTTATTAATAAGCCAAATACAGTAGTTAATTATTCATTTACTTTACTTATTCCATTGCGGCTTACAATCCAAATATTGGATTGCTTGTCCTCAAAAATGGAGGTAATATGGTTATCAGTTAAACCATTTTCAATTGTATAATTTGAAATAAATGTATCATTTTCAAATAAAAAAGCCCCATCTCTATCGGTACCTATCCATATTCGCGACTTAGAATCTTCTATTACAATGTTGGGTTGCCATTTCCCATTGTGTTCATAAACCTCCGACAAACCCTCATTAGTTAATTTGTATAGTTTTGCACGATCAGCAATATAAATAATGCCTTGCGACATTTCCTTAATCAGAAAAACATCATTAATATCAACATCATAAACTCTATTTATGTTTTGCCAATTTGAATTGTTGAAAACTGACATTCCTTTGGATGAAGAGATTAAAAGTTGACCATTAAAATCAAAAATGTTATCGATGTTTCCTTTCAATTTTAAATCTCGGTTGGTAAAAGTTTTCCATTTTGTCTTATTAAAAAGCAATAGAGAATTGAACGAATTATCTTTACTGCTAAAGGCCCAAAGTCGGTTTTGCTTATCATGATAAAAATTGTAAATAATATTACCATTTATGCCTTTAGATTTTTCATAATTTTTCCATTCACCTGATGCATTGGTTGAAATGCCATTAGCAGTTCCAACCCACATTTCATTCGAATTACTTTCAAATATTTTATAACATCTATCGGAAGTGAAATGTTCTTCATTATATTCACTCCATCGTTTACCATCATATAAATATAATCCGTCTAAACTTGTGATCCATATTCTATCTTGAGAATCCACGAGATAGGATGTAAAATAATCAGGAGGGGCTCCAATACGCACTGCAGCTGAACCTCCAATAACGCCAGTAAAAGTAATCCACTGTTTGCCACCAAATATTTGAACTTTACCTTCTAGCATAGCAAAACCAATTTGGTCAACATCTTTCAGCCCATTTTCCTTTTCAAGGAAGATCCAAATGTTATTAAAGGAATCTTCAAAAATTGTACTTATTTCAAAACTAGAGTTTTCACTATCAGCAAAATAAGTCCAATATTTCCGGTTAAAATAAAAAAGTCCTCTATTTGTTGCTACCCATATATCAGAATTTTTAGCCTCAAATATTTGCAATACTTTACCAAGATATTTGTTCTGACCATCATTTCCTTCTATATATTTTATGGGAGTCCATTTTCCCGAATAATACACACTAACACCAAAGTTTGTTGCAGCCCATATAATACCCTTGGTATCTACGTGCGCAAAAAGTATATTTGATGAGGTTAAACCTTCATCCTTAGTAAAAGTAGTGAGGTTCTTTTGTGCATAAACATTAAAGATTATAAAACAAAAGAACAAAGTAAGAATTTTATTGGTTGCGAATTTCATTATTACCTTATGCCATTATTTTTGGCTAAAGATAATAATTTATCCATACTTATGCTCCAAAAGCTGCAGCAAAACCTATTGTTATGACAAATATCACAGCATACAATACGATTCCAATAATTGACATTATCCCAACAAATTTAAAGTGAGATTTTAAATTTTTAAATGATTCAGTTAATAATAATGTATTGTTATTCCTTAGTGAATCCTTCATTTTAGAAGAAAACTGGTAAAGAAAATAAACTGGAATTAAATAAACAACAGCTAGTATTACATAAATAATTCCAACGAAGCCAAAACCATTAGGCAAGTTGCCAGTATCAGGCAATAATGAGAGGATGCTTCCAAAAAACAAACCGAATAGCATCATTAATCCAACAAAGACAAATCCTAATATTGAGAAAAACATTGTCCAATTACTAATTTCAATCCAATATGTTTTTGTTTGATTACTAATAATTAACTCTTCTGATTCAACAGATTTTAATTCCGGGTTTTCCATAAAAAATATTTATATTAAAAGTTTGAGTTTATATATTCTTTAACTTTTTCAGCACCAAGCATATAGGCCTTTTTAGCTGCTTTGAGTTGATTAGCACCACCACCTTTTATTTGATCGAAATGAGTTTTTATTAATTCTTCGCCACTGGAGGTTTCAATAATTGAAATATTTATATCCAGATAGGCAAATCTTATCCCCTGATATGCAGTTGCAGTTGTTGTATTTGCATTTATTTTAACTATCATATCGGCTAAGTCTTTATTATCGACAAAATTATACATCTTTTCAGCAAAAACCCCTTTTACTGCAGGTTCAAGAGTTTTGATATCTATTGTTTTACCATATAATTTTTCATAACTTTCCACATAAATTGTCGGTTTTGCGACCTCAATATTTTCAATTATGGGTTTTAAAGGATTTTGAATTTTAGCTATTCCATAATAAAGGGAATTTTTTTCCACATTGAAATACGATTCTATATCCAACGATACTTGAACAGCAATATTCTTCTTTGAAGTTTCTATTGGTGGAAGAAAACATTCTGCCATACCGTTTTCATTGGTTTTAGCTTTACACAGATCCACATCGCTTTCAACTGCTGTAACCATAACAGGGAAGTTTTGAATTGGCTTACTCAGTCCTTCTGTATTACTACTTACATTAATTATCATTGGAGATAAGGAGGGAGTTCCAACTTTTATTACTTCGGGTGCATTCACTAAATGTAAGGTAAAAGTGGCAAGCGACTTCATTTTTTTTATTTGCAATGGAATATAATCGATATTTTCCTTTTCTAATTTTAAAATTAGGATACTAGCCTTTGAAACGGCTACTATTTTGTCAGCATCCCAAACAGAAATATTTAATTTTAAAAACTTTCCTTCCTTCCAGTAATTTCCATTTACCACAAGTTGGTTGTAGGACTTCCTATCAGAAACATTATATTTCCCTGCTTTTACTAAAGCTGCAGAAAACTCATGATTCCATTTTTCGGAAAATTTGCTCTTTAATCCGGTATTCTCAAAACTCATATCCGACATATAAAATTGCTGCGAATTTATTCCCAACTGGAGAAATAATCCATATGCGGCAAAATATGCAGTTTCACTTAAACTAAGTTCCTCTGGTTTGATAAGTTTATCAATTTGATTTATCAAATCAACTTTAAGTTTATTTATCTCATCGATATCTATATCAGAATACATTTTTCTATTTAAAGCAATAAGCAAAACCCTTGCTTCATCAATATTTTTTAATATTGGCATAGCCTCATAGAAACTTCTAAGAGCATCCTCCTTATTTCCTTTTTCAGCATATTTTTTGCCTTCGCTTAGCTTTTGTTTTATTTCAGTTTTTCCTGAACTTATGAGGTTTCTATAGTAAAATGTCAGTTCCTTTATATTTGCAAAGGCTATAGCAAAAACCTCCTTTTTCTTTCTATCGTAATAACTATAGGCTTTAAGTCCATTAACATTGGCTTTTGAAAAGGAAACACTTTTTGACAAAAAGGCTTCATTGGAATTGCCATTAATATTTGAAATATCAAGACTATTATTAGTTTCTATGGCTACCTGTATACTTTGCACAAGTTTGTCTTTGGCAAGCATTTCATACTTAAGTTTTAGATCGCCCGACTCTTCTTCATTTTTATTAAATCCAGAAATAAATCCTACCAGATATTCACTTTCAGGATACATTTCCTGTCGCTCATAATAGTCGGTCCAGTCGGGTTTTTGGGCATAAAGTTCAACACTAAAAATAGTAATTATAAAAAACAATATTAATTTATGGTTCATAGAAATAAGTTTTGAATACAATTATTTTACATCTGATTTATGGACAAACCCTGTTTTCTTTCCTCTCAACTGAATTTTATAATAAGGTCCATTTTTCTCTACAACTTTGAATTCCAGGCCTCCGGGAACTTTCGCCACAACTTTAGTATTTTTATCCGGCAGTTCATAAACATCCACCCTATCGCCACTATTACCTCTAATTTCTACTTTATCGGCTAAAGCTAAGTCGGCATTGGTGTTTGTAAAAGTATAAGGCTGTACAGGACGTCCTATTTCTTCAAGGTAAGCATTTAAACTAATTCCGGATTTGGCTCTTTTAACCGCATCAGAATATTTATCGTTAGTATAATCAAGTTCGTAAGCAATTGAATAATATTCCAGTGCATATTCATTATCGCCTACCATTTCATATATAATACCTAAATTATAAGCTGCTTTTGGATTATAAGAGTCTGCTTCAAACATTGCAAATATTGTAGGGAATGCCCTGTCGAGATCACCATTATCGATTAATTCAATGGCTTCTTTACTCTGTTTTCTGAATTCTCTTAATTGAATTTTCTCAAATTCATAGTCCATATAGCGGTAACCCGGAGCAAAATAATTAACAAACTGGCGTGCGACAACCTTCATACAAAATTCAGCCATATCCTCTGCGCGTGGAATACCAGACCTTTGATCGTCGCATTTCTGAATACTGTTGGAATATTCCGCTGATTTAGTTCCAATTATCTGAGCCGTTTCCACCGATACCATTTTCATAGTACCTTTTGCTGTAACTGTTCTTTTTAAACAATTCGAGCCTGATGAACTTGCCAGACCAAGCAAACTTGTTCCTTTTTCATCAACGCTCGTATAGCTTACATTACCCATAATAATTACATCTAGGCCCAACAAACGACCAACTTCGGCTGCCGAATTTTCATCGATGGCCCCACTTAGAGAAAGCCTCTGTTCTCTCAATACTTTTTCCAATTGCTCTCTTTCTATTATTTGATAGAAATCGGTTTTTACTCCTTTTACAAAAGTTCGCCCTTCATTACTCTTCTTCAATCCAAAATAGGCACTACTCTCATCATAAATACCTCTGTATTGCATCAATAAATCTGAAATTAAATAATTTGTTACGGTTTTGTTTAGCCGTCTATTATTATCACAACTAATTTCAAGAATACCAATCTTTTTAACATCATAGAATGGTTTTTCCGGAGCTTGTAAAATGAAACATTCTACATTTTGAGACAATAATATCTGAAAACTGGATAACATTAAGATTAATAAAAGAATTCTAGATTTCATATAACAATTTAATTTTTTAGTTTAAAAACTCTTACACTTTTACTATTACAAGCCCTGAAAAGTTCATTTCTTTTACCAATAAAGTCCTGCTCTCTTATGGCTTCCAATATTGTTTGTGCAAAATCAAACTCTCCTAATTCACGGTACATCTCTGCTAATAATAATTTTTCTTCCTCATAAGATGGATTAAAAATTTTAATGAGATGTAACAGATTATCTCTAAGGAGGAGTTCCCTTTCGTCCAATATTGTTACTTTTACAGGTATATTATACCTTACTATATCGTTTAATTCATGCCATAATAACATTCTAAGATATATTTCCTTTTCATTATTATTGGCGAAATTTTCTTTTAGTAATTTATAATAATATCTGGCCTGTCCTAACAAATCTTCAGAATTACGAACCGCAAATAAGTCAGAAGGTGATAAAACACTCCTTATATTATAGGTGTCAATTTTTGTATCAACGGTTTGTTCTGCATCATCCTTCCAAAATTCTTTATTGCATTCGGGGCATATTAGTATTCTGGAAATATTTGGTATTATGGGTGTTGTATCAGCTTTGCCATCAGAAAACAATACTGATTCAAATATGTGGTAAGACAATATTTCTAGTGTCTGGACACACTTTGTGCAATTCGGGCAAGTTAATATGTTATTATCAATCAGTGTCATAATGTGTGTTGGGAAACAAAGATAATAATTTTACTGTTATTTCTATAACATTGTTATAAATTTTTCTTATCTTTGAGCAACTAAATTAATTTTAACAAATACACTTTAGAAAAATGAAAAAAGTTTTACTAGCATTATCAGTTATGTTAGCAGTAGTAATTATTACACCTGCGAACTCTCAAAATTCAAAATCAATCAAAAAGGAAGTTAAAAAAAGAGCCATGAGAGATGCCCGTAAAGAAGCAAAAAAACTTCGTAAAGAAGGATTTAAAGTAGCACCCGGGCAATTACCAATGGATAAGCAAATTGAAACTACATGGATTAAGCGCTACGAAAGTGATGATAAAGGCAATAAAAAATGGTTTGTTGCTGATGCAAGATCAGTAGGCGAGACTCACTCAGCAGCAAAAATGCAAGCCTATGAAGTTGCAAAGGTAAACCTTGCCGGACAAATCGGGACAGAAATAGCTGGATTGATAGAAACTACAGTTGCTAATGCGCAACTTAACTCTGAAGAAGCAGCATCCGTAACTGAAACTGTTGCTACTTTTAAATCGATAGTAGGATCAAAGTTATGAAGAACATCAACGTTTTTTGAGGCCGACCGTAGTGTTGGTAAAAACTCAGAAGTTTATGTAACCGTTGGCTATAGTTATGATTCAGCCTTAGAAATGGCGAAAGATTTAATTAGAAAAGAACTTAAAAACAAAGCCAAAGTTCAATCCGAAAAAATAGATAAGATACTCGACTTTTAATAAATAAGGAAAAGATTTATGGTACGCTTAGCAAGAATATTTGTTGTAAGCCTGGTAATTGTATTTCCTTTTTCAAATGTACTTTCACAAACTTTTGATGAATTTAAAAAGCAAATAAGGGAAGATTATAATTCCTTTGAAAAAGAAACCCAGGCAAAGTTTGATAATTTTGTAGAAGGTATTGACAAGGAGTTTGCTAATTACTTAAGTGAAAATTTCTGGGAATATAATATAGGACATGAGAAGTTTAATCCTTCCGCTCCTAAACCTGAGGAAATGCCTGAGGCCGAAGAAGTAATGAACGACGCCTTTGATATGGATTATGTAGTAAAACCTATTAAAACAACTTTTCAGGCTAGTGTTTATCCGAGTATCAAAAAATCGGAAGACTCTTCTTTTAATATCAATACTCTAAATGTAAGATTTCTTGGATGGCCACTGGAATTTAAAATTGACGAGACTTTTAGGAATGTAATATTTGACACTCCGTCGGCAGAAAATATTAGTGAATACTGGAAGGAAATAGCAGGTGTGAATTATAATCATCTGCTATTTCAAATTTCAGAAGTTGCTAATACTCTTAACCTTAATCAATGGGGATACTATCAGCTTCTCAAGAGTACAAGTGAGCAAATATATCCCTCCGACAAAAATCTACAGATTTTATTCCAGTGGGCTATGCTATCACGAAGCCGTTATAAGGTTAAAGTTGGATATAGTAATGATAATTTATTTTTATTAATTCCGTCAATTTACACAATGTATAATGTTGATTTTGTTAAACTTAACGATATCAACTATTATGTTTTAGATGGCAAAGGAGAAGAAATAAGTACTTACGAAAAGGACTTTCCCGAATCGGATAAAATTATGGATGTAACCATAAAAAGTCCTTTTTATACTAATCCTATAAAAAAATCCAAGGAATTCAAATTTAATTATAAAAATACGGATTATAAAGTAAGACTTGATTACGATGGAGAAATGATAAACTTTTATAAGACTATACCTCTTTCGGATGTATATGTCTATTTCAATTCTGTTATTAATAGTAGGAGTAAAAATTCCATAAAAAAGGCTTTTACTTCTATTTTAAATGGCAAGAGTGATATTGATAAAATCAACCTTTTATTAAGTTTTGTTCAGCAGGCATTCGATTATAAAACCGACCAGCAGGTGTTTGGTACAGAGCGTTATTTCTTTGCAGATGAAATGCTTAATTACCCTTATGCTGATTGTGAAGACCGATCAATTTTATTGAACTATTTGGTTAAAACTCTGGTAAATAAAGATGCTTATGCTGTTAGTTTTCCGGGCCATATGGCTCTGGCAGTTAATGTTGACGGTTTAGATATGGGCTACTATTTAAACTATAGAGGTAACAACTTTTACATGGCCGACCCTACTCTTATGGGAGCAAAATTAGGTTCTTTAATGCCGGGTATAAACGACGAAAAAACAGAACTTATAGTATTAAATAACACAAGTTTAGAATCTGATATGGCAAGTAAAGCCTGGACAAAAACCAATTCAGCAGGTGGGATGAAAGCCGATAATTTAAATGACCTCATCTTTGATAAAGATGGGAATGTTTATGTATGTGGATACTTTATCGAATCCATAAGTTTTAATAATAAAACCATAAATGCAGTTGGTGACGGCCGCGATGTATTTGTACTAAAATATGATAAAAAACTTAATCCCCTATGGATAAAAACAGCCACCGGTAGTGGTAACGATTTGGGCTTAAGTTTAGCCATGGATAATGAGGAAAATCTCTATGTTTACGGTAGTTTTGAGAACGACCTTAAACTAGATAATTTAAGTATTGAAGCAGTTAATGCCCCTGATATTTTTGTGGCAAAATATACTAATGATGGAAATTTGTTGTGGGCAAAGAAGACAGGTCTTGATAAACTTGACCATAGTATTGATTTGATATTTGCAGCAAAATTTACTCCTGAAGGAGAAAAAATTATGGCCAAATTATACAGCCAAACCGAAGAGTTCGATTATTATGGAATAGATATAGACGAAAACCAAAATGCATTTATTAAAGGGTCGTTTTATGCCACAACAGGAATGAATAAAAATGATTTTGTTAATTACAATAGTTTGGGAAGTTTAGATGATATTCCGGAGGCATTGTATATCGAAGACAAAAAACTAAAGGAAAAAGAGTATGAAGAAACCATTGCAGGTGTATTCGCAGCATTAAATCTTCTAAATGCAAATACTGTAGAAATAAATGGTAACAATATTGTTAAAACATTTGATGAGCATAATGATAAGATTAAAAAATATGCCCGCGATATATATGATAGTTTTAATGGTATGAAATTTCTCAAAAATGAGAAAGGTATTATTAGTATTAAAACCAGCAATGGAGAACCGGTAATTATTGATAAAATAAAAATTGCCAACAATGCCAGAATTAAAGTTATTGTTTTTAAAAGTAAAAACGTAAAAGTTGAAGTTTTATCTGGTATTTATGTTGGAGGGGGCGACTACTGGCTTGACATGAACTCCATTAAATTATTTAAGGAAAGCGGTGACATATTATTTGATTTCGATACTGATAATTCAGTTCAGAAGATAAATCTTAAGAAGGAAATTTTAAAATATTAATAATGAACTTGCACACAAAGATTACCACACTATTAGTAGTAATATTTGCGCTAATTTTTCACGCTAATCTATTTACTCAGGAAGAAATAGTTGAAGAAGAAGAGATAATTGATGAGGAATATGCTATGCAAGACATAACTCCTGACACTCTTAACCTCAGCAGTTTTTACGAATTCCTTCAAAGAGATGAAAGCGAATCTACTATCAGTGAATGTGTTATAATTACCGATGCTTCAGATAAGGAATTTTTAATCAATAAAATTTTCTTCAAACTATATGAACTTAAACCAAAAACAGAATTATCAAAGAAAATAAATATTTACAATTGTAAGTTTATTTTAGATGAAAAATCACCTCTACTAATTACCGACTGGAAGTTTTCTAAAATAAATATTGTTGGCTGTGAGTTTTATGTACCTACAACATTCACAAATATTAAAGTAGAAAGCAACTATGATTTTCTTATTGAAAATTGTATTTTCCACGACTATATTATTTTTGATGGTGAAGAAAACGAGTCAATAAAACTGACTTGTATTAATAATAGTTTTCAAACAAAACTTGATTTTTCTACGGACCTTGGTTCTTTACGACTCGAGAAGAACACTTTTATTTATGATAGTTTAAAGTTTAAAAAGAGGGATGTAGAGTCAACACTTTACCAGTTAAAATGCTCAAATATTAATATTGAAGATTTGGAATTGATTAATAATAACTTTATTAATAATTCCAACGAACATATCTTTTCAATAGATTTAAGTTCAGGCACTTTCGGTAAATTAGAGTTGATTTCCGATTCATTGGTCAGCCTTAACCTCTCCGATGCTGAAGTGGAGAAATCTCTCCTTATCGATTCATTGTTTGTAAGCAATTATATTGGCATACTAAATTTCGACTTTCCGGAAAAAAACACCAATGTATCATGGGTAAACCTTGGTAAGGAAAAATTTTCAATTTTTCTTACCGACAAATCTAAAAAGGTATATCCCTATCAGGCTAAAACCGATTTACAACTTTCTAAAACGCTTTATTATAACGACCTCATGAGCGCTTATAATAAATTCAACACTCTTTACCATGACCGGGGAGATATAAGGTCGGCTAACGCATCATATGTTGAAATTAAAGATATAGAAACCCGTCGTCAGGCTTATATTCAACAAGTTGACCCAAGCCTGAACAATTTGATTAACTATAAATTAAATGTGTTTCTTAGGCTATTCTCGGATTACGCCACTAATCCGGGGAAATCTCTTATTCAATCTCTTGCATTATTATTGATATTTACGTTTATTTATATGTTTTCATTCTCCCTATGGGATGGAATGAATTATGGGTATTACTTAAATCAGTATAACATATTTACAAAGTATATTATCTCTGATAAGCCCATCGACAAGGTTATAGAGGAAAATAGGAACGAAAATGAAACTGAGGAAACTAAAAACATTAAAAAGCTTCTTAAATCATTTGAAGAACAGGGTAAAAAAGCCCCGCACATTTTACGTCTTTTTGGACAACCGCTGCATTTTCTGGGCAAATTTAAGTTCGATGTAATACCAGGTTTGGTGAAATTATTCAACTTTCAACCAAAAGAATGGAACTCTCTTGATAAATCAGAAAAAGCATGGTCGGGATTATTAATATTTCTTATTTCATTAATCTTTTTACTATATGTGATTATTGTAAAATTCTTTAACTCACTTATTCTTAGTTTAAACAGTTTTGTTGTTATCGGATTTGGATCTTTGCCCGAGCAGGAAAATAGTCTTGCTATGTATCTTACTATTATTGAAGGTATTATAGGTTGGTTTCTACTAACTATTTTCTCTATTACACTATTAAGTCAGGTTTTACAGAATACATAAAATATATTGTAAGAAAAAATATTTAACTAAGCAGAATAAGAATCAAAATGGATACAATAGAAAACACAAATACATTTTTTGAAAGCCCATGGGCAATTTACATTCTGGGGATTGCATTATTTATTGCTCTTTTTTTTATTCAAAAATATATTCATTTATTAGACAGAAAATTAAGCTCTAAAACAAATTCCACTTGGGAAGGTACTCCCTGGCCCCTATTAAGCAGTTTGGGCCTGGGATTTTTATTATTTCTATTTGAAGTTTTTCTTCCCGGAGAACTAAATTTAAATCCTTCATTATGGAATTGGCCTGAATTAACTATTACTGTTGGTGTACTTAGTTTATTATTAGCACTAATTTTTGAAAGTATAAAAAACTTAGGTCGAACACTGGGATTAATTCGCTCGGTTATTTATCTGCTAATTTGTATTTTATATTTTTATACTGGTTTGTTAGCAGGCTTGTTTTTTGCTGTTTTGCTTGCTTTTGCAATACTAATTTATTTCTTATTTTTTTGGAAGAAACGATTAAAAATAAATTGACTTTATGCTAAATTTCTTTATTTCAATAGTAATATTTGCAGTATCGGTATTCCTGCTGGGATTATCGCTCAGATACGGATTAAAAAACACGGTAAGAATTGACGATTATTTTTCTCAAAAAAGCAATTCAAATTTTAGCGGTTTTAACTGGTATTATCGAATACCCTTTTCAATTGGCGTAATACCTGAATATTTCTACGCTATGGTTCTCGGCAATGAAAATTACTTCAACAGAAACTGGTGGGCACTTAAAACCTCTTCTTTTATTTCCATTTTATTATTTATAGCAGGATTAAAAAGTCGCAGTGCCGTTTATTCCTATTTTAATCTGGAATTCCTTCAGGAAAATGGAATTTTAGGGTTCTTCACTTCCGGAAGCTTCGTAATGTTTATGAATATTATTGTGCTTTTATATGTGGCTTTATTTGTCCTTATTTGCATGGAAAGCATTAAAATGCATGGCATTTATGCTCCGGCAAGAATATTAACGTATAGTATACTTAGCATACTTATGGCCAATCTTACCATAATTACTATTTCATTAATTGCTTTTGTAACTGTTGTTTATGTTATTTTCAAAATAATCGGATTTTTATTTTTTAGTTCTCGTAGACACAGGCGAGAAGATAATGATGACGAATCTGCAGGATCAATATTGAAAGGTGGTTTTCAAGAATTTAAAACTGAACTTTATGAATGGGAAAGGAATGAAAAGCCACTAACTTCCAATACAAATTCAAATAATACTAAAATAACAAAACCCAAGAAACCAAAAATAAGGAGAGTAAGAAAAGTAAGAAAATCCGACGATGAAATACCTCGCTTATATCCTGATTAATTAATTTTGTACTAAATAAAATATAATCATAAATGAGTGAAAGTCTTGATTTTGATGCCATACGTAAACTTAAAACTAATATAGGGCAAGGCGACGGCAAGTACAATTTTAATTCAGGTATCGATGAGGATACAATTCTTCTCAATGAAAAAGCATATGGTATCAAATTAAGCAAGTCCTACATCAGTTTTTTAAAACTATGCAATGGTGGAATGATACTGGAAAATCACATTGAGTATTATACTGATATGCTTGATGATGAGCCTGATGGGCCTAAATGGAGCAGTTATTACTTTTATAGCCTCGATGAAGTTCTGGATAATTATGTGGGTTTTTCCATTGATTATCTATTCGTAGGAGAAGATTTTAGAGGTATTTACCCAATAATACCTATCTGTAAAATACCTGGACCGTATGAAGGACATTTGCTAATTTTTTCGGAAAAAGGAATGAATACAATTTCTCCAGTATTTTATTATCTGGCTAATAATAAATATAGTAGATGTATTAAAATTGCAGATAATTTTAATTCTTTTTTGAATTGGCATCTGGAAAATGAAGGGTTCCCAAAAATTGACAGAAATACTACAGGAAAGAGTATTGAAGATTTCCTTAAAGAGAAAAATATATTAGATATTGCCGCCAGCGAAACTAATAAAGAAGGAGTTGACAGAATTAACAGTTTTTTGAAACTTTACCCTCATGATGCATGGTCGTATTGTGAGAGGGCTAACCTGGAAGTAAAGTTAGGAGAACATAAAGCGGCGCTAAAAGATTTTAACAAAGCCATTAATTTAATGGATGACGAACCGTTTTTTTATAATTGTCGTGGCGAACTCCATCTGCAACATGGAAATCCTCGTAAAGCACTAATAGATATGGATATAGCAGTTAACATGGAACCATCTGACAAACTGTATCTTACAAGTCGTGCAGAAACATTTTTAAAACTTGGAAAACTTAAAGAGGCCCTGGCTGATTGCAACGCAGTATTAGAGCAAGATCATCAATATTTTTCTGCGCTAAGTATTAGATTTCAGGTTTATAAATCCATGGGCGAAGATGAACTTGCCCAGGCAGATTCAGATTTAATCGACGATTTATTATAATAATTTTATTTTAAAACCTAAACCCCAATGGTTTACGCTTCATTCTACCCATGTTTGGCTCCTAGCGGAGCCTGAAACAAATTTGTTTTACCGGTTCATCTAGATTTTTAAATCACAATATCGTTGAATAATTCAACCTCAACGTTTTGACATCTATCCCCATAAATCCCGTCAGGGATTGAATGTGGGTAGAAAATTCAATTGGTATTTTTTGTTCCGTCCCGTACGGGACGGGATATTGTAATCATCATATTTTTCTACCCACATCTGGCT
>PKTA01000117.1 GCA_002869365.1 Marinilabiliales bacterium | reverse complement strand
TTTGAGGTTTAAATGAAAGGCCCCAAATAGCAATAGTTTTATCTTTTAAATCTCCATTGAAAAACTTCATTGCTTTTCCGAAGAGAACAGATTTTTGTCGTTCGTTTACATTTTCAACCGACTTTAATACTTCCAGGCTATAGCCGAATTGATCAGCAGTTTTAATTAAAGCTTTCACATCTTTTGGAAAGCATGATCCACCGTAACCAGTACCCGGATATATGAAATACTTTCCAATTCTACGGTCGCTACCGATACCTTTTCTTACCATATTTACGTCGGCGCCAACAATTTCGCAGAGATTTGCAATATCGTTCATAAAGCTGATTTTAGTGGCGAGCATTGAGTTTGCAGTATATTTTGTCATTTCAGCAGAAACAATGTCCATAAAAATAACCGGATGACCGTTCATTGTAAACGGTTTATACAGTTTATCCATTATCTTTTTTGCCTTATCAGAATCAACGCCCACAACAATTCTGTCGGGTTTTAAGAAATCATCAACAGCGGCACCTTCCTTAAGAAATTCAGGGTTTGAGGCTACATCGAAGTCAATATCAGTACCTCTTTCCTTTAGGGTGTCGGTCATTACTTTTCTAACTTTCTCTGCAGTACCCACTGGTACGGTACTTTTGGTAACCATAAGAACATAATCATCCACATTTAATGCAACCTCTTTGGCTACCTGAAGAACGTATTTAAGATCGGCGCTACCATCTTCATCAGGAGGAGTGCCAACAGCTCCGAAAACAACCTGAACACCGTCGAGAGATTCAGCAATTTTTGTGCTAAAGTGAAGACGTCCGGCGTTTACATTACGCTCTACCATTTCTTCCAGCCCCGGCTCATAAATAGGTATGATGCCTTTGTTAAGGTTCTCGATTTTTTTCTCATCAATGTCAACACATGTAACATCTATACCAACCTCAGCGAAACATGTTCCTGTAACAAGGCCGACGTATCCGGTACCCACTATTGTTATTTTCATAAACTTATTATTATGGTTTTCTACAAATTTAAGATTTATTCTGAAGCATTAATATCTTTTATAAGCTAAATTTTATACGATAAACTCAAACCAAAAGATTCTTTGAGTTGTAATCGAGGTCCCTGAGATACTAATGTTTTTTCTCCATCAATTATCTCATATTCAGATATTAATGTATTATGATCATATTTTAAATGGAAATATAAAATAGACGAAAATATCTTATTTATGTTAAATACAACTCTTGTATCCCAATCCACATCAATATTCCACCTGTTTGATGTTACATAATCAGTATAATTATTATAGAGGTTTAGTGTTGTTCGTAAGTCTATATTATTCATTAACTTAGTTTTATAGGTAGTTAAAACTTTTACTCCAACTTCACTAAGGACATTTTCTCCGTTTCGGATTATATTTCCTGCTGTATCAATAATTGCCTTTTTTACTCCATATGCACCTTTATCGGCTAATTCCTGACTTAAAACCATTGTAAGTTTTCCCGCCACAGGGCTAAGATATAGTTGAAAATCATTATTTGGTTTTATCTTTAATCCCATTGATAAGTTAATATATCCGGGTGCCATAAAGGTAGAAATGAGAGTAGAATCGTCGGGATATTTATATCCATTTGCAAATTGCGATTTAAAGGTAAGCATGCCAGTAAGGTGCAAATTTTTATATGCTTCGTGATTTGCTGACCACAAAAAGTCGAAAAGATCATCAGTTTTCTCAACCCTTTTATCGATATACCCAACGAGTCCGTAGGCAATTTTACCTGAATGTTCGTAGGTAAAACTATCTTTTTTATATGTTAAATCGTATTCGGTACTAACTTTAGCGGAGAGTGAACTTTCACCTCCTGAGGCCCAATTCATGAATGCTATTTGATTTATTGACAGCATATTAAGGGATGTAAATCCCCATGGTACTGTAGTGTCGGCCTGCACGGTATCAGCAGGATTATTGGAAAAGGCAGATACAGATAACTGTACAAATATCAATATGTAAATTAACTTCTTAATATTCAAAACAAAAGCGATATTTATTATTTAAGCCATTTATCTAACCAATTAAAGTAAACTCTTTGCCAAAGTATGGCATTTTGTGGTTGAAGTATCCAGTGGTTTTCATCAGGGAAATATAAATATTCAGCAGGAACTCCCCTTAAAACGGCAGCATTGAAAGCAGTCATACCCTGAGTTACAACAACGCGATAATCTTTTTCGCTATGGATAACTAATATGGGAGTATCCCAGTTTTGAACCAGTTTGTGAGGAGAATGAGCATAAGCCTCCTGCGCAACTTTATTGTTTTTATCCCAGAATGGACCGCCCTTATCCCAATTTTCGAACCACATTTCTTCTGTTTCTAGGTATTGTGCTTCTTCATTGAAAATACCATCGTGGGCAATAAATGCTTTGAATCTTCCATTATGAATACCTGCAAGATAGTATACTGCATAGCCACCTGCACTTGCTCCAACTGCACCCAATCTGTCTTCATCAACAAAAGGTTCTTCTGCCATATTATCAATGGCAGTGAGGTAGTCCTGCATGCTTTTTCCATGATAATCGCCTGATATTTGTTCCTGCCATGCCTGACCGAAACCGGAAACGCCTCTTCTTGCGGGAGCGACGATAATATAACCGTTGGCAGCCATTAACTGATAATTCCAACGATAATGGAAACTCTGACTCAATGGCCCTTGTGGTCCTCCTTTACAGTATAATAAAGTAGGGTACTTCTTATTTGGATCGAAGTGTGGTGGATAGATTACAAAAACCTGCATTTGTTTGCCATCCGCAGTTTCCATCCATCTTTCTTCAGTTTTTCCCATACTTAACTTAGAAAGCAGTTCCTTATTGGTAAAGCTTATCTGTTGCGATTCACCATTTTTTTCTTTTATAGCAAATATTTCAGTTGGTAACGACATTGTTTGCATTGTTGCAATGAGTTTTTTATTGGCCTCTGCAACACTTCTGTAGTCGTGTAAACCTTTAGTAATTTGTTTTATTTCACCTTTTTTTATGGTGTATGAATAAATTTGAAAAGCACCATGCCAGTCACTGGTAAAGTATATTTTTTTACTATCCTTCGACCAGGTTAGATTTCCAACATTCTGGTCAAATCCTTTAGTGGCATATGTTTTTTCACCTGTTTCAAGATTCATTAAAAACATTCTGTTCTGATCCGACTCATAGCCCTCTCGCTTCATACTTTCCCATGCAACATATTTACCGTCGGGAGAAAATACAGGGGCTACATCGAAGCCCATCATGCCTTTACTGATGTTTTTTGTCTCACCAGTTTTCAGGTCATAAAAATAAATATCTGAATTTGTAGATAGAGAAGCGGCTTTTCCAATAAGTTTTTTACAAGTGTAAGCAACAGTTTTGCTATCGGATGACCAATTCACCTGCTCTATTCCTCCAAAAGGTTTTAAAGGTGATTGATATTGTTCGCCGGGCATAATATCCTTGTCATTACTTAATGATTTACCATCATAATCGGCAATAAAAACATGACTGTAAGTATCAACCCATTCATCCCAATGGCGATACATCAAATCGTCGTTTAATCTTCCTGTTGTTTGTGGCAAACCTTCGTATAAATCCTTAAATTTATTTTCTAATGTTACTTCTTTGGTATAGAGCATTTTAGTTTGGTCGGGTGAATATTTAAACCCAGTTATTCCACCTTCAATATTTGATATTTGAACTCTGTTGCTACCATCAGGATTCATTTCCCAAAGTTGAACACTTCCGCTTTCTGAGGTGAGGAATCCTATTTTTAAACCATCGGGACGCCAAACTGCATTGAACTCGCTTTTAGGAGATTTGGTAATTTGGGTGTTATTTGTACCATCGGTATTCATGGTATATAAATCACGGTTTCCTTTATTTTGCTCAATTGAGTAATATGAAACTCCATAAAGAATGGTATTTCCATCAGGAGAGACTTCAACACCACTAACTCTTCCAAATGCCCATAAGGCTTCCGGCGTCATTAAATCGTTATCAAGGTTAATATCCTGTTTTCCAATTACATCTTGTGAAATTGCTGCAAATGAGGCTATTAAAAGTCCAAATGCTATTAAAAGTTTATTCATCTTTTTATTGTTTAATTAGAATAATCGTCATAATTTTTATGGATAACAAAAATATGAATTGATTTTGTATTAACGGCTTAAAATTCAATATTTAATTTCGCTGAATTTGTCGTATATTTGAACGAAACTAAAGATTTATTATTATGAAAGCATTTAAAGTTGTAGGAATTATTATATTGTTACTTGCTGGTTTGATTTTAATTGTTCCCTTGTTTATGCCTGAGACAAGTTCAGTTAAGGCAACAAAGAGCATAGAAGCATCACCAATAACAGTGTTCAGGCAGGTAAACAAACTAAAGAACTGGAAAAACTGGTCACCATTCGAAAATGATTCTACAATGGTGAATGCCTTTGAAGGTAGCGAACAAGCTGTAGGAGCCATTAGAAGTTGGGATGGTAAGAAGGCTGGAACAGGGAAAATGACCATAGTTGAGAGTGAGCCTTATACAAAAATAACCAACAAACTTGAATTTGCAGATAGCCAGGGAATAGGTAGTTGGAAATTTGATCAGCAAGGAGACTCTGTTATAGTAAGTTGGGAGATAACCATTAAAGATTTGTCATATCCATTTGCACGCTTGATGGGGCCTGTAATGAAATATGCAATGGAGCCATTATTAAATAGTGGCCTATCATCGCTTAAGGAATATTGTGAGAAACAGACAAAACCTGCAATTATTAATATAATTTATACAGAAGGTATTAGCGGTTTAGCAATTTACGATTCAGTAAGAGTGGCCGGCATTGGTAATTTACTGGAAATGAATTACGGTAGTTTAATGAACTACATAAAAAAACGTAAATATTCTATTGCAGGAGCACCAATTGCTGTATATCATAATTGGGACCCAATGGGGTACATAAGAATAAGCGCTTTTATTCCTTTGGAAGGAAAGTTTAACGGAAAAGGTAATATTAAAGAATTTAATATAGTTCCCGGGAAAGCAGTATTTACTAAGCATTTTGGTGGATATGATTCTGGTGATACACATTGGGCGATAGAAGATTATTTAAAGGATTTCAATATAAAAACTAAAGATTTTATTTGGGAAGAATATATAACAGATCCTGCAACCGAGCCCGATAGTACTAAATGGCAAACTAATATTTATTACCCAATTAAAGAGTAATTGTAAATGAGTAATACAGTTGCCTACATTATTTTCGGAATAGTATTGTTGCACTTGATAGTAGGCTTTGTTTGGCTTATGATAAAGTTTAATAAAAAGCCAGAGAAGCAGAAGAAAGGAGAGTAAACTACTTTGTTAAATTGGATTTATTTTTCGCAAACTCAACTAAATCAACGGTATGATATAATAATTTTTTATCACCATGACCTCCATGTCCGGGCACTACTGTTTTAATTTCAGGAAATCTCTTAATTATTTTATTGATTGTTTGTGACCATTCATTAACAACTGCATCGGTAGTATTTCCCAAACCTTTTGAATTGCTTGATTTTACTAGGCAACCGCCAAATAGTATTTCTTTGTTGGGAAGATATACTACAATATTATCGAAAGTATGTCCGGCTCCAAAAAAACTACATTCAACCGGCTCTCCGTTAAAATTAAATTTTAATGAATCGGTAAAAGGGATAGAAGGAATAGGTAATCCAATTTCTTTACATTTTGCAATCGTTAAGTAATTAGCAATTGATTCTATTCCAAGAGTTTGCAGATATTCTAATCCGCCTAAACAGTCATCATGATAATGACAGACTATTAACTTTGTTAAACTAACAGATAAAGAATCATTTAAATAGTTAGTTAGCCTCTTAGTTTTATCATTGTCCATGGGTGTGTCAACCATTAAAGCCTCTCCATTTTTAATAATAATAAGCCCGTTCGACGGAAATCTACCAAATGTTTCTGATTGTTGCCAGGAAATATGAATAAATATAGAATCCTGCAAATTAATTAGTTGAATATTATTGTCAATTACTATTATATTGTTTTCCTGAGCAAATGAATTATTCGAAATTATAAACACAATAAAAGTAACTAATGCAAACTGTTTAATCATTTTGTAAAATTATTAAATTACTTGCCAATAAAAGAAAATCCGGTCTCTTAAAACTTAATATTTAGTAATTATTTATGTAAAAACCAACTGGCTGGATCTTATTAAAAGACTATTTTTCGTCCAGGTTTAAATTATACCAATCAATTTTTCTGGAGAAATACATAACCAGTCCTAAAATAATGAATATACCTATACTACCAATTAATAATGCATAATCTTGCAGTTGAATAATTACAAAAATAAATGCATATAAAATGCTTAAAATTCCTCCCAATAGCATTGTTAATTGATTAGATTTCAAAATCGCCTTAACATAACCAATTATTAATAAGAGTGTTGCGATGGCTGATATAATGAAAGCTGAATTATAACTTAAATGCTCTGAAATAGATAATAATAAAGTGTAAAATACCACCAGTGCAATACCTACTAATATATATTGAATAGGATGAATAAATACTTTTCTGAGTACTTCTACAAAAAAGAAGACTATAAAAGTAAAGCAAATGAAAAGAAGAGCATACTTTATTGAGCGCATAGATTTTTGGTAACTGTCAACAGGTAATAAAAGATCAATTCCAAAAGCAGATTCACTAATATTATTAATGCTTCCGGTCCACTTTTGTGGGAAATTTCTGTTTAAGTGAAGGATATTCCAATTTGCCTCAAAACCAGAATCTTTAACGGTTCTTGAGTCTGGTAGAAATGCTCCGTTAAAACTGGGATTATTCCATTCTGAGGTAATTGTAACATCTGATATTTCGCCAACTGGAATAAAATAAAGTTTTTGACTTCCTTTCAAGTCTAAATTTAGTGTAAACTGATAAGAAGTGCTATCATTTTCATTAATTGAAATACCTGTATTTATTCCACTTTCAATAATATTTCTTGTAACAGTACCCGGGTTAAAAGAGAATAATTCAGAATTCCATTTTAAGGATACTTGTTGTTCAATTCCTCTTAAATCGCTTATACCTAATGATAATGTGGCTTTGTCAAATTGAATATCTTTTTTGGGAATATCAAATTCAGAAAAATTCAAATTATCGAAAGAGCCTGAAATTTCTAATTTCGAATTATAAACTACAATCTCGTATATCGCTCTGTTTCTTCTCTCAGGATTGATTTTTCCATTAACAACTAACTGTGTTGGTAAAAAATGAATATAATCCTTAATCTTAACTATTTTGTTGGTGGAATCTTTTTGTGAATATTGCTTAATGTACTTATTATAAGGAATAGTGATAAATGGACCAGTTAATGTTTGCTCTTCCCCCCATTTGGAACTCACCTCTTTAATCGCCATTTTTTGAGTGAATTCTCTTTCGTGAATAAGACCTTTTATCATATTAGTTGGAATAAGCAATAGCATAACTATTACAAAAATTGCACTGATTTTTAGGTAGATGTTATTCTTTAAATTTTTCATGTGTGATTTGTCTTAATGGAAATTAATTAGCAAAGTAATAACGATAGATCAGTTTGTTTCTTTTTTCTGCAACTATTAATTAGTCTTTTTTAACAATATTCTAGGCACCTGGTTGCTCAATACTATTTCTTAACTGAAATACAATAAAGAAACATCAGAAATTAAAATTGAGTAATAATAATAACTCTATTTATTCTGAACAAATTCGTAAGCTTCATCCATTTGGGAAACGTCAAAATATTGTTCTTTACGTCCTTTACTTGCCCTTTCAAAAAATAAATTGTCGATGGGAACCATGGCTTTCATAACTTTTGAGTGAGCAACTATTGCTATGTGTCCAAACTCTTTGAAATTCCTAAGAGCCCATAGGCTGTCTTCAAAAAATGCTTTCGCGCTGCTATGGCCAATTTTCATTTCGTCAAGTTTCACCAGGATGTTTATTTGATCATAACCCTTGTTAAGTTTTTCATTAACGAATTTCTGACAAAGTTTTTCATCAGTTTCCGTAAAGCCATCTATTACTTCAATAGCTAATACATTGTTGTCGAATTTTTTTAATTGTTCAATCATTTTTCAAGTGTATTTGGTTTGTTATTACTGCAAGTAACTGTTTGGCAGCCACTTATATTTATAAGCAGGAGCAAGTCATACAAAGGTAGTTAATTTTGAGGTTTAGATGATGTAGTAATTATGGTTATATCATTTTTGTATGAATAAATAAACGTATAAATATATTAAACAAAACAAACCTGAGTTTAAAGATCTATTTGTACTTGTCCCAGCAAATTCCATCCCGATGTTTTATCATAGATCAGGACATTATTTTGATGCTTTATGAGCATAATAATTTTTATTTTTTTAAAAAACTTTACGTAAGCAGTAATATTAATATTATTCCAATATTCGAATCCTAAACCTACAATGTTTTTATAGTCAACTATTAAGCTGGGAAGTAATTTGGGAGTATTATCATCAAAATAACTTAGTTGAGGATAAAAGTGCCATATATCTTTTATTTGGACATCATATCTTACAAAGACACTATTATTTAATTTTCTGCTTTTGGTCCAAATAAAGTTAGTGTCGAGCATATTTACATTGTTATTATGTATGGCATAACTTACAGATAAATTCTTATACTTTAATCCCAGCCCTGCTTTATAGTTTACATCTGAAACTGTATTAGATGAAATATTTAACTGATTATCAGGTTTAAATTTATATTTGAAAATATCAAAACTAACTCCTATACTAATTTCTAAATCCTGATGGATTTTTTGGTGATAAGCATAGCCCAAAATAACTCCTTGATTATTAACGTATGCCCCAGTATTTTCTTTGTGATAAGAAATTATAATGCCACTACTTATTTTGTTGAAGTATGCAAGTGTGTTTATCATAAACTCATTTGGGTTATTGTTTAGTTTTGTTAGAGATGTTCCCCCAATGGCGTTTATTTGAATTGTTTTTTCAGCATATATAAATGCCGGATTATTTAAATAATCATTATATATATGTAGAACAGATTTGTCAAAACTCTGAGCAAATTGAAGGTTTGAAATTAAAACAAAATTCAATAAAACCAGGTATTTACTAATTTTCTTAAGTTTCATCTTAATTAAATTTTACTATTGTAAAATTACCTTTTCAATTTTTGTTGTCGTTTTGGAAACTATTTTAATAAAGTATATTCCTTTTGGTAGATTACTTAAATCGATATTTGATTTGTTTTTAAATATTAAAACTCTTTTCCCCGAAGAATTAAAAACCACTAATTCTTGAACATTATTATCATTAACAACTACTTTACCACTAGTTGGATTTGGATATACAGTTACGCTATTTGTTTTTAAGTCATCAATACTCAATATGTCTGAATTTACTGCGCATAACTCAGCAAAGCCTCCCAAATATGAAAAATTATTATAGAATGCCGCACATGTTATGTTTTGGGTAAGTGTTTGGTAATCAGACCAGGTTATTCCACCGTCTTCGGTGATGAAAATTTTATAGTTAACAAATAAATAGCCTGTATTTTCATTTATAAAATGGAAATTTGGTTTAAAACTATAATTTGCATCGAATACTTTAGTCCAAAAATCTCCACCATCTGTGGTCCTGTAAACCCAGCCGTTTTCGTTGAATACAAAACCTGTATCCTGATTGATGAAATATAGTTGTGTTGGCATATATGTGTTGTTCTGGTCTACTATTTTTCTTTTCCATGAAATACCTCCATCGGTGGTTCTGTAAAGCTTAGCGCTTGCGGCATCTATTAACCATCCGAATTCATTATCATAAAAATAAGATGCAGTAAAATTATGATATTCGGTAAAGGTTAATTGGTTCCAGGTAATTCCACCGTCAATTGATTTAAACAGAGTTGAGGAGTCGTCACACAGATAGAGGGTGTTTTCATCAGGAACTGATAAATCATTAAAAAAACTACTATATTCAGGTAAGTCAAATGTTTCCCAGTTTTGACCTGCATCGGTACTTTTTAGTAAATGCCTGTAACTTGATAAATAATATAATGTTTGCCCGGACTGTTGTAGTTGATAAACAGATTGTTCAGGAACTAAAGTATCATTTATCCAAGAATATCCACCATCAACAGTTTTCATGGGACTTCCTAAGAAACTATTTCCCATTATAGCAAAACCTTCTGTTTCACTAGTAAATTCTAATTGCTGAAATTTAGATGGATTGTTATACAACAGTTCTTCCCAATTGTTATTTTCATTGTCATATTTATAAACTTCGGTGTAGTAGCCACAAGTATACATATGATTTTCTGAAATGGTCATGTCGTTAAGGGGAGCGAAAGATGGATTGTATGCATAAAACTCCCAGCTTTCTCCAT
Organism: Marinilabiliales bacterium; assembly: GCA_002869365.1. Taxonomy (GTDB): domain Bacteria; phylum Bacteroidota; class Bacteroidia; order Bacteroidales; family F082; genus BM524. The sequence goes on along the minus strand of PKTA01000117.1, from coordinate 5,057 downwards.
TATCAGTTGTTTTAAGCACTTGACTATTAGACAGTAAAAATCCTGTTTGATTTTCTTCAAATTCAATAGCAAAATAATTTGTATAATCAGTACTTAAGTCTGCCCAGGTGTTTCCCATATCCGTAGATTTATAAATTGAACCCAGAGTGCCACAAACAAAAACTTCACCTGCATCGTTGATATCCAAAGAATTAAATCGAGAAACAACATTTGATTTTTGTTCGGGTGAGGAATCTGTCCAACTAAGACCACCATCATTTGTAATCATGATTACACCTCCAACATCTCTTTGGTATCCACATAAAACTCCATTATTTGCATCAAAAAATTTAATTGCGGTATAATTAGTTTCGTAGGCTATCTGATTCGAAATTTTTTGCCATGTTTGTCCACCATCTGTGGTTCGTAATATTATTCTGTAGTATCCTACTACCCAACCATGATTTTCGTCCAGAAAGAATACATCAAGATAATCGCCCATGGTAGGTGGGTCAGTTTGGAATTCCCAATTTTGCCCACCATCAGTAGTGTGCATAATATTACTCCATCCTACAACCCATCCTTCATTATCATTAATAAAATTTACGGAATTAAACATTTTGTCATCGTCATAATATTGCAATTCCCAATTTTGCCCACCATCAGTTGTGTGTTCAATAATGCCATGTTGACCTACAACCCATCCTGTTAGAGAGTCGGTGAAAGCACATTTATTAAGATATCCGTATGCGCCTGTATTTTGAATTTCTTCCCAGTAAGCTTGTGAATAAATTAAGAGGCTTAAACTTGAAAGGATAGACAACAAAAATAATTTTTTCATATTGGATTTTTTAATCATTAATACAAAAGTAGGAAATAAGTGAGAATCTTAACTCGAACCCAGGTTAATAGTAACAGAATTGTTAATAATAAAAGGGAATGTTTTTTAATTATCAAAATAAAGATAAAATAATCAAAAGTATCTATTCTGTTAAATAATCAATGGGATTCAAAAAAAACATCTTTTTCCAGCCTTGCTTTTGTGTATCTATTCTCCATAGATATGGAATAGGAGTGAAGATTGAATAGTGAAGATGAGGTGCTTTACCTTTTGCATTTCCGCTGGAGCCTACAGTTCCAATAATGTCGTTCCTGCTTATAACAGTGAGAGAAGACGTTTTAATGGTTTGTAAATGAGCATAATAGTGAAGCCTCCATTTTGGCCCCAAAACCAAAATGTAATTTCCACCCTGTAAAACTCTTCCTGCAGAAATAACAAATCCTGATGTTGACGATACAACATTGTTTCCCTCTTTTGCAAAAATGTCTACTCCTTTGTGAGTGACTGATTTACCCCATGGATAATACCAGAAAGTGTTTTTATTATAGTCCGCTGATGATGCTCCTTCAACAGGCATAGAAAATTCCTGTGGCAATAAAAATCCAATTATAACTATGAGAATAATTATTGCCAATATTTTATACACTAGTTTCACTAAAAAATATGGATTAAAAAAATAGCCGATTAATTATGTGTTATAGTAACTTTAGAAATGTAGGTTTTATTATTTGCAATAATCTTAATAAAAGATAAATTTTTGTTGAGTTCTTACGTTTATCGAAGCACTGTATCAAACAATTCTAATACTTTAATAGCCGGAATATATTTATGAAATTATATAAACTGCTGATCTTTAGAAGCAACAAAAGCCCATTCAACAAAATCAAAATCTTTTAATGTAAGTTGATTGTCATCTAATTCATTTAAATATCTAATTTTAAATACTGCTACTATGGGGTAATCGTCATAAATTTTAGTAGTGCCGGATAATTTGGCATATATGAGCATATACTCAAATTTATGCTTATTATTATTATCGAAAATTTTCACCAAGTAGGAAGTTCTTTGGTTTTTTAGGAGCAATTTTTTCTCAATGAAAGCAAGTCTTGTCTGTGCTAAATAAGTTTTTCTTTTGGAAACAGGGCTTAAACTGAAAAATTTGTGATAATATTTGTTTAAATAAGTTTCTTCCATTGAAAATTAAAGTTTATTTCTAATTATTTAATGTTTGAATCAACACAGGAAAATGATCAGAAATAAATAACCCATTATTTCTACGGTCATAAATAATTTTATGTGAAATTACATCCAGATTTCTTGTGAAAATATAATCAATTCTTTTGTTACTAAAATATTGATTATCAAAATCATTATATGTTTGTTTCGATTCCTCCTTTGGATAATTAGAAACTTCAAAACTATCGGTCAATTTATTTTTAAGAATTCTTATTGCTGCATCTTCAGGCATGCTATTCAGGTCGCCCATAACAATAAGATGTTTATTTAAAATACCTTTTTCCTTAATTAATTTAATTATGAGTTTTGACGATTTTTTTCTGGCTTTTTTGCCTATATGATCATAATGGCAGTTGAAAACATATAAGGTATCGTTAGTAATTTTGTTTTTAAAAACCCCATAAGTTGTAATACGTTCCATGGAAGCATTCCAGCCAACGGAAACTTTATCGGGTGTTTGCGATAGCCAGTAAGTTTTGGTTTCCAAGAGTTCGTATGTTTTAGTATTATAAAATATTGGGGTATATTCTCCTTTTTGTTTCCCGTCTTCTCTGGCTACACCAACATATTTATAGTTGTTTAATTGTTGACTGATATATTCATTTTGTTCGAATAATCCTTCCTGGATTCCTAAAATATCGGGGTGATATGATATTAACATTTGAGTTAATTCTACTTTTCTGTTTTCCCAGGAATTTTCACCATCATATGTATTGTTATATCTGATGTTGAAGGTCATTATACTTGTTTGTCCGCTTAAAGTAAGTACAATTGCCGAGGCTATTAAGATAATTACGAATTTTATTAATTTCATGTAATTTTACCTAAAAAAGTATAATGTTTGTGTTTATTTGGGAGTTTATTAGCCTGTATCTAGCAAGATAAACTTATTTAGTTTTTAACCAATAAACAGTATACAATAATAAGAAAAATATTATTAGAGAAACTAATAAGGCAGCAATACGCCTATATAACAGCTTTCTGTTTTCATCTTTCATTTTAAGACGGGCTTGCTCCAATTGCTCCTTAGTTGCTTTTTTTCGTGGTCTGAGTTTTATGTCAGTTTCAGGAATACTCCTGTCAAATAATCGTTTTCTTTTGGGCCTGGCATTATTCTTCAGGCTGGTTATCATTGCTGATACGGTTCCTCCAAAGCTCATTTTAAGGTTTATTAGATTATAATATTAAAATTTTCAAATTGAGTTGTTTAAAAATTTAAAAGTAAGAAATATCTAGAATATTAACTCCTTTTTCTCTTAGTTTTTCAATTTTTTTGTTTTTACTTTTTTCCGATTTCCCTAAAATGGCGTGAGGAACTATAAAAACATCATAGTTATTTTCTAGGCCACCTATTGATGTTTTATAGACGCATTCTTCCGCCAAAAGGCCGACAATTATTATTTCTTCTACATTTTTAGATTTCAGAAACTCTGTTAACTCATCAACACTGAAAGCATTAGGCTTTTCTTTTATAAAAATATTCTGATTTACTATGCTAAGTTTTTCGTTTAACTGCATTGCACTGGTGTCGAGTGTTACATAAATAAATGGCGGTTTTAATGAGAGGTTTAACACTTTATGCGTGCTCTTAATATAGATTATATTTTCTTTCTTTGTTTTGGAAATCAATTCATTAACCACGCTAATATAAGCCTCTGCTTCATTATTATTTAATGAATTTTTCAGGTAATAATCTTGTAAATCAAGAACTAATAAATATTTATCAGATGGTGGATTATCAGTTTTAGAAAATACTTGGGATGAAGTAATAATAAGAATAATTATGAGCAGACATACATTGTAAAAACTTTTCATTTTAGTGTGATTGTTAAACAATTAAAGCAACTAAATTATTCATATTTATTGCATTATTGTTATAATAAGTGTTAAGAAACTTCTCTATTATAATTAATTAACAATAGTAGAAATTTTCAATATTTAGGTTTTGTTAGGAAAGCATTTCCATAAAATCCTCTTCCGAAATTATTGGAATTTCAAGACCTTGTGCTTTTTCCAGTTTTGCCGGTCCCATATTTTTTCCGGCAATAACATAATCTGTCTTTGAACTTATGGCACTTACGTTTTTGCCACCATTGCTTTCTATCATTTGTTTTAACTCATTACGACTGAAATTTTCGAAAACTCCACTCACAACAAAACTCTTCCCGGCCAAAACATTACTGGTATTTTCAGGCTCTTCATCTATTTCAAAATTTAACCCGCTATTTTTTAATTCTTCTATAATCTCTATGTGGCGCTCATCAGCAAACCACTCAATAATCGATTCTGCTATCTTTTCTCCAATATCTTCTACCTCAATAAGTTGCTCCATGCTTGCTTCTGCCAGATTGTCGATATTTTTAAAATGTTTAGCAAGTTTTTTTGCAACTGTTTCTCCAACATGTCTTATTCCGAGGGCAAACAATACTTTTTCAAAACCAAGTTTTTTGGACTGTTCAATGCCATTCAGAATATTTTCCACTGTTTTTTCACGGAAACTGATTTTCTTCTCTTTTCCGCCATTTTCCGATTTAATGACCTTCTCCAGTCCAAATAATGAATCGTAATCAAGTTTATAAAGGTCAGATATGTTTTTTAGAATTTTGCTGTCGAAAAGCATTTCTATTTTGCCTTCTCCCAGACTATCAATATTCATAGCCTTACGGGAAATAAAATGTTCCAGTTTGCCTTTTATCTGAGGCGGACAATTATCAACATTCGGGCAATAATGTGCTGCTTCTCCTTCGTTTCTTATGAGTTGGCTACCACATTCGGGGCAGTGAGAAATAAAACTTACAATTTCGGCATTCTCATCTCTTTTGGAAGTGTTAACACCAACAATTTTTGGAATTATCTCTCCGCCTTTCTCCACATAAACATAATCATTATAATGCAGATCCAGATTATGTATTATGTCAGCATTATGCAGGCTGGCTCTTTTTACCGTTGTTCCTGCAAGTAAAACAGGGGAGAGGTATGCAACGGGAGTTATTGCTCCTGT
>PKTA01000104.1 GCA_002869365.1 Marinilabiliales bacterium | reverse complement strand
TATTATCAGGGGCCTACAAACACACCTAATCCGGATTTGAAACCCGAAACTTCCATAAGTACCGAGGCTGGGTTTAAATTCTTTTACAGGAATATTAATAGTTCAATTTCCGGATTTTACCGCAAGGGAAACAATATTATCGACTGGATAAAATACTCTCCTGAAGAAAAATGGCAAAGTGCAAACCTAACGCAACTCAATACTTATGGTATATCTGCCTCCGTTAACCATCAGCCAAAAATAGAAATTATTAATTATTGGGGATTAAAATATACATGGTTGAACTCTGAAAAACAGAATAATAACATACTATCTTTATATGCTCTAGATTTTCTAAAGCATAATTTTAATGCTTATGTAAATCATAATATTTTCAAAAGTTTGAGCGCTTCATGGAGTTTGTCCGTTCAAAAAAGAAATGGATCATATATCGATTACCAAACTTCTCAGCAAACTGAATACTCAACCATAAGTTTGCTTAATTTGAAACTCATATACATATACAACAATTTAGAATTTAATATTTCCGCCTCCAACCTTCTAAATGAGCAATACTACGATATTGGCAATATTTTACAACCGGGTATTTGGGCAATTGCAGGAATTAAATACCATTTAAACCGATAAATAACTGATTTTTTTCATAATTTCGGGTTTTTAAAAAAAGTTTGAAAAATGCAAAAAACAGTATTAATTAGTGGTGCCACCAGTGGTATAGGATTGGCATGTGCCGAAGTATTCGCAAAAAATAATTATAACATTATCCTTACGGGAAGAAGGGGCGACAGATTATCGAAACTTGAAGAGGAGTTTAAAAGTAAATATTCTGTTGATATAAGTAGTTTAAACTTCGATATTAGAGATAAAGATGCTGTTATACAGGCTGTTAAAAGTTTAAAGGACAACAATATAACAATAGATGTTTTAATAAATAATGCCGGCCTTGCCTCAGGATTAAATACTGTTCAGGAAGGTGATTACGACGACTGGAATAAAATGATAGATACCAATGTTAAGGGCTTACTTTACATTTCCAGAGAAATATTACCCATGATGATTAAGCAGGGCTCTGGTCATATAATAAATATTGGATCCATAGCCGGTAAGGAAGTTTATCCTAACGGGAATGTTTATTGTGCTACAAAACATGCTGTTGATGCAATTACAAAAGGCATGCGCATAGATGCTGTAAAGCATGGCATTAGAGTTAGCCAGATTGCACCTGGTGCAGTGGAAACTGAGTTTTCAGTTGTACGTTTTCATGGCGATAAAGAAAAGGCCGACGCAGTTTATAAAGGCTTTGAACCACTACATCCTGAGGATGTTGCGGATGCTGTTTTTTATGTTGCCAATACGCCAAAACATGTAAATATTAACGATTTGGTTATTATGCCTACTGCTCAGGCTAGTGCTACAATTATGCATAAGACAGAATAATTATTCTTCATAAAATATTCCATACCTGAATTTTATAAAATTTTCAGGTTTAATAATACGGTATATTACTGAAAATACCGTCTGCATTAATTTCTATATTTGTATTACAAAAAACTAAAAATTTGGATAATAAATACGACTTTATCATACTAGGAAGCGGTTTGGGTGGACTTCAAACGGCTTTCATACTCAGCAAGGCAGGTCATAAGGTTCTGGTTTTGGAAAAAAACTCAAAACTTGGAGGTACTCTGCAAAGTTTCAGAAGATTTGGATGTGACTTCAGCACCGGCATGCACTACCTTGGTAGCATGGATGAGGGTCAAATGCTGAATAAGATATTTAAATATTTTAATCTCTTTGATAATATTTCGTATAAAAGGTTAGATGTCGATGGATTTGAAGTAATAAATATTGCAGGAACCGAATACAAAATCCCCATGGGTTGGGATAATTACAAAAAGCAATTTCTGGAGTATTTTCCCGGTAATGAAAAACTTATTGAGCGTTACTATTATCTGGTTAATCGTGCAATAGATGCACAAGCACTTTATAGCCTCAACCATCCTGAGGAAAATAGCGACGATGGTATTCTGATGAGAAGTGCTTATGAGGTACTTAAAGATTTAAGTCCGGACATAAATATTCAAAACTATCTTGCCGGACTGAACTTCGATTATGTTGGAGAAAAGGATAAAACACCCTTTTATGTTCATGCCCTGGTAAGCAATTACTTTATCATGAGTTCTTACCGTGTGATTGGTGATAGTGATCAAATTGCTAAATCACTAGCGCAGTCGATACAAGATTATGGAGGAACCATTTTAAATCGTCAGAAGGTTGTGAAATTTTTGTTTGAAGACGACACATTTATTGGTGTTGAAACGCATAAGGAGGAAAAGTTTTATGCAGATAAATTTGTGTCAAATATTCATCCTGCTAACACCATGGACTTAATTGAGGATGGTAGAATAAAAAAAATCTATAGAAACAGGATGAAGAACATGAAAAATACCATCTCATCCTTTGCTGTCCACCTTAAAATGAAAGACAGTAG
>PKTA01000021.1 GCA_002869365.1 Marinilabiliales bacterium | reverse complement strand
GCATACATGGGTGAATATACATCAACGGTTTCTCTTTTAAGGGCCCTTTCATAATGAACAGGTCGGCTGGGATCAGTTTTATGCAGCCATTCGGAGGCTTTGTCAAAGTTTACTCCGTCACCGGCTTCATTTCCCATCGACCACATAATAATTGAAGCATGATTTTTATCCCTTTCCACCATTCTTTCAATGCGATCCAGATGAGCAAGTTCCCAATCGGGATTATTTCCAAGTGTACGATCAGGATGGTAACCCATACCATGTGATTCTATATTTGCTTCATCAATAAGGTAAATTCCGTATTTATCACATAGTTCATACCAATATGGATCGTTGGGATAGTGTGATGTTCTTACAGCATTTATATTGAACTGCTTCATCAACTTTATATCTTTTTCCATCGATTCTCTGGAAACTACATGTGCTGTAAGTTCATCATGCTCATGACGGTTTACTCCTTTAAAGAGAACAGCTTTTCCATTTACCAATAACTGACCATTTTCTACAATAATATCTCTGAAACCTATTTTATGAGAAACACGATGTAAGGCTTTCTTCCCTTTTTTTAATTCCACAACCAGAGTATATAAATATGGCGTTTCTGCCGACCATAACACAGGCTTGACCACTGTATTTTTTATTGATTCATCAATTTTTGTTCGTGCAGGTATGTCAACATTCATTTCCTCACTAGAAATAAGTTCTCCCTCGTTGTTATAGAGTTTTGAAACAATAGTTTTTGAAGTCAACTTTTTAGTGAGGTTAACCATATCAACGATAGTATTCACCGATACATTTTCATAGTCATCAGTCAGTTTTGTTTTTGCCCAAAAATCGCTAATATGAATTTTTGGAACTGACCACAAATAAACATCCCTTTCTATTCCACTTATACGCCAGAAATCCTGACATTCCAGATATGATCCATCCGACCAGCGATAAACCTGAAGGGCTAGTTTGTTTTTTCCCTTTTTCAAATACTTTGTAATATTGAATTCAGCAGGTAATTTACTTCCCTGGGAATATCCAACTCTTTTGCCGTTAATCCATAAAAACATGGCGGATTTAACTGCTCCGAAATGCAGTATTACTTCTTGTTTTTTCCAGGATTTAGGAACAGTAAAATAAGTTATATAATTCCCAACCGGATTGTATGTGTGAGGAATTTCAGGATGTTTAGGCTCATATGTCCATTCGTAAGGTTGGTTTACATAAATTGGTGTGCCATAGCCATTTAACTCCCAGTTGCCAGGGACAGGAATAGTCTCCCAATTGCTTGAATTATAATCATTTAAGTAGAAATTCTCGGGACATAATTCCGGACTCTCTACCCATTTAAATTTCCAGTTTCCATTTAGGCTTTTGTAATAGGTCGATGAACTCTTCTCGCCTTTAAGTGCTTGTTCAGTAGAATTGTAAGGAATCACATTTACATGTGCATCCATTTTATTTTCACTGATTATTTGAGGGTTTTCCCAGTATTCTTGTGAAGAGGAGGTACTTATTGAAATAAAAAGGAAACAAAAAACTGAGTAAAAAATCTTCTTCATAATTTGGTTTTATAGCAAAGTAAAAAGCCAAAAGTAGGTAAATAATTAAAATTGATTTTAATTATTACAAGATTTACGATGTAGAATTATTTAAAATATTAACCTAGCAAATTATACGTATTTACTCTTCTAAACTCTCTTTATTTATAATATACAGTTTTCTACCTGCGTATGCAGCACCTAGGCCCAGTAGTATGAATAAGCCACCTCCTATGGGGGCGCCTCCGCCTTCACCACCTAACTGTTCACTTCCAGTACCGCCACCCCCAGCAGCTCCTCCAGGCGGAGGAGGTGGTCCTTGTGCTATACTTGAAACCGAAACACTTAGTAACAATGCTATTGCAAGTGTACTTATAATATGTGTTATTTTCTTTTTCATCTTAATATGTATTATTTAATAAATACCTTTTGTGTTTTAATTGAATTTTCAGTAATAAGTTTTACTATTACGTAGGTATTATTAGCATTAATATTGAAGTTTTCAGTTTTTGTATTGTCTAATTCTTGCCAATAAAGATCTCTTCCCATAATGTCATAAACAGCAACACTACCATTTAGTTCATTCACTGATTTTATTTTAATTTGCTTTCCAAGTGAATAAATACTTATATGATTGTCAATGGCTTCTTCGTCTTCAATTCCATCAGGAGAATATGCAAAATGCAGAATAAATCTATCAGCATCATCTTCTTTTGTTGCCGTAAACTCATAAACAGTATTTTTATTCAGGTCATACTCAATATTCTCTAAAAGATCTTCTAAAATTACTTCTATGTCAGTTAAATGAGTAAAATCTGCAACCAGAGTTTGAATACCATCGGCACCAGCAATATAACTCATATTAACTGTTGTTGACTCACCTTCATTGAGCAATGGCAAATGATCAAACGATTGGTTTCCTGCTTCCTCCACCAAATAAAGTTGTGGTGCTTCTGCTAAGCCAAACATTTTT
>PKTA01000026.1 GCA_002869365.1 Marinilabiliales bacterium | reverse complement strand
AGGATTCGCAATATTATTTTGTTCTAACCAACTTGCAGGTTCCCATTGATAACTATAATTACCACTACCACCAGAGGCGTTTCCACTCAGAGTTGCAGTATTTCCAAGGTCTATATCAATATCCGTTCCTGCCTCTGCTAATGGAGTTGGGTACACTAGTACATTAACACTAGATTCCAAGGTTGTAAAACCATCGGTAACTTCAACGTAATAAGTAATACTTTCTGTTGGATAATCGGAAGGGTTTTGCTGTGTAGAAGTAAATCCAACCGGGTCGGATGACCAATCATAAGTATAATTTCCCGAGCCACCTTCAGGCATAGCACTCAGGTTTATCAATTCACCTTTACATACTTCGTTCTTATCAACAGTAGCATTAAGTGTAAGCGGTCCTCCAACCACATTAACCCACATGGTGTCTTCACCCTCGCATGTAGAAATATTGTCGTTAACTTTCAAAATAAACTGAGTACTTACTGTAAGACTTGTTGTTGTAGGGTTCTGAATATCAGGATCATCCAGCAAACCAGCAGGTTCCCAATGATATGAGAAGTCTCCAGATCCACCACTTGCCGAACCATCTAATGTGGCATTTCCTGCATAAGCTATATCTATATCTTCGCCAGCATCAGTTAATGGTGTATCCAAATTTATCGTAAACGGAATAGTGTCGGGAATCGCATAATTATTACACGGATCGGATAAGAAACTAAAAGATTTTATTATCAATGAATAGTCGCCTGCCTGAGTTATAGCAGGAGTAAAATACATGGTAAAATTACGTTCGTTGGCACCACCAAGTTCACAGTTTTCGCCATAAATACTATCAATGGTATATGTGCCACCAGGGCCTTCTAATTTAAAATCACCTGGTTGTATGGAACTGCATTTAATATTTTCGTTAAAATAAATATTCATTTCATTTGTTCCACAAGCGGTAATTTCATCATTTCCCAAATGATCAATAAATGGCTTTTGATCATCAAATATTACAGCTGTAGAATTGGAAAAATCCAGTGTATATCCACCCGGAGTTTGAGTCCAGTCGCTAACAACTAAAACATAGGATTCTCCTTCGAAAACAGGCAGGTCAACATTCCATTTATTGGTAGGTCCTCCCCCATTACAATAATACACGCCTCCATTTAATGAACTAATACCAGTGGTACCCTGGTAACCGCCACCTCCTGCAGCATTACAACTTACCATCATTTGTATTGGATGAGTATATATATCTTCACAACTCCATTCACTTAAATCGAAAATAGCCCAGTCGTAATCATCCGTAAAAGTTGCCGGAGTAATGGTCAGGCGCAAATCACCCGATTCTATAACCGTCCATGTATACCACCTGGTATTTTTCTCTCCATCCATACAATGGTTCGGACATGATTGATTAGAAGGAATTTCATTGGGATAGTTTCCTTCTCCTGATGCTGTAAAATCCTCAACATAAATATAATCGCATACAGGTATTGCTCCCAAACAATCTTGTGTAGTAGGTACCTGTGCATGAACAATTTGATAAAATAATATCAGAATTAGAAGTATTCCGAATTTCCTGATGACGTAATTCATATGCTGTTTTTTAAACGTCTATTATCCTGATAAATAATCGTTTTAAAATAATAAACTTTCGATTTTAGTATTTTCCTATTTTTATAATGCGTTGGAATAAATTCAGTGACTATATACTGTTTTAACCAGAGCAAATTTAGGACTTTCAAATCAAAATTCAAATTTAATATCAATTCTATGCTAATAATTTATCTTTGCAAAAAAATAATAAATATGAAAATCTATCACACTTTATTAATTTTTATAATCCTTCAGTTTGGCTTTCAAAGTGGAATATATTCACAACACACCATAAATGGGAGTGTTCCGGGATTAGAGAACACTAATGTTTATCTTCTAAAGATTAATGGACAATCGCAGAGAACTGTGGATACGGCACTATGTAATGCAAACGGATCATTTACATTTACTCTTGATTCGGATGCTCCCATAGGAATGTATTCAATTAATACAGGAAGTGATCAAAAAATTGAATTGCTATATAATAATGAAAACATTCGTTTTGTTTCCAGTGGAAACACAGCACAGGACAATGTACAAATTGTAGAATCGATTGAGAATCTAATATGGTACGATTATCTCTATACCAAAGGTTTTAATCAGTATAAAATGGAAGTCATCGAACAATTATTGATGAGTTATCCTCCCGGCGATGAATACTATAAATATACCGAAAACTATTATCAGGAATTGCAAAAAATCATAACAGATAGATGCAATGAACTAATATCCAACAACCCAAACACTATTGCTGCCAGATATATTAAAATAGATATGCCGGTTTTTGCACCTTACGGTATGAATGAAGATGAAAGACAGAATTACCTTATTAGGCATCACTTCGATAATACAGACTTTACCGACACTTTGCTATTAAGCAGTAATATTTTAAGTTCGAAAATTATAAAATACCTCTCGCTCTACCAAAAGCCATCCTATTCAAAAGAACAATTGGAAGATGAATTAATAATTGCTGTCGACAGTATTTTTAATTATGCAATTGTTGAGCAAAAAGTATACGAATGGGTAGTTGATTTTCTTATTAAAGGGTTTGAAGCTATCGGATTTGAAAAGGGTTTAAATCATATAGCCGAACAGAACCAACTTTCTGAATTATGTGTAAACACTGAAAAAAAGGAAAGTCTTGAGCACAAAATGGAAATGATAAAAAAACTGGCCATTGGGAAAAAAGCACCCGCATTTTCTGTAAAAGATATAAACCAAAAAGAAATTAGTCTTTACGATATAAAATCAGATCGAACCATTTTAATTTTCTGGGCATCATGGTGTCCGCATTGTAACGAAATAATGCCGGTTTTAAAAGATTATTACGATCCACAAAATACTGAAAAGCTGCAGGTTGTAGCAATTTCCATTGATGAATATAAAAAAGATTTAATGGATGCATTAAAGACTCACTCCTATAATTGGATAAACATTGCAGAATTGCAGGGATGGGATGGTCCAACGCTTAAAGAATATGGAATTCATGCCACCCCCACAATTTTTATTCTTGATAAAGACAAAAATATTATTGCAAAACCAACTAATAAAGCCGGATTAAAAAAAGCTTTGGGGCGTTAAATAATTAGTTCTGGTTTTTTCTTAACCGCGAAGGTCGCAGAGTTTATAGCAAAGTACGCAATGTAAACTCTGATTAATAAAGTTTTCCTCTTTTGAAAAGATAAGGAAGTAATATGGGTTCGAAACCTTTGTTTATATCTGCTTCAACATAGTCGATGCCATATTTACCACATTTTATTTTAAGTTGTTCTCTAAACTCTGAGCTTAGCTTGAAATATTTTTCCCTGATATCAAGAGGGTTCAGTTTAATATTTTCGCCGGTTTCCAAATCAATAAATTTGTGAGGGCGGTCGTCGAAAAACAATTCCTCTTCCAGTTTTTTATCATAAACATGAAAGAAAATTAATTCGTGATTATAATGACGAAAGTGTTGCAATGATGAGAAAACCTCATCAACACTATTGCTGTTATCCATAAGGTCGCTAAAAATAATTACCAAAGAACGTTTATGAATCATTTCAGCAATCAAGTGCAAAGACTTACTAATATTAGTTTGTCTACCTTTAAAATCCTTATTCTGAGTTAATAAGTTATCCAGCAGTGAATACAAATATTTCTGATGAACAGGAGTTGATTTTTCCTGTGTAAATTCATCAATATCCTCACTAAATAAACTGAGTCCTACAGCATCTCTTTGTTTTTTCATCAGGTTTATTATAGCTGCAGCAGCATATGCCGAAAACCCAATTTTATTTGGATTATTTATATCAGGGCTATCTTTCTTTGGGAAATACATGGAGGAAGAATTGTCGATTATTATCCTGCATCTTAAATTCGTTTCCTCCTCAAATCTTTTAACAAACATCTTATCGGTTCGCCCATAAAGTTTCCAATCGATAAAACGGGTAGTATCTCCCGGGTTATAAAGTCGGTGTTCAGCAAATTCTACCGAAAAGCCATGAAAAGGACTTTTATGCAAACCCGTAATAAACCCTTCAACTACCTGACGAGCAAGGAATTCCAGCGACTGAAACTTCTCAATTTTTCCTATTTCTATTTTTCCCGTCATTTTATTGTTCGTGAGTATTTACTAAAAAGGCTGCCCTTAAAATTATGGACAGCCTTCTTTTATAAATTATATAAATAAATTATAATAGAGCTTCAAGTTTTTCAACTAATTTTTGTTTTGGAACAGCACCAACTTGTTTATCAACAATTTCACCGTCTTTAAAGAATAATATTGTAGGAATGTTTCTTATTCCATACTTTCTTGCAGTTTCAGGATTATGGTCAACATCAACCTTACCAACTGATGCTTTGTCGGCATATTCATTTCCGATTTCTTCAACTATTGGTCCAACCATACGACATGGTCCGCACCATACAGCCCAAAAGTCAACAATAACAGGTTTATCTGATTTTAATACTAGCGATTCAAATGTCGCATCTGTAATTTCGATTGCCATATTTAAAATTTTTATTTAGAAAAGGCAAATATAAACAAGAAATAAAACACTGCCTTTATTAATTAATTTTTTTTATAAAATAATAATTCACTAAAATATTTTCGTGCTTAAAACGCTGACAAACTGCTTTTTAATTGGCCATCATCATTATTTTATTGAAGATTTCTGAATTTTGATATATCCCTTTAAAGTTATCAGCTCCCGGACCATAAGCAAATACTGGAATTAATGTAGCCGAATGACTGGTAGTTGAAAATACTGGTTTTATTTTATTATAATTTCCATTGTCGGCACCAAGGGTAAATCCTCCTGTTTCATGATCACCCAGTACTACTAACAAAGTGTTTCCATCTTTCTCTGCAAAATCTAGAGCAACGCCGACAGTTTTGTCGAAGTCCAGCATTTCCGATATCAAATAATCAGCATTCATATCATGTCCGCCCCAATCAATCTGTGAACCTTCAACCATCATAAAAAAAGGTTTATCGGATGCTGTTAAATAATCGATGGCATGCTGAGTATATTCTGGCAGAAAGTCTCCCCTTCCCTTCAAAATCGCAGGCATGCCGTCATCGGCAAGCAGAAACGCATACTTTTTATCCATATTATAATTCTGATTTAAAGTATCGTTTACAACAAATCCTTTATCAGAAAGAGCAGCCATAAGGTTTTTCCCATCCTGTCGGTTTTGGAAAAATTTTAATCCTCCTGCTGCAAAAAAATCTATGTCGCTATTAACCATCTGCTCAGCTATTTCATTTTGCATATTCCTGTTTTTTACATGAGCATAAAAAGCAGCAGGAGTTGCATGAGTTATGGAGGATGTTGCCAATAAGGCCGTATTATAATTTATTTTTGAAAGCACCTCAACTAAAGTTGGAGTAGAAATAGAATCGGCATCCAAACCAATGGCTCCATTATAGGTTTTAGTATCACTGGCAAGTGAAGTAGCCCCTGCAGCAGAATCCGTTATCTTGCTATCAGCAGAAGAAGTATTAATAAAACCTATTTCATCGAACCTAAGGAAATTTGACTCCCCTTCACCATAATAAAAAGTAGATGATAATTCTGACAATCCCATTCCATCTCCTATCATTAATATAATATTGGGAGATTTTTTTTGTGCTAATTTCTTTTCAGGCTTTTTTATATTGCATGAAGCAAAGGATACAACTATTACTAAGGCAATAAATATTAAGTGCTTTCTCATTATTAATTTGGTTATTGTAAATTGGTTTTCATTATATTTTCACTTATCTCCCAAAGGCGATTCTGAACTTTTTTATCATAAGAAATGGCAACCGATTTTCTTTCCGTTAAACTAACGAAATACTTACCGCTTATATTATTAAGATCATCGCTATTGGCAAGATATACTGAAGTTGCTGCCCCCTGACTCAAACTGCCACCTCCCATACCCCATCCTGTTTGGAGGAGTTTTGTTCCTATAACTCCGGGATGCAAACAGTTTACAGTAGGATTTTTGCCTTCAAGCAATGAATTTAATTTGTATGTAAAAAGAATATTGGCAAGTTTAGAAACGGAATATGCATTATAAGAATCGTAATATTTCTCTGCATTCATATTTTTAAAATCGATGCTCGATGCCTGAGCCATGGAACTCACATTAATAATTCTGGAATTGCTTTTTGATTTTAAAACATCCATTAATAAATTAGTCAAAACAAAAACAGAAAGATGGTTTATCATAAAGGTCTTTTCAAAACCATTTTCCAATATTACTTTTTGATTTTCAAAAACTCCTGCATTATTAATCAACACATCAAGTTGAGGAAACTTGAGTTTAATGTTCTCTGCAAGTGCCTCAATATCTGCAAATTTACTTAAGTCGGCATTCAGATAGTATATTTTGGAGTTTCCTGTGGATGAAATAATTTCGCTAACTATTTTATTTCCTCTAGTTTCATCTTTGCCATGCACAATTATTTCATGGCCCATTTTTGCCAAATCATAAGCTGTTTGCTTACCAATTCCATCTGTTGAGCCTGTGATTAATATTGTTTTCATTCCTCAATTTATTTTGCAAATTTAACAGAACATCCTATTGCTTTGGTAAAATTTACTTCAGGTTGCCTATTTTTTAATAAAGCATCTACAGCATCACTTAGAAATTCTTTTTTAACTGCTGCTGCATCTTCATGATTATCATCGATAGCGCCTATATATTCCACAATTAAATTGCCTTTATTTTTCTTCAGAAGAAACACATGAGGTGTGCGTGTAGCACCGTAAGTATTTGTAATACTTTGATCGGCATCTAGCAGATAAGGAAATGTAAAGCCTTTTTCCCTGGCCCTGATTATCATATTAGAATATGAGTCTGCCGGAGCCACAATTGAGTCGTTTGGGTTAATGGCAATTACAGGGTATCCTTGAGTTTTATACTTTTTGTCGATAGCTATAATCCTGTCTTCGTAGGCAACTGAAAAAGGACAATGGTTACAGGTAAATATTACTATAAATCCTTTTGTATCAGGAAAGTTGGCATCCGAAACCATAGTGCCATCAACATTCTTTAGGTTAAATCCAATGGCTTTGTCCCCAACCTGATAGCCCTGGGCAAAAGAAATTTGAATAAAAAGTACTGAAATTAGTGTAAGAATTAGTTTTCTTATTTGTAAAGTTTTCATCGTTTTATATTTTTATTTAGTATTTTTTTTAAGTCCTTTTTTGTCATACTTCCCTCATGGAAGAAGTAAAAATCTTTGTTATAAATGATCGTAGCTGGAATTGCTCCCGACCATGATTTATTTATTTTATTAATCCACACATTTGAGTTTGGATCACTAAGTACAATTACTTCCGCCTGAAGGTTTTTTTCGTTTATAAACGGAATGAGAGAATTTTGAATTTGAGATTTAAAGTCGAGACTTACCAGGAGCATTTTAAATTTCTCCGTTTTGTATTCGGCATTTATTTCTTCAAATTCGGGCAGTTCTTTTACGCAGGGTATGCACCAGGTAGCCCAAAAGTTAATCACATAAGTAGTATCTGTTTGCTTTTCTAGAAAGGGCTTAAATTCCTCATAATTAAAAACCTTAATTTGCTGAGAATAAAGGCTTAAACCTGCCACAAACAAAAAAAATGTGCCAATGATTTTTAAATTTTTCATTGGCACAAAATTAAATATTTTTAATTTTTTGGGGCATTAAAACAATGGTTTAACGATTATTTAACCCCATCTTAATATTCCTTAAATTATTTACGAAATTTCTTCTTTTTATTGAACTTTTTATTCCGTTTTTCCGGGCGAGAATCATCAGAAGCAGCCTTTGCAACTTCAACAGCCACTTTTACTCCACCATAATTAACATCATTGAAAGCTTTCAGGATTTTACTTTCCTGTGCTGAGTCGACCTCAAAAAATGAGAAATTTCTCAAAATTTCAATCTTCCCAATTTCAATTCCTTTGGTGTTGGTTTCATCGTTAATCAATCCGATAAGTAACTGAGGTTTAATACGATGTTTAGAACCAACATTGATGAAGAACCTGCTAAAACCTTTATCAGTTCTTTTACCTCCTTTAAATTCGCCACCTTTTTCTGAACTTACATTTAAGTCGGGTGCATTTTTATAATATTCAAGGAAACGGTTAAACTCAACAAATATGAATCTCTTCAGAAGTTCATCGCGATCAAGCCACTCAAGTTTCTTCTGAATGGCTGGCATAAACTCTTTGATTTGATCTTCGTTAACTTCAATTTTTTCAATGCTATCCATCAGGTTATAAAGTCGCTTTTCGCATATTTCTTTACCACCGGGAAGATTATTTTTTTCGAATTTCTGACCTATTAGTTTTTCAAGTTCATTAATCCTTCTGCCTTCTCTTGAGTGAGCAATTAATATTGAAATACCATTTTTCCCTGCGCGTCCTGTTCTACCACTTCTATGAATATAAACTTCAGGATCATCAGGCAGGTTATAATTTATTACATGTGTTAAATCATTAATATCCAGGCCTCTGGCTGCAACATCGGTAGCCACTAGCAATTGTAAATGATGTTTTCTGAACTTATCCATTACCATTTCTCTTTGCGCCTGCGAAAGATCACCGTGTAATGCGTCAGCATTGTAACCGTCATTAATAAGTTTAGCAGCTACATCCTTTGTCTCACGGCGGGTTCTGCAGAAGATAATTCCATAAATATTATAATTGAAGTCGGCAATTCGTTTTAAGGCTAAATACCTGTCGGAAGCTTTAACCATATAAAAGAGGTGCTTAACATTATCGGCACCCAGATTTTTCCGTCCCACGGAAATCTCCACAGGATTAGTCATATAGTTATTGGCAATTTGTCTAACTTCTTTTGGCATGGTAGCCGAAAACAATAGAGTTTGTTTTTCTTTTGGTGTAGTATCTAAAATGCCATCGAGTTCTTCTTTAAAACCCATATTTAGCATCTCGTCAGCCTCATCTAAAACCAGCCATTTTATATTGTTGATTTTTAATGTTTTGCGTTTTATTAAGTCTAAAGTTCTTCCGGGAGTTCCCACAACAATGTTAACTCCATTTTTTAAAGTTCTAACCTGATTATCAACGCTTGAACCTCCGTAAACGGCGAGTATTTTTACATTGTCCATGAACTTTGTATAGGCTTCCAAATCTTTTGCAATTTGAATACATAGTTCGCGAGTAGGACTTAAAATAATTGCTTGAATAGTTTTAGAATCTGCGTCTAATTGCTGTATTATCGGAAGTCCGAAAGCAGCAGTTTTTCCTGTACCTGTTTGGGCTAGGGATATTAAATCGGTTTTCGATTCCAATAATGCAGGAATAGTTTTATCCTGTATGGGAGTTGGTGTTACAAAACCCAATTCTGTTATGGCCATGATTATTTCATCACGTAGACCAATTTCTTGAAAAGTTGTCATATATTTTTTTTATCCGGAAGGCCTGTAAAGTTGTAAAATCCGGGAGATTAATTAAAACGGGTGCTAAAGGAATGGCTACGCAGCCTGTGAATACCCGCTTTACCTTTTACACCTTGTTATTTGTAATAGGCGGCAAAAGTAAGCTTTATTTCCAAGCATACAACTATTTGATACTTATTTATTTAATCAACAGATAATTAATACAATTTAAAGAAAAATTATACTAAAATTAATGGTTAGAAAGGTTTTAAAATTATATCCTTAAAATCTCTGGATACTCATATTTCAATCGTTTTCGAATTAACAATAATTACTATTTGGATTAATTTTAAATTAGTTATATTTGCAGCAGTTTTATTTCAAATCCAAATTAATATGGCTCACTATCAAAAAAGGGGTATAGTACCCGAAAAACGACATATTACTTTTAGAAAAGAAGATGGCAGTTTATATGCTGAGGAACTATTTTCATCTGAAGGTTTTTCTAGTGATTACTCCTTGATATATCATCACTACCCACCCACAAGAGTGTTGTCAATCGATGAAGCATATGATGTTACACCACAGGTAGCAATCGATAAAAATCTTCAGCACAGGGCGTTCAGAGGATTTGACATAAAGCCGGAAGTGAATTATCTCAAAAGCAGAAAGATTGTTTTAACTAATGATGATGTTAACATAATTCTTGCTGCGCCATCTTCATCCATGGAGAAAGATTTTTTTAAAAATGCCCAATGTGATGAAATGATTTTTGTTCATAAAGGAAAAGGAACATTAAACACCATTTATGGCGTTCTTGATTTTATGGATGGCGATCACCTTATAATCCCCAGAGGAACAATTTATCAATTGAAATTTATATCGGAGGAAAACAGACTTTTTATTGTTGAATCTAACCATCCATTTAGTTTCCCTAAAAGGTATATGAATAAGTCGGGACAACTTTTGGAACACTCTCCTTTTTATGAAAGAGATATCAGGACTCCCAACAAATTGTTAACTTTTGATGAGGAAGGCGATTTCAAAGTAAATATAAAGCGTAATAATATGATTTATCCATATCATTATGCAAACCATCCTTTCGATGCAGTAGGCTGGGATGGGTGTTTATATCCTTACGCACTTTCTATATACGATTTCGAACCTATTACAGGCAGATTACATATGCCACCTCCAATACATCAAACTTTTGAAACACAGGCTTTTGTAACTTGTGCTTTTGTACCTCGTCTATTCGATTATCATCCACAGTCAATTCCGGCTCCTTATCATCACAGCAATATTGATTCCGATGAAGTTTTATATTATGTTGACGGAGACTTTATGAGTAGAAATAATATTGGCAAAGGGCAAATTACACTTCATCCTATGGGAATACCTCATGGGCCTCAGCCAGGAGCAATTGAAAGAAGCATAGGAGTAAAAGATACTGAAGAATATGCTGTTATGGTTGATACTTTCAAACCCCTAAAATTGACTAAACAGGCTATGGAAATTGAAGATCAGGATTATTATAAATCCTGGATTAGCGAATAAGAAATTAAATATTGTAAAACAGAAATAAATAAAATAAAAAACATGTCACAATCACTACCTATCACAGGCACTACTTATGTAGAATTCTATGTTGGAAATGCTAAACAGGCAGCACATTACTATCAATCGGCTTTTGGTTTTCAGCCACTTGCTTATGCCGGCTTAGAAACCGGGTTGAAAGATCGCACATCCTATGTGGTAAAACAAGATAAAATAGTATTTGTATTAACTGCAGGTTTAACACCTGATTCGGAAGTTACTGAACATCAGAAATTGCATGGCGACGGTGTTAAAGTTATCGCTTTAACTGTTGACAATGCTACTCAATCTTTTACAGAAACCGTGAAAAAAGGAGCAAAACCTCATTTTGAACCAAGAGAAGAATCTGATGAAAATGGTAAAGTGGTTTTATCAGCTATAAAAACTTATGGAGATGCTGTTCACATTTTCGTTGAAAATAAAAACTATAATGGCATCTTCCTTCCTGGATATATTAAGTGGGAACCTGATTACCAGCCGGAAGACACCGGACTTTTATTTGTTGACCACATAGTAGGAAATGTTGGTTGGAACGAAATGGATGAAGTAGCTGGATTTTACAGAGATGTTATGGGCTTCGACCAATTAATATCTTTCGATGATAAAGACATAAGCACTGAATATACAGCATTAAAAAGCAAGGTTATGGCCAACGATAATATGAGGATTAAATTCCCTATTAATGAGCCGGCCAAGGGTTTAAAAAAGTCACAAATTGAGGAGTATTTAGATTTCTATATAGGCCCGGGCCCACAACATGTGGCAATGGCAACTGCGGATATAGTAAAAACTATTGCTGCCCTTCGCGACAGAGGTGTCGACTTTCTGGAAGTTCCCGACGCTTACTATGAAACAGTTTCAGAAAGAGTTGGTGAGATAGCAGAAGATATGGATCAACTGAAGAGACATAGAATCCTTATAGACAGAGATGATAAAGGTTATTTGCTTCAGTTATTCACAAAACCTGTTCAGGACAGACCTACTTTCTTCTTCGAAATTATTGATCGTAAAGGTGCTGAGTCATTTGGAAAAGGAAATTTCAAAGCACTTTTCGAATCCATTGAAAGGGAGCAAGGTAACAGAGGAACTTTATAATAAATACCCTGAAAATCAAATTATTATAAGAATTATTAAAAAATAAATCTAATGAATAATGCTAATAATCCATCATTAAAATCATGGATTGATGTTAAAAACAACAGCGATTTTCCCATTCAAAATATTCCTTTCGGGATTTTTTCTCCCAAAGGGAAATCACCACGTCCGGCAACAATAATTGGTGAAACAGTTATCGATCTTTCAGTTTTAGCCGAAGAAGGATTCTTCGATGATATAATCGATGAAGAATATGATGCATTTTTTGCATCCAGTTTAAACGATCTTATTTCTTTGGGGAAAGAATTTACTGCTAAACTCAGAAATAAAATTTCCGAATTATTTAGTTATGATAATGAACTTATAAGAGACGATAGTGAATTGCAGTCGAAACTTCTGTTTAAACAGGAAGATGTAGAGATGCATATGCCCGTTGAAGTTGGTGATTATACCGATTTTTATTCATCAATAGAGCATGCCACTAATGTGGGAACTATGTTTCGTGATCCTGATAATGCATTGTTTCCCAATTGGAGACATCTACCTGTGGGATATCATGGACGTGCATCATCAATAGTTGTTTCGGGAACTGATATTCATCGTCCCAACGGACAAACATTAGCTGCCGGTGAAGACAAGCCGGTATTCGGACCATGCCGCTTATTTGATTTTGAGTTGGAGATGGCATTTATTACAGGAAAAGGAAATAAATTAGGTAATCCTGTAAAACTTGAAGATGCCGAAGATTACATTTTTGGAATGGTAATTTTCAACGATCTTTCGGCAAGAGACATACAAAAGTGGGAATATGTTCCACTGGGACCTTTCCTTGCTAAAAATTTTGGTTCGGTGATTTCTCCCTGGATAGTTACCCTGGATGCTCTGGAACCTTTCAGAGTTAAAGGCCCTAAGCAAGAGCCGGAGGTATTACCTTATTTAAAATTTGATGGTAATCGTAATTTCGATATAAACCTGGAGGTAGCTATACAACCGGAAAATGGAGATGAAACTATTGTAAGCAAGTCAAATCATAAATATCTTTACTGGAATATTGCGCAACAGTTAACGCATCATACAGTTAATGGTTGCAATATCAAACCTGGCGATATGTATGCATCAGGAACAATTTCAGGTCCTACAAAAGATTCATTTGGTTCTATGCTGGAACTTAGTTGGGGTGGTAAAAATCCTGTTAGCTTAAAAGATGGTAGTGAGCGAAAATTTATAAACGACCTCGACACCATAATTATGCGAGGATATGCTGAAAATAATGGCGTTAGAGTTGGATTTGGCAAATCGGTTTGTAAGGTTTTACCAGCAAAAAAATATTAATATGGAAATAGATCCAAACGAAATTACCAATCCTGAGTTACATAAATTGTTTTTGGGTGGAGTTGCACCCCGACCTATTGCATTTGCAAGTACGGTAGATAAAGAAGGTAATGTAAATCTTTCGCCTTTTAGTTTCTATAATGCTTACGGTATTAATCCCACTACACTTATTTTCTCCCCTTCACGAAGAGGAAGGGACAATACTACAAAGCATACACTGGAAAATGTTAAAGAGGTGCCCGAAGTAGTGCTTAATGCTGTGAATTACAGTATGGTACAGCAAATGAGTTTAAGCAGCACCGAATATCCAAAGGGCGTTGATGAATTTAAAAAGTCGGGCTTAACGGCAGTTGAATCGGTAAAAATTAAGCCTCCGCGTGTAAAGGAATCTCCATTACAGTTCGAATGTAAGGTAAGAGATATTATTGAGATAAGCGGTAAACCAGGATCAGGTAATCTTGTTATTTGCGAACTTCTTTATGTACATGCGGATGAAAATATTTTTGATGCAAACGGAAATATTCATCCTGATAAAATTGATTTGGTAGGTCGTTTAGGTGGCGATTATTATGTTCGCACCAGCGGGAATGCTAATTTCATTGTACCAAAACCAATCACAACATTGGGAATAGGTGTTGATTTACTTCCTGAAGAAGTGAGATTAAGTGAGATATTAAGCGGTAATGACCTTGGAAGATTGGGGAATATTGAAAAACTTCCCGATGAAAAAGAAATTGTTGATGCAATGAAAAACCCCTTGTATAGGTCATTGGCAAAAGATGCTGTTTCAAGACATAATTATGCTAAAAAACTTATTGCTGAAAACAATATAATGGAAGCACTTAAAGTGCTGATGATTGGGCAATAGTCACTGGTGATTAGTCATTAGTCACTTGTATTGGTTGGTAATTGGTAAACTGGTGACTGTAGACTTTAGCCTTTTTGCCTTTAGCCTTTAGCCTACTCAAAAAGACTTTCTACAAATTCTTTACGATTAAAAATCTGAAGGTGTTCCATTTTTTCGCCTACTCCGATATATTTTACAGGAATTTTAAATTGATCGCTAACACCAATAACAACACCACCTTTAGCGGTACCATCAAGTTTTGTAAGAGCGATGGCATTAACCTCTGTTGCAGCAATAAAATGACGTGCTTGTTCAATGGCGTTCTGACCTGTAGAGGCATCAAGTACCAAAAGGATTTCATGGGGAGCATCGGGAATAAGTTTTTGCATAACTCTGCTTATTTTCGACAACTCATTCATTAGGTTAATTTTATTGTGTAATCTGCCTGCAGTATCAATAATTGCGACATCAGCATTTTGAGTAATTGCTGATTTAATTGTGTCGTAAGCTACCGATGCAGGATCGGCATTCATGCCTTGTGAAATAATGGGAACTCCTACCCTTTCCGACCATATAATCAACTGATCGACTGCTGCTGCACGAAAGGTATCGGCAGCACCTAAAATAACTGATTTTCCAACTTTTTTAAAGTTGTATGCCAGTTTACCTATGGTGGTAGTTTTTCCAACACCATTTACACCAACAACCATAATTACATATGGTTTTTTATCGGCAGGAAGATCAAAATCGGCACCATCGCCGCTATTGTTTTCTTCAAGCAGTTCAACTATTTCCTCTTTTAGCATGGTGTTCAATTCATCAACACCCAAATACTTATCGCGGGAAACACGCGCTTCAATACGTTCAATGATTTTCAGGGTGGTTTTTACACCAACATCGGAGGTAACCAGGGCTTCTTCCAGATTATCAAGGAGTTCATCATCAACTTTGGATTTACCGGCAACAGCCTTCGATATCTTAGCAAATACACTCTGCTTAGTTTTATCGATACCCTTCTCGAGTTCTTCCTTTTGCTTCTTTTTCGAAAATACTGAAAAAAGTCCCATTTTTAATAAGTTTAAAATAAAAAGGCTTTTCCCTCATACTTTAGGAAAAAGCCCATTATTGACCTTATATTTTTTTAAAATTATTTTTTAGAAAAATAATCTTTTACCTGATCAGTAGGAACTACTTCTTCTTTAAATGTATAAGCACCTGTTTTAGGTGATTTTGCCATACGTATTACTTTTGCAAAATCTTTTCCGGATGATTGTAGTGTTGCAACAACTTTCTTAGCCATGGTTCAAATTATTTAATTTCTCTGTGTAATGTCATTTTCT
>PKTA01000025.1 GCA_002869365.1 Marinilabiliales bacterium | reverse complement strand
TGGGAATAGTCAATAATGATGAAAACTTCAAGGTTTCTGTTTCACCAAATCCAAATAATGGTGAGTTTAAACTGGAAATTAGTTCAAATGAAAATTCAAGCTTCAGTTTAAAAATAATCAATTATCAAGGAGTTGAAATGGCTGGACAAAAAGATGTTTCAGCACAGTCGAATTATTCTCAGAATTTTGATTTTAGTGAGTTGCCATCAGGAATATATTTGATAAGTATTAAATCCGAAAACAGGATTTACAGTAAAAAGGTACTTATCACCAAATAAATAAAAAATACTCAAACAAGCCGGGTCAAACATATTGATCCGGCTTTTTTTATATTTTCGCCATATAAAAACATTCACCATGCGACTAATACTGCTTTTTATATGCCTCAACCTTATTTTAATTGGTTCTGATGGTTTTTCTCAACCTAATAAGACAATTGACTACAATAGGGGAGAAGTGTTAATACAATTGAAAAACAACACTAATTCCCAAAGGGTTTTAAGTAATATTGAAACTAAAGGATATATGATGAAAGAGGTAGTTTCCGAAAGGTTCGGAATTTATCTTTTAAGTTTTGATTATTTGAAGCAAACAAATTCCGCGGCAATAAATCTGCTAAAAGCAGAAAAGGATATAGTAAATGTACAAAACAATCATTTTGTAAGTCTTAGAGAAAATGAAGAACTACTCCCCGATGATCCATATTTTCCACAACAGTGGGCACTCAGAAATACCGGTCAAAATAATGGAACAGAAGGGGCCGATATTGATGCTACCAATGCCTGGGATATAACAACCGGTGGTTTAACTGCCGATGGCGACACCATAGTAATTGCCATTATTGATTCAGGTTCTGACCTGGATCATATTGATATGGATTTCTGGAAAAACAAAGACGAAATTCCCGATAATGGTATTGATGACGATGAAAACGGTTATGTAGATGATTATAACGGATGGAATGCATTTCAGTTAAACGATAATATAGTTGATGGAAATCACGGAATACATGTTTCGGGAATTGCAGCCGCTAAAGGCAATGATAATTATGCCATTTCAGGCGTTAACTGGGGAGTAAAAGTGTTGCCAATAATAGGAAGTTCTACCAACGAAGCAATTGTGGTAAAGGCTCTTTCGTATGTTTATACCATTAGGGAAACCTACGATCTAACGAATGGCGAAAAGGGAGCCTTTATAGTTGCCGATAACTGCTCATTTGGAGTTGATGGAGGTTTAGCCGAAGATTATCCCATATGGGAAGCCATGTACGATTCGCTGGGAAGAATAGGAGTTATAAGCGTTGGAGCAACTGCAAATCAACATTATGATGTTGACGAGGAAGGTGATATTCCCTCCGCATTTACAACCGATTATTTGATTACCGTAACGAATACAAATAATAAGGATAAACTTTATGGTGTTGCTGCATGGGGCGACACAGCGGTTGATTTGAGTGCTCCTGGAACGCAAATTAAATCCTTATACGTAAATAGCACTGTAGGTGATAAAACGGGAACCTCAATGGCTGCTCCTCATGTTAGCGGTTCGGTGGCCTTATTATTAGCAGGCGCCGACATAAATTTTATTCAAAATTATAAAGATAATCCGGGCGATGGGGCTCTCGCCATAAAACAACACATACTGAATGGTGTTGATCCTCTGGAAGACCTTGAAGGTAAAACAGTAAGTGGTGGCCGACTAAATGTTTTTAATGCTCTCAATAATCTAATTAATGCACCGGTTCTGAACATAGAGAACGACAGTATATTTGAAGAACTCTCCCTTGATACTGAGTCGGAAGTTTCTATGATTATTGCCAATGATGGGATTAATAACCTAAATTTTAACTTAAGTTTTAATAATAACCCCTCTTGGATTACCACAAGTGTAAATGAGGGTGTTATTGAAGGTGGAGGATCACTGGATTTAATATTGTATTTCGATAATGCTGATATGGATACTGGTTATTATGAAACCATAATGACGATTGACGGACCGGATTTTATAGGGAAAAATATTAAGGTTGTTATGCATGTTTATGATGGATTAAATATTCGCATTAATCCCGATGTTATAGATGTTAGTGTTTTCCCCAATCCATTTAATAATTCAGTGAGTTTTGTTTTGGATAATGAAGGTTTGATACAGTTCGATATTTTTGATTCCTTTGGGAGATTGGTTTATGGAGAAGAAACATATCTGGATAAGCTAAATAATAAACTTATTTGGAATGCTGCAAATATGGCCGGTGGTATTTATTACTATAGAATAAAAAGTCCTGATGGGCTTGCCGTTGGAAAGATTGTTAAGAGGTTTAATTGATGAAGTGAGGGAATGTTGGAATAGTGGAGTGATGGAGTAGTGGAGTGATGGAGTATTGGAGGGGGTCAAACCTATTTACTTATCCAATATGCAGGATTCTGAATAGTTTTTCCGCTCCATATTTCAAAATGTAGTGTGGTATTTCCTTCATTTTTTGTATGAACCTTTCCAATGATTTCTTTGGTTTTTACATTATCACCTG
>PKTA01000124.1 GCA_002869365.1 Marinilabiliales bacterium | reverse complement strand
TTAGCCCAGGTGGCGGAAATGGTAGACGCGCATGGTTGAGGGCCATGTCTCCGTTAGGAGGTGCAAGTTCGATTCTTGTTCTGGGCACAATTACAGTTTTGAGTGTGAGAAATAACAGTCTTGAGTGTGAGTCTTGAGACTTGAGATAGTTCTAAAAATTTCATTCCAGACAATATTTCAACTCAAAACTCAAAGTTCACACTGGTAACTTCCCTTGCCTAAGTGGCGGAATTGGTAGACGCGCTGCATTCAGGGTGCAGTGGCCTTATGGCCGTGTAAGTTCGAGTCTTATCTTGGGTACAATAACAGTTTTGAGAGTGAGATTTGAGGATTGAGTATAACCTAATAATAGACTTTATTATAAATTCTTCACTATACATTCTAACCGCAAATAGCGCAGAGTATCCACTGAGCACGCTAAGAAATAACAAAGTTTCGTGCGCCCTAGTCATGAAAAATCTAAGTGCATTGTTAATTTTTAATTTTTCACTTTTAGTTTTTAGTTATTATTTTTTCACTCAAAAAGCCCTAATTATTTAAATCCAAAATAAATATTAGTTTATCTGAACGAAATTGACCTCGTTTTTTATTAAGTAGTAATATTAATTTCTATATTTACTCATCCAAAACCAAAGTATTAGCAATTGAAAAAACTGCTGAGTATACAATAGGTTGCATATCCACATACTGATTATTAATATCAGTTTTTTCATACTAGTATAGTAGACATTACTAATCCACTATATGCACAATAATTTTTACAAAATGCAAAGCATCTAATATGATGAATTATAATAAAATTACTCTGGTTTTCCCTGAAAAGGAGGAAAAATTGTTTCTGGAAAATTACTTTAATGAGTCAATAATTCAAGTAAGGGTTTCTTTCGTATTGGTTTCTTTCCTTTATGGTATATTTGGTTTTCTTGATACACTTATGTTCCCTGAGTACGCAAGTGTTTTCCATTTAATACGATATGTATTTGTTCTTCCTGTATTATTCATGGTAATCATTATTTCATATACAAAGATATTTCGTAAAATATGGCAAGAGGCTATAGTCATTAGTACATTAGTTGGAGGTGGCGGAATTATTATAATGATTTTGCTTGTGCCTGATAATTACGCCTATTATGCCGGAATGATGTTGATCTTTTTTGCAGCATATTTTATCTTAAAACTCAGGTTTTTAAGAGCCACAATTGCCTGTTGGGCAATATTAATTATTTATAATATTGCTGCATTATTTTATGAGCATTCTCCTGTAAATGTAATAGTTAATACTAATTTCTTTTTTATTAGTGCCAATATAATAGGTATGTTTGCTGCTTACAGTCTGGAATATTATACACGCCGAAACTTTTTTCTAAATCAGGAACTTAAAAAAGAAAAGTTACATATTGTAGATATTAATAAAAACCTTGAAAAAACAGTAAAAGAACGTACGAATGAAATGTTTTTGGCCAAAGAGCGTGCTGAGGAGAGTGATAGACTAAAATCTGCTTTTCTGGCCAATATGAGCCATGAAATACGTACACCTATGAATGGAATTTTAGGTTTTTCTGAATTGCTTAAAAACCCTAAGTTGTCAAGTGATAAACAAAAAAAGTATATAGATATTATTGAAAAGAGTGGTGTGCGTATGCTTAATACTCTAAACGAAATAATTGACATTTCAAAAATAGAAGCAGGTCTGATGAAACTTGACTTAGGGGAAACAAATATCCATGAACAAATAGAATATATATATTCATTCTTTAAACCTGAGATGAAAGCCAAGGGGATTAAGTTTAATATGAAAAATTCATTGCCCAAAGAAGAATCAATAATTATTGCCGATAGTGAAAAAACCTATGCCATTTTAACCAATCTTGTAAAAAATGCCATTAAATACACAGAGAAAGGTAATATAGATATTGGTTATTATAAAAAAGGAGACTTTCTTGAATTCTTTGTGAAAGATACGGGCATTGGAATTCCTGCAGACAGACAGAATGCGATTTTTGAACGATTTATTCAGGCGGATATTACAGATATAATGGCGCGGCAGGGTGCAGGATTAGGATTGTCAATTTCCAAGGCATATATTGAAATGCTTGGCGGAAAAATTTGGCTTGAAAGTGAGGATGGAATTGGCTCTACTTTCCGGTTTTCATTGCCTTATATTGCCAGAAAGGAAAGAAATGCTATTCCAGAAAATAATGCTGAAAATAAAACGGATAGTGGAGTTAAACAAGAAATCTCCGGTCTGAAAATATTGATAACGGAAGATGACTTTGTTTCAGTAAAACTTTTAAAAATAGCAGTCAACGCTATTGCTGAAGAAGTAATAATAGCCGGATCCGGGCTTGAGGCGGTTGAGATATGCCGTAACAATCCTGACATAGATTTAATACTTATGGATATACGAATGCCTGAATTGAATGGATATGAAGCCACAAAAGAAATTCGAAAGTTCAATAAAAAAGTTATAATAATTGCCCAAACGGCCTTCGGACTTTCGGGTGACAGAGAAAAATCAATTGCAGC
>PKTA01000093.1 GCA_002869365.1 Marinilabiliales bacterium | reverse complement strand
TTTCTCGTCAAGTAAAACCTCTTCAATTCCCTCTATCATGCGGGCGGTTTGTATGCCATGTGTTGCACTTCCAACATTCAGATTAAAATCGGGTTTGGGAATTCCTAACTCATCGAAAAAAACCTGCGACATATTTTCGTCGTAATGCTGGCCTGTATGAACAATTACCTCTTTTATCTTATCAGAATAATTATTTCGTATTGCTCTGCTCAAAGCAGCTGCCTTTATTATTTGCGGACGTGCTCCTATTACACTTACTATTTTCATGCGTTTTATTCTAAAAGGCAAATATCTGCTTTTTTTTTCAGTCCCAATAATTTCATTCCCGTAAAAACAACATTTATATCCATATAAATCGCATCTGCTCATAAGCATATTATTATTGTATTTTGATTAAAATGTACATTATTTTATTAAAAACAATTTACAATGCAAGCATAATAAAAACCGTATTGCACTGATTTATTGATGTTTAAGCATATTCAAAAAAGAATTACTTTTGCAGCCCTCAACAAATTTGTTGGATTATGGAATTGAAGCGTATTTTTGATTTATTGCCCAGGTATGAAAATGAGTTTGTACCGAAAGACGATTGCCTAGCAGGCAAGGTAAATAAAGAATGGGTAAAATACAGCCTGAAAGATTTTAGAAATTATGCCGATATTATTAGTTCGGCGCTTATAAATATTGGAATTAAAAAGGGAGACAAAATTGCAACCATTTCATCCAATCGACCGGAATGGAATTTTGTGGATTTTGGTGTGTTACAGATTGGAGCAGTTCATGTACCCATTTATCCAACAATAAGCGAGCAGGATTATAAATATATTTTGAACCACTCGGAAGTAAAAGTTCTTTTTGTAGAAGATGCTTTCCTTTATAAAAAAATAAAACATATACTTAATCAACTGAGTCAGGATATCATAGTATTTTCATTTACTAAAGTTGAAGGCATAAAACAATTTGATGAACTGCTGGATAATGGCAAGCCGGAAGCCCACAAAATTCAGTTAGATGATATAAAAGCATCCATTGATGAAGATGATATTGCTACCTTGATTTATACTTCGGGAACCACAGGAAATCCCAAAGGAGTTATGCTTACTCATAAGAATATTTTAAGTAATGTTTTATCGCTTTTTCATATTTTCCCGGTTGACCAAACCAGCAAATGTTTGAGTTATCTCCCGCTTTGTCATGTTTATGAGAGAACAAACATTTATATCTATTTATATTTGGGTGTTTCCATTTATTATGCAGAGAGCATGGCTACCATTGGTGATAATCTGAAAGAGATAAGCCCGGAAATTTTGACCACTGTACCTCGTTTGCTTGAAAAGGTTTTCGATAAAATAATTGGAAAGGGCAGAAAGTTAAACGGCATTGCTAAACAACTGTTTTTCTGGGCTGTAAGGCTGGGAGAAAAATACGAATACGACGATCGTTCTTTGCTCTACGACCTAAGATTAAAAATTGCCGACAAATTGATTTTTGTAAAATGGCGTGAAGCCCTGGGCGGAAATATGCGCGCTGTAATTTCAGGTGGAGCAGCAATTCAACCACGACTGGCAAGGGTATTTAATGCAGCAGGAATTCCACTTATTGAAGGTTATGGAATGACAGAAACCTCTCCGGTAATTGCAGTAAACACTTTTGAACCGGGACAGAGAAAAGTTGGCACAGTAGGACCACCCATAAAATGTAATCAGGTTAAAATTTCAGAAAGAGGTGAAATTCTTGTGAAGGGCGATAATGTTATGAAAGGATATTTTAAAGATCCGGAAATGACAAAAGAAGCCATTGTTGACGGATGGATGCATACCGGCGACCAGGGAATTATTGATGATGATGGTATGCTTAAGATTACCGGAAGAGTAAAAGAAATATTTAAAACTTCCATGGGAAAATATATTTCTCCCGTTCTTTTAGAAAATAAAATCAAGGAATCACCTTTCGTAGATCAGATAATGGTAATTGGTGAAAACCAGAAATTTGCTGCAGCATTAATCGTTCCGGCCTTCGAACATTTAAGATCATGGTGTAAGATAAAAGAAATAGAATATACCACTAATGCTGAAATGATTAAGGATAAGTTGATTATAAACAGATATAAAAGGGAAATCAACTGTTTTAATAAAGACTTTGGTGATACTGAAAAGATTAAACGATTCGAACTTATAGATCACGAATGGACCATCGACTCTGGCGAAATAACACCTAACCTTAAACTGAAACGAAAAAGCATTCAGGATAAATATGATGGGCTTATAAATAAGATATTTGGGATTTAATTTATAATATTAAAAACCAATTCCTTAAGCGGGCCGTAACTTGTTCCGTCGGTAATTCCCAATCCTCTTGCTTTGAGGTCAACATCTCGTATTTCAGAAATTATTCTTTCTATTTTTTTTGCCGGAAAAACTTTTGCTGCATTTATATAATCATTTGCAAAATAAGGACTAACACCCAGTTCAGAAGCAACCTCTTTGCCTCCACCCTTAATATGATGAACCGTATATACTTTTACAAAGAAATTATTCAA
>PKTA01000018.1 GCA_002869365.1 Marinilabiliales bacterium | reverse complement strand
TTTAAACTATGTTGGGTTCTCCATTGAGCCTCACTCATCGCTTCAGGGCCGAATAGCACTCCTCCCCCATAAGGTTGTTTTCCATTATTGAATTTCACCTCACGCAAATCGTGCTGATAGCCACATCGGAAATGCAGAAGTTCTCCAAAAACATCCTGGCGAACCATATTCATTACAGCAAGCACATCACGGCGATAATTTACATTTTCCAGAATCATTAAATGCGTACCCGTATTTTCATGAGTTTCAACCAAATCCCAACACTCTTTCATGGAAGTTGCTGCAGAAACCTCAACACCAGCATACTTTCCAGCATTCATTGCATCTACGGTCATTGGAGTATGCCATAACCATGGAGTAGAAATAATAACAGCATCCACATCTTTTAATTCCAGAAGATTTCTGTAATCATAGGCATTTTTACCAAACTCCAGGGCTTTTTTCCATCCTGCGTCGGAAATCATTTTTCTGGATATTTCCAACCTCTTGGGATCGGTATCACAAATGGCAGTAATTTCCACATCTGATCTGTTTAATGAATTCTGCAAATGCAAAACACCTCTCAAACCCAAACCAACAAACCCCAAACGCAACTTGCTGTTTTTTAAAGGGTTCCCAAAGGAAAAAGTGGGTGATACGGCCAGCCCTGCTCCTGCTACAGCAGCAGTTTTAATAAATTCTCTTCTTCGGATATTCATAGTGTAAATTTTACTCTACTAAAATATAAAATCTCCCCGAAACAAAAACAGCCAACTTGTAAAAGCCAGCTGTTTATAATCCCAGATTAACCAAAACTTCCTCATTTGAAAGGAAAAGGAAGTTATTTTATTATGACTACCGCTATAATTTTTTAGTTGCACCTTTTATGAGCGAATCCAAACTTATTTTTCCTCCACCATAAATTGTAAGAGTAAATAGCATTATCAAATAATAAAGAGGTATTTCGAATCCATTGTTTCCGGCTTCAAAACCATTTG
Source organism: Marinilabiliales bacterium (assembly GCA_002869365.1). GTDB lineage: Bacteria > Bacteroidota > Bacteroidia > Bacteroidales > F082 > BM524. Next base: position 15,170 of record PKTA01000018.1, on the reverse strand, counting down.
TCCAATGTACAGTGTTAATTGCCACTAACATAACAACCATCAGTGGGATGGATATTATTCTGGTAAAAAGTCCAAGTGTGAGTAAAACTACTCCCGTTATTTCAGTTGTTGCAGCCATATAAGCATTTATAGTTGGAAATGGCATACCCATACTGTCGAACCATGAAATAATATCACTCATATTATTCCATTTTTTTATGGCAGGATCATAAAAACCATAGGCCAGAACCAGCCTCATAAATAGTAAAGGCAAATCTTTTGCTTTGCTCAGTTTATTACTAATATTATTATACACTACTACTAATTTTTTCATTTTCTTAGTTTTAAAATTTACATATTTATATCTCCAAACCATAAATAATTATGGCTAATTAATTGATTTGCTGGTAATTACTAATTTAGGTAATTTTCGGCATACCCCAGAAACACTTTTTCTTTTATCATGGTTTCCAAAAAGCCGATAATACTTTTGGTTAGTTTATCTCTTGGAATACTATTGTTCTGATCAATAATGAAATCAATAATTTGATTAGCAGTTAGGTTTTCATTGGCTACTTTTTCAAAAAACAGAACATGTAAAGGATCCAAATTCATAAATTTTACATCAAATGTTTTAGGTTCTCTGTATGTTAAAAGAAAATAATCGCCTTTATGGTTAACTGATTCTTTAGCAGCATACATATGAACAGGATATTCCAATTGTGTTAAACGATATTCCGGATTTACTTCCAGAACATTGTTCAAAATATCACCACTTTTAACATAGGGCTGAGGATATTCGTTGGGCATAGTGTATACTTCTATCTCAAGCCATTCGAAATGTACTAAGTCGTTTAAAAAAGGGTAATTAAATTTCTCGGAAAAATTATTTGCTTTTACGAATTGATAAAACTCAAAAGGCAGTTTCCAAATATGTGGAGTTTTAGCATCGTGTTTTTCAAAAAATTCATCCACTAAAGTGCTCCATTCTTCATCGCTAAGCACCTCAAAACTAATGGGGTAGGCCTGTGATAGTGAATTATTAATATTATTCCTGAACAAACGACGGTATTGCTTTAGTCCATTGGAAGTTGCCCCGGGAACACCAGACTCCTTGCCAGTTCTAACCCAGTTAGTTAGCCGTTTCTGACTATCATATGTTTTATCGGTATACAACATTGTGGTCAATATTTTTTAAACTTATTTTTCTCAGAACTTCCATTTCTTTTTGCAACTCCTTAATCTCAGGAAAGTTAAAATCTCTTTCCAAAAGAACCGGAACATTATACTTCATTTTATTTAGCGTATAATCAAACAAATCATAAACCGGATCGATTATCGCCTCGCCATGAGTGTCGATTATTAAGTCGTCGCTAACTTTATTATGCCCAGCCATATGAATATATTTTACTCTGTCGAGTGGCATATTGTCGATAAAATCGTGAGCATTGTATTTGTGGTTGAAAGAATTTACATAAACATTATTTACATCAAGTAGCAAATTACAATCAGCTTCTTCCACTATTTTTTTTACAAAAACATCTTCTGTAATTTCGGCATCCACCGGAGTGTAATACGAAACATTTTCAATGGCTATTTTCATTTCCAGAAAATCCTGAACCTGCTGAATTCTTTTTACAACATGTTTTATGCTGTCATCTTTAAAAGGTATTGGAAGTAGGTCGTATAAGTGAGCATTATCCATTTTTGCAAAGGAAAGGTGTTCAGAATAAATCTTAACATTGTATTCCTTTATAAAAGATTTTAACTTTTTTAGAAATTCCCAATCTGGTTCTTCCGGACTACCTATTGATAGTGACAAGCCGTGCAAAACCAATGGATATTTTTCTGTTACTTCTTTAAATTTACTTTTCCAATAACCACCCAGGTCGATCCAGTTTTCAGGAGCTACCTCAATAAAGTCGGGTTGTACTGAATTCGCCTCAAGAAATTCATTGGCAATTTCCCTTCTAAAGCCCAGACCTATATTTACTTTTTTGTTCATGATTATGATAGTTATTTTAAAAGAAGTCCGGCTCTTTTACCCAAAGGTATTTGAGCCGGACAGGGATTTTTGATTTATTCGGCTCCACATTTTCCTTCGCCACATTTGGCTTCTGAAGTCTTTTCTTTCTTTTCTGTTTTTGCTGCTTTTGCATCTTTGGTGTCTTTTTTAGCATCTGCTTTTTTTCCGGATTCACCACATTTACCTTCACCACATTTGGCTTCTGAAGTCTTTGCCTTTTTAGCATCAGGTTTTGCTTCTGCTTTCTTAGTGGCAGTACCTGATTTCTCACCACACTCTAATTCATAAAGTTTAGCACTTGATGAAACAACATTTAAATCGATGATTTCTGTACGAAGTTCTGCCCCATTACCCAGTGCCTGAGTACTTGGTCTTGCATCAGCGTTTACTGAGAAAGTTAATAATGCTCCGGCTATTACTGTTCCGGTTAAAATTGTAGTTTTTTTGATCTTTTTTTCCATCTTACAAATATTTAATTGTTTTTAATTAATGATTTGAATAAATAGTCGAAAAGAAATCTATTAACTTACATATTATTTATATTATTTCTAAATAAAAATTGTATTTATTTGATTTTGTGATTGTTAAGAACAGATAAATTGTATAAATAAAGTTGCAGGTTGCAAGTTACAGGTTCAATTCGGTTGCTAAATCTATCATTTTGTGATAGTGGGATATTGCAATAGGAACGCGGATGACGCGGATTATGCGGATTGGCGCGGATTACTTAATAAAAGGATAGATTTGGTTTTTATAAACTTGACAAATCAGTACAAATCAGTGTTATCCTTACAAATAATTATCAGTATCTGTGTTCCTATTTAATTATCTATCTGTTTAACAGCAATCTATTCCGCCAGGAAGTTATTACCTTTATTAGAATCAGGTGTTTTGGTATCGTCTAGTAGTATGCTTACAACTTCCTTTTTAGTATTAAAATTCAGACTTTTTTCCTTTTGACCATCTTCCCATATTGAAGCAGATGTATGGAATGCATCGGAAGTTCCATCCTCATAATTCACAATTAAATAAACCGGAACCGGAAATCCTCCTTCATTTATTATATCTACAATAAGTTTATCTTTTTTCTGACTGAAGTCGGCTATTCCAATATCACCTGAGCCAAAACTAAAAAACCATGTATTCCAAAACCAATTTAAATTCTTGCCTGATACTTTATTAAAGGTATAGAACATATCGTAAGCTGTTGGATGTTTATACGACCAATTAATAATAAAACTCTTTAAACATTTTCTAAAGGTTTTTGTACCTAGTATATCTTCCAGCGTATAATAAGCCATAGATGCACGATTGTAGGCAACATACATATAAGTTGATCCGAAAAGTTGTTCACTGGGAACCATCATTGGAACATCATTTACTCTGTTTCCATAGTAAGAATATGTTTTTATGTTATCAGCAAATGAACGATACTCTCCATCTATAGAAAGTTCATCTTCCACAACTTTTGGTAAATAAGTTACCAAACCTTCATCCATAAAAGCATATCTATGTTCGTTTGTTCCAACTAAAAATGGGAACCATGAATGTGCTATCTCGTGTGCAGTAATAAAAACAGTACCGTTTCTATTCTCTTCATCACCATTATTAATCATCATTGGAAATTCCATTCCATAATGACCGTTAAAAGCAGTTAATCTGCTAAATGGATAATCAACCCCCATAACCTTAGAAATCCTATGGATGCTCTTTACACTTAGTTCGGCCACTTCATGAAAATCTACTGAATAAGGACTGTAGACTGCATCAACTTTAACTCTTTTTCCATTAAGATCAGTACTTGTGGCATCCCAAAAAAAGTTGTTCGTAATGCAAAAAGCAAAATCAGTAATATTAGACGAATTAAATTTCCAGTTATTTGATTCATTCAAAGTAAACTTATTACTACCTAAATTTTCAGCATCAATTATTTTAACGATTTGATTTGAATTATATGCAGTTTCAAGTAAATTTAAAACCGTATCACTATACACTTCTTCAGGATTTTGCAATTCACCTGATGCCCACACTAAATAGTTGTCAGGCACCTTAATATTAACTTTATAACTCCCATAATCATTGTAAAATTCTTGCTCACCATTATACTGGTTTAAATCCCATCCATCAATATCATCATAAACCGCTATTCTTGGATACCAGTATGCTACAAAAAAAGTACTATCTAAATACCTGCCTTCTCTCAACAAAGTTTTCATAGGAAACTGATATTTCCATTCGCAAATAAAACCTATGCTTCCTCCTGCAGTCAGGGGTTTAGACAATCCAACAATCATGAGTTTTCCAATCTCGTTAACAGTTTCAATACCTGAATCAACCGACATAATTGAGATTATTTCCATACCATCACCAATATCGGAAGCATCAATATCTTCTTTACGTATAATCCCTTTTTTATACAAATTTGGATATAGTTTAAAAACAATTTTATTCAAATCAGCATTTGAATTGTTTTTATAAATAATTGTTGAATTCCCTTTCAGAATTCCGCTAACGGGATTGAACTCCACAATAATATCATAATCGGCATTATTTTGAAAATATTCCTCCCCTGGATTTCCACTCTCAGAACGCGAATTTGCCTGATAAGCAGCCCTAATTTCTTTGGGCATATAAAGTTCGGTTTGGCAATAAATATGAATACTAATTAGAAATATAATTATTGTGGTAATAGATTTCTGCATATTAATATTATTTAAATATGATTAAAGATAAGTCATAATTCTCAATTAATCATTTACATACTATAATAATTTTTAACTAACGATTCCGATTTGATATAGTATATTTGCGCAAATTTATTTTTGAAACCTCGGATTAATGCGAGTTTATTATTTAAATTCCGGGTGGTAAATTACAATTATCATATTTTATTTAAAGAATTCAGATTAGATGAAGGTAAAGGATAAAAAGCAGAAGGAACTTTTAAACGAACAAAGCAATAAGAAGCTTATTACTTATATGTCGGTTATACTGATTTTATTCAGCATAGGCTTATATTATAATACTACTTTCAATTATTTTTCTTTTGACGATGGGTTTGTAAATGTTAATAACGAAATTCAGGCAAAAGGGCTGGCAGCCATTCCTGAAATATTCACTACCCCATATACCAGTCTTAACGGCAACTCTCTGGGATACAGACCAATAACCAGGCTAACTTTTGCTTTAGAATATCAGTTTACCGCCAATTCAGAATATAATCCGGCCATAAGCCATATTATAAGTACTCTTTTATATGCATTAAGTATTTTACTTTTATTTAGTGTTTTACGACGAATTTTCAGAAAGTATAATCCCTGGTTTATATTCCTGGCACTTTTGTTATTTACTGCTCATCCATTGCATACCGAAGTTGTTGCCAGCCTTAAAAACAGAGATATACTTCTGAACTTTATCTTTAGTTTTTTAGCCATAAAAATGTTTCTAAAATGGGCTGATTTCAAAAATAAAAAATATCTCATTTATGGAATAATTAGTTATTTTCTGGCATTGTTATCAAAGGAAACAGCAGTTGCTCAACTAGCAGTTTTCCCTTTGGTATTGTACTATTTTACCGATATGCCTCTCAAAAGAATATTATACTTTGCAGGGGGATTATTCGCTTTGATTGTATTAACATTCGGTATTCCGGCATTGGCTTTCTTACCACCAATAGATCGTCATTACCGATTTTTTGAGAACCCACTGGCTTTCGAAGACAGTTTCTTAAATATTATAGCAACAGGCTTTTATGGCCTTGGTTACTACCTGAAAATGCTTGTTTATCCATATCCGTTAAGATATTATTATGGATATGATGTAATTCCGGTGGTAAGTTTTGCAAATATTTGGGCTATACTTTCCTTTCTTGCTTATGTTGGAATGGCAGTATATGCACTTATGAATATTAAAAAGAAAACATTCTTATCATTTATTATACTCTATTTCCTTATCAATATTTCAATGTATTCCAACATTGTGGCATTTGTGCCTGGTATTGTGGGTGACAGATTTACGTTTTTTCCATCTTTATCATTTGCCCTATTTTTTGTATGGGTACTGTACAAATTGTTTGGTATAAGCCCTAAAATCAAATCTCAAAATTTATTCAAATCTGTAATAATCAGCATTATTGTATTAGTATTTACTGGAGGATATTCTTACTATACTCACATAAGAAATACAAACTGGAAAACAGAATATCTTTTGTATAATTCGGATATGCCTGTGCTTTGGAATTCAGCCAAAGCAAACCAAATGTTTGCTCAAAAACAACTGGAACTTGTTAATATAAACCTTACAAAAAAGGTAAATATTTATCGCTATTTAACTGATATGATTGCTTTAGCAGATAAGCATTTTAGCAGGGCTGTGGAGATTGACTCCAGCATGTACAGTTCGTGGTTGGGATTGGGTAATATTTATTCCCGGATTCATGGAAATCAAGCTAAAATAAGGGCCTACAGTTATGCCAATAGAAATGAAATGGAGAAGGCTGAAGAGGAAAATAACAATGCTAAAAAATATTTTGCAAAGGCACATTATTATTATGATAAAGCACTAAAATTTAAGCCTGGTTTTGATGAAGCTATTTTCAATATAGGATATACTTATGAGTTGGAAGGCCGCTATGATTCGGCTGTTCACTATTATGAAAAAGGTCTTGAAATTCAGGGAGAACGTGTAAACACACTCTCAAAACTTGCTAATGCATATTTTCTTAATAATCAGTTTGACAAGGCTTTAAAAGCCAATGAGCGGATTATGGAATTGAATCCTGAAACCAGTATCCCTTACGTAAATTTGGGAAACTATTATATCAGATTTGCAGATACAGTGCAAGGTATCAGATATTATGAAAAAGCTGCTGAACTTGATGCCCAGGTTGAGGTTTATAAGTTCCTTGCCATGTATTATCAGAAGAATAATAATAAGTCGAAATTTGAATATTACAGAGATAAATCAAGAGAATTAAGAAATTTAAAAAAATAGATGTTTTCTACGATAAAAGGTATAGGTTTATATTATCCAGAAAAAGTATACACTAATTCTGATTTACAGAGTGATTTTCCTACACTAAAAGTTAAGGAGTTAACTCGATTAACCGGAGTTAACTCGCGACATATATGTGAAAAAAACGAGACCTCTGTCGACATGGGGCTTAAGGCTGCAGAAGATTTGTTTTCTCCATCAGTAATTGATAAAGACGAGGTTGACTATCTGATATTTTGTTCTGCAGGAGGTGATTATATTACACCTGCCTCAGCATGTGTGGTGCATGAAATGTTGGGGCTGAATAAAAATTGTGGTACCGTGGATATCAATCAGGGATGTACTGGTTTTTTACACGGTTTTAATTTGGCTAATGGATTAATAACTTCAGGGTCTGCATCCAATGTGTTGCTTATTACTTCTGAAACCATTAGCAAAACTTTACACCCAAAGGATAAAGGAAACAAAGCAATTTTTGGTGATGCTGCTGCGGCAACACTAATTTCTTCAAACGATAAAAGAAAAGTATTAAGCAAATTTATTTTCGGTACCGATGGGAGTAAGTTTGATCAGATAATTATAAAACACGGAAGAGAAAGATTTCCTATTGAAGAATATATTAGTGAGGATTTTGTTGATGAGATGGGTACTCAAAGAAACCATTCCAAAATTTATATGAATGGCTCTGAAGTTTTCAACTTTTCCATTAATAAAGCACCTGAATTAATTGATAAACTCCTTGAAAACGCAAATTTGCAAATAGATGATATCGACATGTTTGTATTTCATCAATCCAACAGAATACTTCTGGAAACCCTTGGAAAGAAGCTTAATATACCGGAAGAAAAAATAGTTTTTGAATTGGAGAATAATGGAAATACTGTTTCTTCAAGTATACCTATTGCACTTAAGAACAGCGAAAAAAAGAATCTATTGAAAAGGGGTCACAAAATTCTAACAGCAGGCTTTGGGGTTGGTTTCTCCTGGGGAGGATGCATTTTTGAGTACTAATAGCCTTTTTATTTAAAATCCATTTACATTCTAAGTTTAATTGTTTCAAATTAAATTATATTTTTGAAAAAATTAGGCGTATGAAGAATATTACTGTTTTAGTTTTCATAATATTGATTATTGGTTTAAATAAATCATTTTCCCAACAGTTTCACGGAGGCATAACTGCAGGAGTTTCGGCAAGTCAGGTGGCGGGAGATAGATTATCAGGCTATGATAAAGCAGGAATTTTCTTTGGAGGATATGTAAATCTGGATATTGGAAAAAATTCTTCATTGCAAATGGAATTAACATATTTTCAAAAGGGAAGCCGTGTTAATCCCGACTCCACAAATAATTTTCAGCAATATAAATTCAGGGCTAATTATATCGAATTGCCTCTTTTTTATAAATACAAAGCAGGAAAGTTCAGAGTATTTGCCGGTCCCTCGATGGGATTTTTAGTAGGCCATTATGAAGAGGCTAATTATCAGATACTTGACAATGCCCCAAACTATAATAAGCCTGCAAATATTACACTTCAAATAAATTTAGGAATAGGATTTTTTATTACCGAAAAACTTGGTGCTGAGTTGAGAACCAATAATTCAATATTAAATATAAGGTCGAGAAATGTAACAGGAGATGTTTCCCGCTTTGGCTCTTACGGACAATTCCACGATGTCCTGGTTATTTCATTATTTTATCGTATCAGATAATTATTCTTTCCATTTAATACCACAACCTGTACTTGGAATTTGTTCTTTAGGAACCTCTTTTCCGGCAACAACCATGTCCAATGCTTTTCTTAAATCTGATCCATTGGTTTCAACATCATTTCCAGGCCTCGAGCCATCTAACTGCCCTCTGTACACACATTTATCATCGGCATCAAACAAATTGAAATCAGGTGTGCAGGCAGCATCATAGGCTTTGGCAATATCCTGTGTTTCATCATAAAGATATGGAAATGGAAATTTTAAAGACAAGGCCATTTCCTTCATTCGATCAGGGTGATCCTGAGGATAATTAACAACATCATTGCTACTTATTGCAACAATACCGATGCCTTTATTTTTATACTCATATCCAATTTTTATGAGTTCCTGAATTACATGTAATACGTAAGGACAATGATTACAAATGAACATAACCAAAGTACCTTTTTCACCTTTAATGTCCTCATTTGTAATGGTTGTGCCACTTATTGTATCAGGCAAATTGAATGGTGGCATTTTAAATCCTAGTTCTATCTTTTTAGTTGGTGTTAAAGCCATTTGATATATTTTTTTATGATTCTTTTACAAAGTTAATATTTCTCTTCAAGCCATCAAAACCTGCCCGTTCAAATGCAGTTCCTTTAAACAGTTTATTAAATTTCGATTTATCAAGATCAATCCAGTCATTTTTCCTCATGGTCATTAATTCCTCTTTAGGCTTAAAAGCAATTTCTTTAGTTGGTTTAGCGAATCTGTTCCAGGGGCAAACATCAGTACATATATCACAACCAAAAATAAAGTTGTTCATTTTGCCTTTAAATTCATTAGGTATCTCTCCTTTATTTTCAATTGTTAGATAAGAAATACATTTATTAGCATCCAGTTTGAAAGGCTGTAAGGCATCGGTGGGACAAGCCTGAATACATTTGGTACAAGTACCACAACTGTTTGCAACTGCTTTGCTTTCATAATCCAAATCCAAATCGCAAATTATGTGTCCTATGAAAAAATACGAACCTCCTTTTTTATTTATCAGAGAAGTGTTCTTTCCTGTAAAACCCAAACCACTTTCTCTAGCCCATGCCCTATCAAGTACAGGCGCAGAATCGACAAAAACCCTATAATTAAATTTGCCCGCTTTCTTTTCAATTTCATTTGCAAGAACTCTTAGTTTATCCTTTATAACATAATGATAATCCTTCCCATAGGCATATTTTGAAATCCTGAAATTATTTTCAGGATCAATAATTTTTTCCGGTAAGTAACTGTATAAAACACTAATAATACTTTTTGAGTTTTCTACTAATAAAGCAGGGTTATAGCGCTTTTCCTTATTCCTTTCAAGGTACGACATACCTGCATTCATATTATCTGTGAGCCACATTTCCATGCGCTTTTCATCATAGGGCAGATGTTTCACAGGGGATATTCCGCAATCAAAAAATCCTGAATTTAAAGCCTCTTTTTTAATAAAGTCGCTTAGTAATTTTTTTGTAAGAAAACCGTCTTGCATTATATCAGAATAAATTCCCTTGCTTATTAATTTTGGGAATACCCAGATGGTTATAGGCCTTCTCAGTGGCTTCTCTACCTCTGGGTGTCCTCATTAAATATCCTTCCTGAATTAAAAAGGGTTCATAAACCTCTTCTATAGTACCACTTTCTTCGCCTACAGCAGTTGCTATTGTAGAAATTCCCACCGGGCCACCTTTAAACTTTTCAATTATAGTACTTAAAATTCTGTTATCCATTTCATCAAGGCCATATTGGTCAACATTAAGAGCCTCAAGAGCATGTTTTGAAATATGAATATCTATTTCCCCATTACCTTTTATCTGGGCAAAATCCCGTACACGTCTTAATAAAAGGTTTGCAATCCTTGGTGTTCCACGGCTCCTTCCTGCAATTTCAAAAGCAGCATCTTCGCTAATCTCTACTTTAAGAATTGAAGCCGATCGGGTAACAATTGCGGCGAGAGTTTCTTTATTATAATATTCAAGGCGCGAATTAATACCAAATCTGGATCTGAGTGGTGCTGTAAGCAATCCCGACCGGGTGGTGGCACCCACCAGAGTAAAAGGACTAAGATTTATTTGAACGGCCCTGGCATTAGGACCCGTTTCTATCATAATATCGATTTTAAAATCCTCCATTGCTGAATAAAGATATTCTTCAACAACAGCGCTTAGGCGATGAATTTCATCGATAAATAAAACATCATTTTCTTCCAGATTAGTAAATAATCCGGCAAGGTCGCCAGGCTTATCCAAAACCGGCCCTGAAGAGGTTATTACATTAACTCCCAACTCATTAGCGATAATATGGGAGAGGGTTGTCTTGCCTAATCCCGGAGGTCCATGAAGCAAAACATGATCTAAAGCATCGCCTCTTTGACGAGCAGCCTGAACGAAAATCTCAAGGTTTTCAATGATTTTCGGTTGCCCGGCAAAACTGGAAAACCTTCCCGGTCGAAGAAAATTTTCAACCTCCAATTCAGCATTATTCAATTTCGATTTATCAGGATCCAGAATATCATTCATAATTTAAAAATGTACAACAAAAATAGTATAATCCTTTTCATTTCTCTAATTATTAAAAAATGATTTGTTCAATGCAAAAAAATATAATAAATCTTATCATTCATGCCTTGATATAAATCCAAAAATTCATTATATTAGCCACATCAAATACAAATTGAGGAAGTATTATAATTCTAAATAATTTATATTTGATGAAGATTTCACCCTTTAAAAAATAAAGTGATGGAAAATATTTTAGTTGCTTTCGACTTTTCAAAAAATTCAATACATGCTCTTGAATATGCCATTACTTATGCAAATATTCTTAAGTCGAACATAAGTTTATTATGGATAGATGGCTCACTTACCGACGAAAAAGTTTTACCCACCATAGAGCATGATTTAAGGATTGAAATGAAATCAAATATGGCTGATGTAAAAAATGAATATGGTCCGCAACTTAAGTATGGAAAAATTTCATTTATTCTCAGTAAAGGAAAAATATATCAACAGGTTCACAATATAGCAAAGAAAATTAGTGCTGATATAATTTTTGCCGGAACTCATGGGGTTTCAGGATACGAACAATACTGGATAGGCAGCAATGCCAACAGGATAGTAACCTCGGCACCCTGTCCTGTTGTAACAATCAGAAAAGACTATAATTTTAACGCTGGTGTAAGAAATATGTTAATACCCATAGATAGTTCTATGGAGACAAAACAAAAACTTCCCTTCGCAGTAAATCTGGCAAAACAATTCAATTCGAAAATTCACTTATTGGAAATTTATAATACTCCACTTAAAGTTATAAGAAAACGAATTGATAAAATTGCAGAAGAAGCAAAGAGTTTTATCACTAATGAAAAACTTGATTTTGTTTTTGAAATAATAGAAGGAACTAGTGTTGTTGGTACCATTTTAAAATATGTTGATGACCATAATATTGATTTGATATCTATAATGACCGACCAGGGAACAACAACTGCAAATAAGTTTTTAGGTCCTTATGCCCAACAGTTAATAAATAATTCTAAAGTGCCTATAATAAGTTTACGTGCTAAAGAGTTTTAATCTTTTAATTTTAGATAATTTTTATATGAAGCAATTAGCAATATTTGTCATAAGTTTATTCTTCATAAGTTCATTAAGCGCACAGTATATTAATGAACCTGAAACACTTAGCGATGATATAGCAATAGATAGTTTATTAAAACTTCACAAATCATTTAATCAAAAGTATAAAAGCATTAGTGGCTACCGGATTCAAATTTTTAAAGGTTCAGGCAACAGTTCTCTGGAAAATGCCAGGCTTTTAGAAGAAGAATTTACTGAAAAATATAGTGGCACTCCTACTTATCTTTCATTTCAGGAACCATATTACAGAATAAGGATAGGCGACTTTAGAACCCGACTGGATGCTATAAATTTTCTCACATCAATAAAAGATGACTACCCTAGTGCTTTTGTTATACAAGATAATATTGAATTCGTTGAATTACCAAAATACCAAAAATCATTAAATCATGAGCAAGAAAATAGTAGTCGGTATTGATTTCTCAAGTTGTTCAATCAATGCCTTAGAACACGCGGTATCTATTGCCAGGAGAGCCAGAGCAGATATAACTATGGTTTGGGTTAATCATCTTGATTATTCTAAAGAAATCTTTTCAGTAGAGCCTAAACAATTAACAACTGAAGTTGAAGATCGTTTAAAAAAATTAGTAGATGAGTATCATCCTAAACTTGGTGGTCAAAAAATTGACTTTAGAACATGTAAAGGAAAAATCTACAAAGAAATTTGTGAGGTAGCTTCTCAATTAGATGCTTTTCTGATAATAGTAGGTACACATGGCTCGTCAGGTTTCGAAGAATTCTGGATTGGCAGCAATGCAAACAGAATTGTATCTTCTTCAAAAATCCCAACAATAACAATCAGGGGTGGAGTTGATATTGGACGAGATTTGAAGAAAATTGTAATGCCTTTCGACAGTACCAAAGTTTCCCGACAAAAAGTACCTATTACAGCATTATTAGCAAGTTATTTCCATTCTGAAGTTCACATTCTGGGATTATATACTTCATCATTAGATGATATAAGATTTAGAATAAAGAATTATGCTCTTCAGGCGGAAGATTATTTTAAAGAAAACAAAATAAGGTACAAAACAACTTTTTTGGAGGCGCACAACATAACGGAAGCAACTTTGGATTATGCCAAAAGTATAGATGCCAATTTGATTTCAATTATGACAGAGCAGGAGACCTCAACATCTAATATTTGGCTTGGACCGTATGCCGCTCAAATGGTAAACCATGCTCCTATGCCGGTTCTTAGTGTACATCCTGATAAAATAAAATACTATAACGGATAACAAAAAAAGCCTTGCAAATTGCAAGGCTTTTTTTTAAAGGTTTTTTACTTTTTCACCCAAAGAATTATAAAAGTTATATTCCAGTAAGTGATAGTTTTTCTTTTGTTCAATCTTAATCCATTTTTTGTATTTAAGGTACCAATTCATTTGAATCGAATTAACACCTTTAGTAAGATAAGCATAAACAAAGGGGTGTACATTTAGTACTAATTTCTTTTCGTTTTGTTCCTGTAAGAGGTAATTAATATTATTTTCTATTTCATCAATAAGCATTACGGTTGACTTAACTTTTCCGGTACCCCGGCAAACGGGACACTGTTCCATAACCATAATTTCCATTTCAGGACGCACTCTTTGTCGGGTTATTTGTACCAGTCCAAATTTACTTGGAGGAAGAATAGTATGTTTTGCTCTGTCGCGCGACATTTCTTCTTTCAACTTATTATGTAATTCTCGTCGATTTTTTGCTTCACGCATATCAATAAAATCGACAACAATTATTCCTCCCATGTCTCTTAATCGCAGTTGTCGTGCAATTTCAGTAGCTGCCTCCAGATTAGTCGCCAAAGCATTTTGTTCCTGTGAGTTGTTCTTATTAACCCTATGACCACTATTTACATCAATAACATGCATTGCCTCAGTGTGTTCAATTATTAAATAAACACCACTTTTGATGGTTACAGTTTTTCCAAAGGAACTTTTAATTTGCTTGTCGATACCAAAATGTTCAAAAATTGGCTTACGTGAATTATGCCTTTTAATTATATCAACATTTTCTGGATTATAGGTTTTGAGGAAAAGTTTGGCTTCCTCATAAAGTACCTTATTGCTAATATAAATATTATTAAAGGAGTCGTTTATTACGTCACGTAATATTGCTGAGGTTCTATCGAGTTCGCTCAATACTTTATTCGGAGCGATCAAATTTGGAAGTTTTTCAATTATTTTATCCCATTTTGCAACAAGTTGTCGAAGATCGCTATCAAGTTCTGCCACTTTTTGATTTTCGGCCACAGTTCTTATAATTACGCCAAAATTCTTTGGTTTTATACTCATTATAAGACGCTTTAAGCGATTGCGCTCTTCCTTATCTCTTATTTTTTGTGATATGGATATTTTGTTGGAAAATGGTAATAAAACAATAAATCTCCCGGGAAAGGAAATTTCTGTTGATATTCGAGGTCCTTTTGTCGATATTGGTTCTTTGGCAATTTGTACCAAAATTTGCTGCCCTGAAGTTAATACTTGTGTAATCTTACCCGACTTTAAAATATCGGGTTCAAGGAACGAACTGTTAGGGTTAATCAAATGTGCTTTATTATTTATGCCTAACTTAACAATTTTATTAAAAGTCCTTATTTGTGGACCAAGGTCAAGATAGTGTAAAAAAGCATCTTTTTCATATCCTACATCAACAAATGCTGCATTTAATCCGGGCATGATCTTTTTAACCTTACCCAAAAATACATCACCTACGGCAAAATTATTATTGGTCTTCTCATTATGAAGTTCAACAAGATATTTGTCTTCCAGTAGTGCAATATTAACCTCAGATCTGTTCGAATCAATA
>PKTA01000154.1 GCA_002869365.1 Marinilabiliales bacterium | reverse complement strand
TTCTTCAACTTTAAATAAAATTGATCCTGCCCCATAGCCGGCTGTCATAAATATTTTACCATCGTCGAATATAAGTGGTGAAGGGGCAACAACATTTGGATTGAAATCGGTCATTTTCCATAGCACTTTACCCATATCATCTCCACTTGCTGAAATGCCACAAATACCTCCTATGGCAGCATATACATACATCTTTTTTCCGTTTAAAGTCATTGGCATTATCGATGAATGCGACATTTGCCAATTATCCGGGTTAGGAGTATTCCAAACAACTTCTCCTGATGCGCAATCAACTCCAATCATCAACGACTTGCCTCCAGGCGCTATTACAGCAATATTATTGTCAATTAAAGGACATTGACCTGTATACCAAAAAGGAATTTCTGTTTGATAGTTTCTTACCAGATCTATTCCCCAGAGAAAGTCGCCATTGGCAGGATTTGAACACATCACATGCCCTTTGGGTCCAATAGTTACTATGAAATTATCATTGATGGCAGGAACTGTTCTCGACATACCATGATTTCTTTTAATATGAACCTTATATTTTCTTTGCCAAATTTCCTCACCCGAAATAAGAGAAAAACATCTTAGTGCGTCGGCTTGTTCTTCTTCTTCATAATCCAGAATATAAACCTTACCATTGTATATTACAGGAGCAGCATGGCCTTCCCCAAGATCTACTTTCCATAAAATATCAGGACCTGATTCCGGAAATTTGCTGATAAGTTTTGTTTGATCTTTTACGATATTATCGAAATCTGCCCCTCTGAATCTTGTCCATTTTCCTTCATGTTCAGAATTATACTCGCCAAATGTTTCAAAGATCGCTCCTATCTTTACTTTTTCCCGAATACCCGATATGCTATCAGGTCGATTATCCATACCAGGCACACTTTTCTGAAAATCTTTTACCGGATTATAAAACAACCAATAGCCTATTAAAAACAATCCAATTGTTCCGACTATAAGGGCGATATTTTTCTCTTTTGTTGCGATAAAAAGAAGTTTTTAAGAAATTCAAAAATCCGACTTGTAAATATTTTTTTGGAAGATTATAACAAATGCTATTCGAAATAATTAGTCTGCCGAAATATCATAAACCATTAATGATGTTCCGTGACGGACATATAATTTTTTATCGTGAATAACCAGGTGTGCCCAATGATACTGTTCTCCATAAGGAACACTAAACGAACTAACTAAACTAAAATCATTGGTTTTAGGATCCACTAATCCTACATTTCCTCCATCGCCATAGCAATATAGCATCCCATCGGCATAAATAATATTTCCAACTTTAAGTGGAGTTGCTGAATACAATTCCTTGCCAGTTTCCCAGTCGATACAAAACCATTTTCTGTTTTTATCTCCTGAACCATAAATTTTTCCATCAAGAAGAATGGCTCCACCCATTTTACTATCAAGCATAGGGTCGGTCCACACTTCTGTGACCGATTTTCCATCATCTGACAATTGTAACAAAACACCCCCTTTACCATAACCGCTAAAGCAGTACAATTTTCCATCTTTATAAATTGGAGTATTTGCCTGTACCGACCATTTATTTGGATGAGGATGTGACCATAATAAATCTCCTGTAGAAGCATTCAGCCCCATTATTGAGGCAGAGGTTTGAGTTACAAGAATTTTGAAACCATTCTTGTTGATAATCATGGGAGAGCAATAAGCGCTTACTTCTCCCTTTCCTTTCGACTTCCATATCAAGTTTCCATTGTCCTTGTTTAGTGCAATTACATTATCTTCAATTCCTCCCAGAGTAACGAATAATTTGCCATCGTCAATTAGTAAATTTTCGGTAACGCCCCATTTGATATTTCTACCATCATAAGTTGTAAATAGATCTAGATCCCAAATTGTATTTCCGTCAGTTGCATTCATACAGTACAACTTTCCATAGGAACTCAAAATGTATATTTTTCCATCATAATACAATGGTGTTGATCGAGCACCATCAAAATTATCCATCCATTCCTTTCCAATACTTGTTTGCCAAATTTTATCTCCTGAGTGAGTTAAGGCAATTACAAACCCATTTCCATTTTCATCGGTACCGGAAGTATAAATTGCATCATTTGTAACAGAAGCCGATGCATGCCCCGGTCCCAATTCATCATAATGCCAAAGTAGTTCAGGTCCTGATTCCGGCCATTCTTTTAGGAGGTTTGTATCATTGTATTTTCCATCTCTGTTATCTCCGCGCCATTGCGCTATTTCCTGCGCTTGAATTTGCAACTGAACAATAAAAACTATTACAGTAAAAATTAAACTGGTTTTCTTCATATTTAAAATTTGTTTGGTCAACTCCTCCTGTTTCATTTGTTATAATCAGGAGAAAATTTTCTCATCACTAATTATTGCAAATAGTATTAAATGTACTATTTTTTATCTACGGCCAAATCTACATTTTATTTATTTACGACATAGTTAAATTTGAACCAAAACGAGAATCTTTAACAAAAAATTAAGAATTAATCCTTTGATTTATAGTTATTTATATTGATTCTAAATAAACACCCCTTGTTTTAATTGTTGAAATAATGAGATGACTATTGCTAAATCGAAAAACCAAATATTTC
>PKTA01000034.1 GCA_002869365.1 Marinilabiliales bacterium | reverse complement strand
TAATGAACATTATCATCGCCGGTACCGTGTATATAAAGCAGATTTCCTTCCAGATTTTTAGCATATGTAATAGGAGAGCCATTAATGAAATCTTCCATATTTTCCTGAGGCAAACCCATATATCGTTCCTGATAAATATTATCATAGGTTAATTGATTTGCCACGGCAGCAAGTGAAATTCCTGTTTTGTAAATCTCGGGATATCGAAACATCAGATTCAATGTAGCAGAGCCTCCACCACTATGTCCCCAAACGGCTATTCTTTCAGGATCCACAAAATCCCATTTCAAAATTTCTTTGGCTGCCGCGGCCTGATCATTTATATTGATAACACCAATTTTTCTGTAAATAGATTTTCTCCATTCACGTCCTTTTGGTGCCGGAGTACCTCTATTATCCAAGGAAATGTAAATATAACCGTCATCGGCCATACTCCCACTATAGAACCAGTTTCTGCTGACATTATAAACGTCTCTTACTGTTGTTGCTGCAGGTTCTGAATACACATAGAACACAACAGGGTATTTTTTATTGGGATCGAAATTTGTTGGTTTTACCATCCATCCGTCCATCTCAACACTGTCGGCGGTTGTTATGGTAAAAAACTCAACATTTGATTTTTTATCCATGGTTTTAACCTTATTAACAATGCTTTCCTCTTCCTTAATTGGCTTTTGACTGGCAACACTGATAAGTTCTTTAACTCCAGGGGTAAAGTGGTTTGTAAAGGTATGAATGGCATATTTGCCATTGGAAGAAAAGTAATAATCATGACTTCCTTTTAAACTTTCGGGGCTTAGCAATTTTTGTTTTCCTTTTCCATTTAATTTCGACTTATACAAATACTTTTGAGTGGCATTATCAGGAGATGCCAAATAGTAGACATATCCATTTTTTGAATCGATAAATTTTAAGTCGATAACATCATAATCACCTTTTGTGATTAGTATTTCCGGCTTGTCTTCCATGGAAACCTGATATAAGTGTCGCCATCCATCTTTTTCAGATGCCCAAAGAATGCTGTTTGTTTCTTCAAGAAAATCAAAATTATTTGTGTAATCGATAGCATAAGTATTGCCCTGTTGGAATAAATCTACCCAGGCTTCATCCGATTCTTCCTGAATCATTTTGGCACTTCCGTTTAATGCATCAGCAATAAATAGTTTGCTATTGTTTTGCTTTCTGTTTAATTGTTGAATTAGCAGTTTATTGGTATTTGGAATAAACTCCATTCTTACCAAATAGTTCTGAGAGGGATCTCCGGGAATATCCAGCCACTTGGTTTCGGCATCTGCAAGTTTTACTACTCCCAGCCTGCATTCTGATGGCGTTTCACCAACTTTAGGATACTCTAAAGGAACCAGTTGGGAATATATAGAATCGATGTTGTTTATCATATAAAAGGTCTTTATCTTGCTAGCATCAATCTGCCAATAGGCAATGGATTTGCTATCGGGGCTCCATCTAAATCCGTCTCTGCAAGCAAACTCTTCCTCATATGCCCAATCAAAAGTGCCATTTATTAATGTTATACTTCCATCGGTGGTAAGGGCTTTAATTTCGCCACTGGCATAATCTTCGGCATACAAATTATTTTCAGAAACATAGGCTATTGTATTCCCATTGGGAGAAAATTTTGCAAACATAAGAGAGGAAGCAGGCAGCCCTTTACCCATTTGTTTCAGGGTATTTGTTTTCAAATCGAAAACCCAATAGTCGCCTTTGGTATTCAGGCGCCAAACTTTTTTGGTATTGGTAAATAGTAAAACTTTTTGTTGGTCGGATGAGAATGAAAAATGTGAAATTTTTATGGGTTCCGACTTCCCTTCCGGGATTAACTGTGCTTTCGAAATGATAGTTTTTATTTCATAGTTCGGAAGAGTAGATGTAACAAGTTCACCGGCTTCTATTTTATAATATGAATTCCCGTCGAGTGACCATTTTAACTGAGATGATGCATCCGTAGCTAACGTAATAACAAAAATAAATGCAATAATTTTGAAGGTGGTTAAGGACTTTTCTATGTGTTTCATTGATTAATATATTTGGTTAATTATTATACTTCTATTTATAGATATTCGCTGTATTAGCGGGGCGCTAATTTAAACAATTTTACTTTCTGCTTTAGTTTGATATTAGATCCGCGACAATCCCTCCCTAGGCCTCGGGACATAACTCATAACTTTTAACTCTTTGAACTTTTTTAAATGTTGCATGTTGCAAGTGTCAGGTCGCAGGCTTGCCTGCCGACTTGACTGCCGTAAAAATTAGTTTGAAGGCAGTAATGAAATGAAGGCAGGTTCGTTTTGTTATAATTAATAACTTTAGCGCAATGTAACTTTATGAACGCCAAAATGTCATTTCGCTGGAGTCCGGAGAATCCGTCCACCGAAGGAAGAAATCTCCATACTTTAGCCTTTCCCCGAGGACTCGGGATTAGCCATTAGCAGGCAAGTTTTTCACTTTTAGTTTTTCATTATTCATTAATCTTCCCCCATTCACCGACTAAAATATTCCATTCACCTATTTCACCTTCTCCATCCTGATGGGTCGCCATATATTTGCTGAAAAATTACAGAAACAATTAAAAAATATAGAGATGAAAACTTTAACTAAATCAACAATCGCAATTCTAGCAGT
>PKTA01000045.1 GCA_002869365.1 Marinilabiliales bacterium | reverse complement strand
TTTAAATTAAAGAACAATTTTGGCCATAAATAGCCCAATACATGGACTGTAGCGCATGTATGTTAAATAAGAGTTAAAATAATTTTTGTGCCAGATAAAATTAGACCCCGTAACAAACCTATTATTTTCTTCACCATAATCCTCAACGATCAAGGGGGCTTAAACAAACTATTGAATAACCCTTAAATCAAGCCCAATATCAACTCAAAGAATCCCATCTAATATAAAAGCGCAATAAAAAAGACTTAAACAAAAAAATGCCCTCTTTGCAAAAAAAGGGCATTCATTTCATACATTCTGAACTATTTTCCGTTGCAATTAAGACCTTCAAGGGCTGCGAGGTATTGTTCCTTTACAGATTGTTCAATAACAGCACAACCATCAACATAATTAGTGATCGCTACTTTGTAAGCTTGGCAATTTTCTGAATCCGGGTTTGACGAATAATTCATTGCTGCTGTGCTTGCTGCATTTGCTAGTTCTGTACAACTATTTCCATTGTCGTCTTTTTTACAAGATCCAAATGTTAATAGCGTTACAAATAGTACGCTTGCCGTTAAGATTGTAATAATTTTTTTCATAAAAAAGTTTTTAAATTTATAATGTGGCACTAAATTATTAAAAATATAATAATTAACATAATTTAGATTGGTTTTTGTATTCGTTTTAAATAATATTTTCATATTAATTTTTTGTGTAATTATCATCTGACCACAATAAAAAAACAAAACAATTAATTTAAAATTAAAGTATCAACTAAAACTTTATTTACTTTTATCAAAATTAATTTTTGAAAAATGAAAAAACATTTTCTCTTAATTGGGGTTATAATTGTATTGTTACTCCCCAGTTTTTTAATCGCTCAAACTGAAGGAACATTGTCATTTACTTTTACACAAGTTCCACATACCGGCAGCTGGGGATCAAAACATGTTTTAGCTGTTTGGATACAGGATAACTCCGACGGTTTTATAAGAACTAAATACAGATATTGGGGTAATGGTACTAATGATGAACTACCAAATTGGAAATCAAATTCAAATCAAAATGTTGTGGATGCTGTTACAGGTCCTACTTTGTCATCATATACTACCAGATCGTTGGAATGGGATGGTACAGACTTAAGTGGAAATCTTCTTCCTGATGGAGATTACAAAATAACCATAGAAGAATGCTGGTCGCATGGATCAAGCAAAGTAACAAAATCGTTTACATTTACTAAAAGCGATACGGAAGTTCATCTTACTCCTGATGATGATGCAAATTTCACTGATGTGATTATTGATTGGGTTCCTTCTACAATTGGTATTGATGAAATGGAAAACACAAAAATGTTTTCATTATTTCCTAACCCCACAGATGGTAAAATTACTATCGACTTTAAAGAACAATCGAAAAATTGTAGCATAACTCTTTTAAATAATTTAGGACAAGAAGTTTATAATGAAAAAGAGATTAAAACTTCTTCCGGTTTTAAAAGTATCGATATTAGTCAATTCAAAAATGGAATTTACTTTATAAATGTTGAATTAGATTCGAAAATATATACACAAAAAATTGTGCTGTTTAGGTAATTTTAAAAAACAATATTAAACCTGTCTGGCTAATGGCTAGATGAGGTTTTTTAATTGCAAAAGATAACATTCCTTACCCTTTTTTTTGCCATCCACCTCAGCATTCTATTTTATCATCATTACACATAATCAAAAGCCGAAGCATAAATAGGACTATTCCTTATTTCTTCGATTTCATAAGCAGAAATTAAAAATGGTTTCGGTTTAACTTACTCAATCACTTTTTCACTATGAGCATTAACAAATAAAATGGTTCCAACCTGATCATAGTCGGTAAACATTTTGTCTTTTTTAATAGTTTCTTCCCGATAACCAATTATTACCAAACCTGCATCGTATGATTTATTGTTAACCAGTTCTTTCTGATGAATCTCCGGATCCCGTGGAATAACTTCAATGTTGGATGCTGTAATAGGCAGTCGTCCTGAAGTTACAAGTTCCTCCATATTCTTTTTTGTTTGTTCTTCCAACTCAGGCTTACAAATATCGAATATTTTTATATCGGCTTTTTTCCAGTCGGGATGGCCGGAAATAATAAAACCAAGTAAAATCATAAGGTTTGCATTAGATGAGTCAGTGGAGGAAATCCAGATATGGATTCCATTTTCATATTTTATTTCTCTTCTGCTGCTGGCAATAATAAGTACATCAAATTTACCTGCGTTTACAAGAGCAAAATTATCTACAATATGACTTAAATCTTCCGGTTTTTCTTTGTCGTATTCGAAAATTACCATATTGTTTTCCATACCTGCAATACCCGGTATTTGAATTGCCTGAGCAATGGCAGAAGTATAAGAAGGAGAAATTATTGTGTCGAGATAAACATGGCTGTCTTTTTTGCGAATTATCTTATTTATTTTAAATAACTCATCTTCTGCCTGCTGGTGTGTAGCCTTGGAATAATAACCTTCAATTCGGTGTAAATAAGTGCCAAATCCATATTTATAAGAAATCCAGTTTAGTAAACTAAGAGCCTTATCTCTTTCAAAAGTACTTTTTGAGATACAAATTGCACTTGGGCGCCATTCACTAAAAACCTTTTTATGTGTTTTTCTCTGAAGAAATACCTGCAGATTTCTGTTTAACTGAAAAATAGCATTTGAAAATATCGATTCGAAGCCTTTGCGGTTTTTGTGATAATAATTAAGGAAAATATATAAACCACTCATTACAGCAAATGCTAAAATTGCATATGTTGTATTTATTTTAAACATTACCCATATAGAGATGAGAAATCCAATTAAAGATAAATACCATCTCGACTTAAACGATGGACGGTAGGCAGGAGAAGATCCGAAATGATTTAAAAATGAAATTAAACAAAGTGCTCCGTATGTTACCATAAAAAACATAGAAATAACTTCTGCAACAGTATTTACGTCACCCAATATAACAAAGAATAATGCAATTATAAATGTTATCAAAGATCCGTTTATGGGTTCTTCATCTTTTTTTCTGCTTTTGGCAAGCCAATGGTTTGCCATCTTATTGGGAAAGGCTTTATCCATGGCAAGCGCCTGTAGGGTTCTAGGGGCAACCATAATTGATCCTAAGGCAGATGAAATTGTTGATGCAGCCAATCCCAATGGAATAATCCATTTTCCTTGTATGGCTATATCTCCCATTACCAATTGATTATTTAATAAATCATCAATACTGGCTGAAGTGGCTAGTTTGTAAATAATGAAAAAGTAAATTATCATTCCACTAAATGTTGCCAGTACTGTTCCTAAGGGAATTGATTTTGCTGGATTTTTTAAATCACCAGACAAACCCACACCGGCTGTCATACCAGTAAATGCAGGAAAAATAATAGCAAATACTATAAAAAAGTTTGAAGAATCAAAAACTGCATTATCGAATAAGGAAAAATTTGTTTCGGTTGTTTCAGGTCCCGAGCCTAAAAAGAACATAATTATGGCAATAAACAAAATCGCTACAACGAAATAAAGTGCCTTCACACCCAGATTAGCTCCTTTGTATAAAATTACGCCTCCCAATATTATGATAGCTGGAATACTAATTGCCTGCCTGGGTAAATAAAAACCATAATTACTCAACACATAATCGAAGAAAAACTGAAAGGATTCGGTAAAGGCTATTATATAAAATGCAACACTAATTGCTTGGGAGAGGTAGAGGGCAATACCAATTGTTGCTCCTATATTTAGTCCGAATGATCGTGAAATTATGAAGTATTCTCCACCACCTTCAACCCTCTTATTTGTTGCAAGTTCAGAAATTGCCAGGGCAGTAGGTATGGTTACCATATGCCCAAGTATTACAATGCCAATTACACCCCAAAAGCCTACTGTTCCAACAGCATAGCCAAAGCGTAAAAAGAGTATTGCCCCAAGTATTGTAGAAATTGCAGTGAAGAAAACCGGTAGTGTACCAAATTTTTTAGAGTTAATAGTAGTTGCCATTTAAAATTTATTTAAAACAATAAAGATATATAATATTAATATCAGGTGAAAATTTTATACAAAAGCAATTCTATTCTTTTTTATTTTATGTGTAGTGCTGCTTTCAATATTTTTTACTAATTAATTTATTTCTAATGATTTCTGAAAATTGTTTTATAAATTGCATACGAAATGTGAATGGCTATAATTTAAATTATTACTGTTATGACAATAATTGGAGGATTCAATAATATTCAATACTCCCTAAAAGCAGCTTCCAAAACCGGATATTTGACCATGCTTAGAACTGTATTTTCAAAAAATACATGTAAAACATGTGCATTTGGTATGGGTGGTCAAAAAGGAGGAATGATAAATGAGTTAGGGCAATTTCCTCAAGTGTGCAAAAAGGCTTTCCAGGCTCAAATTACTGATATTCAGGCACCAATTCCTTCAAAATTATTTCAGGAAAAAAGTATAAACTCATTCAAAAACACTTCCCCCCGACTAATAGAAAGATACGGTAGAATTAACAGTCCCCTTTATAAGTCGAAAGGAGATACACATTATGGAGAAATTTCATGGGAGATGGCTATGGATAAAATAATCCAGAAGTTTAAAAATACTAGTCCGGAAAGAAGTTTCTTTTATAGTTCAGGCAGGTCTTCCAATGAAGCAGCCTTTTTATTGCAACTTTTTGCAAGATTATATGGCACCAATAATGTTAACAACTGCTCATATTACTGTCATCAGGCCTCCGGAGTAGGAATGAGTTCATGTATCGGAAGTGGAACTGCTACTATTCAGTTGAAAGATTTAAGTAAAGCAGATTTGATTTTTGTGATAGGAGCAAATCCTTCTTCTAATCATCCCAGATATATGACACAGTTAATGAAATGTCGTCGTAGGGGTGGGAAGGTAATAGTAATTAATCCGGCCAAAGAAAAGGGGCTTCAGAAATTCTCAGTACCTTCAGATTTCAGATCCCTTTTATCAGGAGGTAGTCCAATTGCCAACGAATACTTGCAAGTAAATATAAATGGTGATATTGCTCTCCTAAAGGGAATTGCCAAAGCAGTAATAGAATCAGGTAAGGAAAATCAGGAATTTATTAAACAAAATACCAATGGATATGAAGAATATGTCGAGGATATTAGAAATACTTCCTGGGAAACCATCGTCTTAAATTCAGGAATTGATTTGGAAAAAATCCTCGAAATTGCTAATCTTTATTGTACATACAACAATGTTGTTTTCTCATGGGCCATGGGAATTACACACCATGAAAATGGTGTAGAAAATGTTGAGTCTATAGTTAGTTTGGCACTTTTGCGTGCAATGGTCGGAAAACCAAACGCGGGATTACTTCCTTTACGTGGTCATAGTAATGTACAGGGAATTGGCTCTGTGGGAGTAACACCCGTTCTTAAAGAGAAAATATTGAAAGCAATTGAAAAGGAGTTTGAAGTTGAACTTCCAAAAAATCCTGGAATGGATACAATGGAGTGTATGCAGGCTTCTATGCAAAACAAAGTAGATTTTGCATTTTTGCTGGGGGGGAATTTATATAGTTCCAATCCACACTCGAAGTTTGCAGAAGAAGCATTAAACAAAATTCATTTTAAAGTTTATTTGAATACAACTCTTAACTCAGGACACTTCTATGGTGTTGACGATGAGGCAATTATACTTCCAGTGGCCACAAGAGATGAAGAGCAGCAAACAACTACCCAGGAATCTATGTTTAACTTTGTAAGACTTAGTGATGGAGGCAAAGCCCGATTTGAAAATGTTCATACAGAGGTTGCAATCATTGCTGAAATTGCAAGGGGTGTACTCGGCAACAAACCCATTGACTTCCGGGTTTTGGATAGTCATGAAAAAATAAGGAAATTAATATCTAAAACGGTTTCCGGTTTTGAGAAAATGAAAGATATTGATAATAGCAAAGAAGAATTTCAAATATCCGGGAGAACATTTCATAATCCTTCTTTTTCAACACCCGACAATAAAGCTAGTTTTAAAGTATGCCCAATACGCGAATTTAATGATCACAAAGGGAGTTTCCGTATGATGTCTGTTAGGAGTGAGGGACAGTTCAACTCAATTATTTATGATGAATTTGATCGATTTCGTGGTCAAACCAGCAGAAATGTAGTGATGATGAACAAAGATGATATTTCCTCTATGGGATTGAAGGAAAATATGCTAGTTAACTTGAAATCCTCAGTGGGAGAGATGCAGAATATGTTTGTACGAGAGTTAGATATTACTCCAGGCAATATCATGACGTATTATCCTGAATCAAATGTACTAATTCCTACAGCGGTAGATCCCAGAAGTAAAACGCCGGGATATAAATTGGCTTGGGTAAAAATAACTCCTGCCTGATATTAAAAATGACGTTAAGGAGATAATTTTATTTCTTAATCATACGCTTGCTAATAGTATTACCTTCTATTTCCAAACTATAGATATAGGTTCCTGTTTTAGCGTACCCATTCCACTTATATTGATGATTACCGGCAGACAGTTTTTCATCCACAAGAGTTTCAATGATGTTACCATTTAGGTCGCTAATATACAGTCTGGCATATACTGGATTTAATAATTCAAAACTAATATTTGTGCTATTTAAAAACGGATTAGGGAAGTTTTGATTAAGTTTAGCCAGAGAATTTTCATTTTCACTTATTGCCGAATAGTCTAAGAAAATTTCAGTTTCATTGTAAAATCTGTCTGAAGAAATAAGGGTTAAATTCTCAACCGGTAGCAAATCTTCATCAATTTCAAATGATAAAGAGCCGAAATTATCAATACCTATTTGATCTATTAATGTTCCATTTACTTTTAATTCTACTTTATCGAGGTCGTTATCGTATTCCAAATAAAATGTTACTATATTTTCATCTATTACGGTTGATGTAACTTCAATGTTAGGTGGGTTATAATCATCATAAATAGCATTTAAAACCACTTCTTCATTATGTGGAAAAACTTCCCTGATATCCAACATCTTTTCACCTTTAATCCGTATGAACTTCGAGTTAATTGTCCCTACTCCATATTGTTCCTTGTCGAGGTACACCATATAATTTGCATAAGTAGGATCCAGGCTCATAATATTACCACATACAGCATCAACTGATAATGCTTTTTTACCGGAAATTATCAACTTCATATTATGTTGCATTTCTTCCATTGTCAATTCGTCGAGACCGGTGGGTCCGTGATCAAAACCCTGAAGACCATCAATTACAACAAAATCAACGGGTTTAAGCATATAGAAGTCATGAAGCCATTTATTTAGATTTTCAATTCCATGATCTATCTTCGTCCATTTACCAAAAAAGGTTTCTGACATTCCATAAATATTTGGTGGTGCCATACCTATTGCTACATTTTTTACACCTCCGGTAATTATTGCTACTTTATGGTTTTTGAGCACAGGTATGCTAATTACAACATCTGCATTATTATAAATCTTATTAATATAAAACTCCGGAGTAAGATTTGGCTTCTCTTCGTCAGGGTATAAACGAATATTATTATCGAGGTATAATTTTTCAAGATTAGAATCGCCGTAATCTTCAAAAACTCCGCAACTATCTTCTAGTGCAACTATCTGATCAACTTCCGGGAAGTTATCGGTAGTATAATTATAATAATCAAGCACCTCTCTTGTTGAAATGGCAGATGAACTTTCTATAATATAAATTTTCCCATCCGGATTAAGTTCACGTACCATTTTTGCCACCGCTTTTACTACTCGCCAATCAGTTGCTATTCCTCCAACCTCTTTATATTCAGGACTCGGAATTGGAGGCATTTCCACCAGGTTTGGTTTAAGAACTACATAATCACCATTAGAAACTATTGCGCCTAATCCACCAGCCTGTTCAACCGACTCCCTAACCAAGGATTCAATTTCATCAAAATCAATATCAGCGACATTACTTATTGATGATTTCACCACTGATACTTCATCAAAAGTTGTTATAACATTGCTAGTTTGTGCATTGGTTCTTATGCTTGCATCCCATGGTACCCTAATATAGTTGGAAGTATTAAATGCAAATAGTTTATTTACAGGCGTCGTTGCAATATAGAACAGACTAGATATCCCAAACAAGAATAGAAAAAGGAATGCATATGCCAATTTATTGTCTTTTAGGTTCTTTTTAAACTTCAGAAAAAACAAAGTGGAGGATACTAAACTTGTAAACCAAATTACGAACGCTGAGGCAATAGGAAATGCTGCTCTCTGGCATGGATAGTTTGCTCTACTGGGCTTTGGAATTACCCTTATAATAAACCAGCATAAGGCTATAAATCCACCCAATATTAAATAAATCTTCTTCCAGTTTAAGTGTTTCATAATAATAAGGCTAGTTATATATTAAATCCTTTACTAGATTTTATTTTTTTTATAAAATATATATACATAAGAACTAAACACCAATGCTGTAACTATCTGAATATAAAGTGGTGTTGAGAATAAAGTAGAATCAAGAATAGTGAGTTTAATTAATCCAAATTTTATGATGTAATATGCAACTTTACTTAAAATTATACTTAGCAGGATGGAAGGAAATAGATATTTTATCTTCTTTGTCAAACCATAAAATAAAACAACATTAAATACAAGTTCAAAAGTTATAAGTAACATCTTTGGAAATACAGGATGCCCAGATATAACAAAAGAAAATATGGGTAATGAGAGAGCCAGTAAATATGCATTTGCCTTGGAACTATGCACAAGGGCAATTATAAGCATCAATCTCATCGGTTCCATTAAATACAATGGCAGGCTAATCAAATGAGAAATTGTGGGAACATAATAAATAAAGCCTATTGCAATAAGGTCGATCAATACACTAATTATTGTCTTTCTTTGCATTAGTTGTAAGGATATGCTCTTCATACGATATATTTAGAAATTAATCAATTCAATGTTAATTCTGGATATTTTAACATTATTAATTTTGGAATTTTGTTCAAAATTAAACAAAATTGTAACAGATTGTTTGTTATTCTTTCAATTGAGAATTTAAACATATAGTTAAAGGAAATTCGGATAATGTCAATTCAGAGAAACTATAAAATTGAATCTAAATCAAATTCCTGATATATTTCATTGTCTATAAATGTTTAGGTTAACAATTAATATGCAGATAATCAATTGGTTTATCAGGCGTAAGCATAATTATTTTCAAATTACCTCTTGAGGTGATTCATTTTTGTATTATTTTGTATTTATAAACAAATAGCATTATCAAATAAAACATGGAAATAATATCCTCAATAAGCATTGAATTTGGAGCTTTGATAGTAATAATCATAGGACTGTTAATTGTTGCCCTTGCTGCCGATAGAATTGCTATTGTATTTCAGAAGATCAGATTGCCATTAATAACGGGTTTCATAGTTACAGGTATCGTAGCAGGCTCTTCTATGCTTAACTTTATTACAACAAATGCTATTCATCAGTTGGATTTTCTGTTTGATATTGCATTGTCGATAATTGCTTTTTCGGCAGGTTCTGAACTTTATCTTAACGAGTTGCGAAGTCGTATAACTAGTATAAAGTGGATGACAATAGGTCAACTAATAATTACCTTTGTATTAAGTAGTCTTGCAGTATATTTTCTTGCCGACCTTATTCCTTTTATGAAAGAAATGAATAGCCTTTCAAAAATTGCTGTGGCAATTTTATTTGGAACAATATTCGTTGCCAGGTCTCCTTCATCTGCCATAGCTGTTATAAATGAGATGAGAGCAAATGGACCTTTCACAAAAACTGTTATGGGTGTTACGGTTTTAAAGGATGTGCTGGTAATTATTCTTTTTGCTGTAAGTTTTGCCATCGCCAAAGCCTTTATTAATGGTGAGAGCACAAATTTATTGTTCTTTGTTATACTGATTTTAGAGTTAGCTTTCTCATTTACTCTGGGAATACTTATAGGCCGATTATTAAGTTTATTATTTTCCTTACGCATAAAAAGTCAGTTTAAAGCAGGATTTATTATTCTTATTGGATATTCAATTTATGCACTTACTGATAATATTGCTATTTATTCAGAAATTTATATTGCACATAAAATTGTATTAGAACCCCTACTTATTGCCATTATAGCCAGTTTTGTAACAACCAACTATTCCAAACACCGAATTGAATTTTCTGAACATCTTCAAATGGTAGCTCCAACCATTTATATTATTTTCTTCACTCTTACAGGGGCCTCATTGTCAATTCAAATTCTGATGAGTGTATTGGGAATTGCAATTTTACTTTTCTTAATCAGAATTATCACCATGGTTTTAGGAGGAATAACAGGTGTTATTGCTGCTAAAGATCCAAAGGAATATACCTTCATTGCGTGGATGCCTTATGTAACACAGGCGGGTGTGGCCCTGGGATTGGCTACAGTTGTCTCTGCTGAATTTCCTGAATGGGGCCACTCTTTCGAAACAATAGTTATTGCCATTATTGTTATCAATCAGCTAGTTGGACCTCCCTTATTTAAATGGACGCTTAACTTTGTAAAAGAGAGCCATTTACGTGCTAAGGCTAATGTTAAAACTCATAATCAGGATGTGTTGATAATTGGCGTTGAAAGCCAGTCTTTGGCTCTGGCTAATCAACTGGCTAAACATAACTGGAATCCGGTTTTGGTTTCTGTGGATGACTTTAAAATTGATGATATTAAAGACTTTGAAGTGCATGAGATGAGTGATTTATCTCTGGAAAGTCTTAAAAAACTCAATTGCGCCGAAATGGAAGTGGTTGTTTTGATGCTGAGTGATAAAAAGAATTACCAATTAGCTGAGCTGATATTCGAAAACATTGGCACTAAGGAGGTTGTAGTGAGACTAAACAAACGTGAGAATTTTAATAAGTTCCATGAATTGGGAGCACTTATAATTGAGCCAACAACAGCCATTGTTAGTTTGCTCGACCATTTCGTTCGATCACCAAATGCAGCTACACTTCTTTTAGGTATGGACAAAGGACAGGATTCGGTAGACGTTGAAATTGTAAACAAAGATATTCATGGTATGCGTCTGCGTGAATTACGGTTACCCTCCGACATTATTATATTATCTGTTAAAAGAAAAGGTAATATTATTATATCACATGGGTATACCCGACTTCGTCTTGGTGATGTAATTACACTCGTAGGTTCTGAAAAAAGTATTGAAGAAATTATGTTTAAGTTCGATACCTAAACCCTAAATATGCAATAGATCAGTTCGTTCCTTGCTTCCAATTGTATAAGCCGGGTTAAATTACATACTAATAGGCATAAAAAAAACTGCCCAACATTGTTAGGCAGTTTTTTTATTTAAGTCTATATTATTATAGCGGATTCGCTACTATTTCAGCATCAATTTCAGTTTTATAAGTAAACTGAACAGGAGCAACACTACTACTTCCTGAAACTCCAACAGTTATACCTACAGCATTCAAAATTATCTGATTTACCACATCAAATTGTGCTTCAGGAAGTGTGAAAGAAGATCCATTAGTAATCTCCATAGAAGTTATTGTATATACAGGCATGGCCAGATCACCATAATAAATTGAAATTTCTACATCAGTAAGAGTTACTGGTTCTTCACTAATAGATGTAACTGTAAAAGTTATAGACTTTACAGTAGCACTTTTAAGTTTGTCCTTGTAGTCGTTAAACTGAGTAACAGTAGTCATGTCAATAGTTGCAGTTTGGTTGAAAGTACCTCCTTCATTAATGTCTCTCGATGCTGCAGGAACATCAAAATTCATATTTGTACTGAAAGAAGTGTTAAAGGTTACGTCTAAAGCCTCTTTAATTTTATTACATCCGGTGTAAGTAAAGGTAGCCAATACAAAAAAAGCAATGGCAATGTTTTTTAAATTCATAATAGCAGTTTTTTAATTTATTATTTAAATTGATTACTAATAAGCAAAATAACAGAAAAAATCAATACACTTAACAGGTTTTGAAAAATTAATTTTATTAAAATGTTATATTATAATAAGTTATAAATTATTTAGACAGCTAAATATAGTGGTTAATATTTTAGAAAGTTATTCTATTTATACTAATCAAATTCTCTACAAAAACAAAAGCCGTCTAGCCTGAGGCAAGACGGCTTTCAAATTATATCATAAGAGAAATTATTCGCTCTTTCCACTAAGTTCTTTAACAAATACCCAAACTTCATCTTTAGATCCATTAATAACACTATCTAAATCTTTAATAAAGTTTGTCCATGAACCCTCTCCATGAACTTCCTCAAAGTCCTTTTTGAATGTTCTGTCTTCATCAAATCTGGCCCATTTATTAAAACCCGAAACTATTGCCACATCATCCTCATTACTTATACTGAACTGTGGCCAGTAAGTAGAGAAAGATCTTTTATACTCCTTTTCCTTATAAACTTTAAGAACCCTGTCTAAAATATCTTTAAAACGATATCCCTGATTGTCCTTTATATCAAATACACTTATTGATAATTTGTTTGATTGCTCATCTACACTATAAGAATGTTTAGTATCAAGACGCCACATATTACTTTCATGCATTTCTTTTATTGTTGGCATAACATTGAAAATCCAATCTTCAGTATGTTCCTTACTGTCTGGGCTTCCATCTAACTCAGTAAATGTACATGGTCCCATCGACCAGATAAAGTCGCCTGAATGTTCACCAACACTTACCATCCATACATTAGCATGGTATGCTCCATCATTATGATATTTTTGGTTGTGAGCAGTCATGGCTTTACCAAATTCTTTCATTTTATCCGTTTTTACCGTAAAACGGGTATTGTCGAACATAGTATAACTCTCTTTTTCCTGAGCAAAAGAGCTAATTGAAAAGGCCATTGCGACCAAAAATAAAAATGTAATTCTTTTCATTGTAAGTAAAATTAGTTAGTATTAATTTTGAATAGTTTCCCGAAAGTAGCATGAAAACCAGTTGCTTGTTAATAAATAACATATGATTAACAATTTAATTTTCATAAACATATGTAGTTGATATGTTTGAAAGTTAGGTATATCCAGAAAAGGATAGTAAAAATATTATTGCTTTTAGAGCAAAACACTTTGCTGTGTAATAAATTAATTAACAGTAAGTTAACATTGTCGTTACTCAATATGTTGCTTTTCAGTGAATTATAACATTAAGGAACAGGAATTAATGTCTCAGGGCAAACATATTTAGCAACTTCCATAAAATTTTGTCCAACTGCAGTTATATCTGATAAATTTACTTCTGCATCAAATGCACTAAATTTATTGAAGAATGTAACAACACTAACATCTCTCTCAGGATAATAAAACATATAACAAACATAGCCTGAAATTGCTCCATTATGGCCAATCCATTTATCACTTTGCTTAATACCCATGCCATAACCTGAATAATATGGATTATTTTCTGTGGGAGGATTTAATACCGGCATCTGCTGTTCAAGCAAACTATCGCTGATAAGTTTTCCTTTATAAAGTGCACGCGACCATACCGACAAATCATCTAGGCTGGAAATTATTCCTCCGGCAGTCCACGATAATTCAAAATTTATTGCGTCGGCAGCCGGTGTTCCTGTAATATCTTCTATGGTTCCACCCGATTCATCATATCCATGAATCATTTCTCCGGCAAACTGTGGTGATGCAGCCATAAAAGTATTTTCTAAGTTTAGCGGATCACAGATTTTTTCATTAATCAGATCTATAACTGATGAACCACTGGCAGTTTCTATAATCTTTCCTAAAAGGAAATAACCAATATTTGAATAATTGAAACCACTATCCGGCTCAAATAACAGTTCTTGCTTTGAAGCCCAGTCAATTAGTTTGTCAATTGTCCAGTCATAAGTATTTTCATAAACCTGTGTTCGTATGCTGTCGTTTTCATCCCATGTAACTATTCCCGAAGTATGCATTAATAACTGACGAATAGTTATTTTGTCAGATTTGGGAAATTCGGGATAATAATCTTCCAACTTATCATTTAATTTTAAAACACCTTCATCACATAAAATTAAAACCACAGTGGCAGTAAAAGTTTTTGAAATACTTCCAATTCTTATTTGAAAATTATCCTCCATTGGAATCTTTTCTTCTCTATTTGCAAGACCTCCGGCATATTTATAATACTTGTTATGGTCCTGAATTTCTAACATCCATCCCGGTGAACCTATTGTATTTTGGGTGTTCTCCATTATGGAAATTAAGCTGCTGTCGTCTATTATATTACTATCAGAATTTTTCTTCTTACAAGAATTAAAAAGAAATAGTATGATTAATGCAAAAAAGAAAATTATAAATAGTTTGGGGTTAAACTTTGCCGTTTTCATGGTGCTTAATTATCTGCATTTTAATGGATAAAATTAATTCAAAAAATTCCCAATGGCAAATGAATAAAGATATATTAAAAAGTTTTTATCCTTCAGGCAACTAAATAAACACTTTTTGCATAATAGTATAATTCAGTAATAAATAATTTAAAAAAACATCTTAAAATGAAAACTACAATTACTCCTATTTTAATAGCACTTTTTTCCTTTATAGGAAATCACAGTTATTCTCAATTCACATCTGAAGATTTTGTTGGAACATGGGTTGGATATATAAGCAGCGAATATGGAGATTTCGGTGGTTATTCTGATCCTATGACAATGGTTATTTATGATAACGGTTTCTATACCGAGACTTCAGGACATTTGATGCCAACAATTTATCCTAACTCTCAGGAAAGTGAATTTGATGCAGAAACAAATCGTTATCATTGGTGGTATTTGCAAACTGTTTACGCAGGACAGTATTTTTACCAGCATTTTCTCTATGAAATTGTATACTTTGAGAATGATACTCTGGAAATGCATTATAACTATTGGGATGATATGGAACCGCATCCTGAAGTGGGAACTATTTTTCTTGTTAAACAAACTACTGTTGGTGTTGAAGATGATATTTATACTAACAACATAGAAAGAAAACTATTGAGAGTAGTTGATATAATGGGAAGAGAAACATCAGTTTCGGAGAAAGGAAAAATCCTAATATATCAATATGACGATGGAAGTACTGAAAAGAAATTTATCAGGTAAGTCAATAAATTTGTCCAGCCCAGGCAACTAAATTATGATGTATTGCATATATAAATTAAAGAGTTTTTTTATAAGTATCTTTGAAATTGTACTCTTAATAAATAATTACTTAGGAATTTGAATTCAGAAGAATCAAAAATCATTAAAAAGTGTTTGAAGAAAAACGCTCAGGCACAAAGGGCTTTGTACGAAAAGTATAGGGTGAAATGGTTTATGATTTGCCTCAGATATGCCAACAGCAAAATGGAGGCTGAAGATATGCTTCAGGAAGGATTGATAAGTGTATTCACTAATTTGAAGCAATTCGATAGTAAAAAAGCGGAGTTTTCTGCCTGGTCGAATAAAATAATGGTGAATGCTGCCCTACAATATCTGAGAAAATGGAAGAAGTTAAACTTCAACCAAAGCATCGACGATTATGATACTCAAATAACATTTCACGAAGATGTGTTTGATAATCTGGGTGCCAAAGAACTTACTCTTCTGATACAAAAACTTCCTGAAGGATATAGAGTAGTTTTTAATATGTATGTTGTTGAGGGATATAAACATAAAGAAATTGCAGATGTTCTTGGAATTTCAGAAAACACCTCAAAGACACAATTATTAAAAGCAAAAAAAATGTTACGAAATAAATTGGAAACAGTCTTAAATCATTAATAAAATGGCTGATAACTTGGAAAATTTCTTTAAAAAGCATCTTTCAGATGAAACTTCCGGTGAAGATAACTGGAATGTTCCATCAGATGGTGTTTGGGAAAATGTGCTTCCTGAAATACAAAAGGAAAGAGGCCTTTTTGTTTCATGGAAAAATATCATGCTTCTTGCTGCAGGATTAATATTGGTAGCATTATTAGCATTATTTCTATTGTGGAACAGAAATTCAAATGATAATTTAACTGTTGAAGAAATTGAAAATCCGGTCCAATTGACCACTAATCAAAATGATCAACAAATAAAAACAACTGATAATGATAATTTACCAAAGCCATTAGATGAAACAAGCAATATTGAAGAAAATAAAAAAAGTAAAAGTTTAATTAATAGTACTGATGATTCAATAAAAAAAGAAACAAATACAAGCATTTCAAAAAATACTAAATCAAATAATATAGATAAACCAGTTTATGCTGAAGTTATTGAGCCTTCAAAAAAAGAAACTCCCGGGCAAAATGATAATTCATATAAATCACAAGGAACATTTATTGATGAAGAAACCATTGCTTTTTCAGATGATAAAATGAATGTTTCTGATTATACCATTAATAAATTGGAAAAGGCAGGTTCAGATGTAACTATCGATAGTTTGGTTTCAGTTTACGCTCATGAAAAAAGCGATGAAGAAATGGACAGACTAATGCCTCCAACATTAACTCAAATAAAAGACCCTATATTATACAATGATAAAGGCAAAATAGGCATAGGTGCATTTTTTACACCAACTATTAC
>PKTA01000193.1 GCA_002869365.1 Marinilabiliales bacterium | reverse complement strand
TGATAGTTATATTGAATCTTCAAGTCTGCAGAAACAATTTTTTTTAAGCCAGCTGGAAAGTGCTAATGTTGATTTTCTGATATTTTTGTTGCCCGACACCAGTTTGATGGGAATGAACAGAAGAACAGATTTGCCGGCTCCCGGAATAAAAAAGCAATGGCTATCGCTAAATATTTTTACCGGACCATCCTATTCACAATCCTTGCTAAGTGGTAACGATCCGGAATATTTGGGATTGAGAAATACCAATGAAGCCAATACAAATTCCTTTTCTGTTGGAAGTGATCTTAAAGTTCACATAAAAAACTTCGTTATCACTACAGGAATAAACTATGCCGTTTATAACCAAAACAGATATTATAAAAACATTTATCAGGTTTATTCTCCTGAAGATAGTTATTATGAATACGACACCACCTGGGTTTATGTTTACGATCCGCCGGATTATGGCACTCCAGTGGTTTCTTCCATAGACAGCACATGGAAAGAGGTTTATAATCAAGTAATAGATGATTATTCAGGTGTTAACCGAGTTGAATATTTTGAAATTCCATTAATGCTGGGTTATAGATACAACCGAAATCTATTTACCATAGAACTGAATGCCGGGGCTTCTGCCGGATTTTTGGTTTATTCAAACATTAAAGCCCCGTCGCTTTCTAATCATGATGAAATCGTTAGCATCGATAATATGAATAAAACAATGTTCAATTTCATGGCTAATATGAGTGTTTATTATCAGATAAACAGAACCACTTCCTTGTTCGTATCACCTTATTATAAACAGAATTTAAATTCTATTTATGAAGAAAATTACCCCATAAATCAAAAGTTTAAAACTTTTGGTCTGAACTTTGGAGTTAACGTAAGGTTCTAGTATTTTCGTTTTATGAAATCATAGCGATTATAAAGTATTTTTAATTTTTGTAATTGCTTGGCTAATACAATAATAAAAATTGAAATTTTTAAATATCATAATGTTAGTAATGATAGTTACTATTGCTGCCCATGCTCAGCAAAGGGCTAACATTTGGTATTTTGGAAATCATTTGGGAATTGATTTCAGTTCGGGCTCTCCTGAAGTACTTGAAAACAGTTCTATGCTTGCTGAGGCAGGATGTTCTAGTATTTGCGACGAAAATGGAAACCTTTTATTTTATACCAACGGAAACAAAGTATGGAATAAAAATCACGATTTAATGCTTAATGGCGACTCCTTAAACGGAAGCCAACTGGTAAATCAAAATAGTGTTATAGTACCAAAACCTTTATGCGATTCACTGTATTATTTGTTTACAATTAACGATTATGATTCATTACGTGGTTTTAACTATTCCGTTGTTAATATTAACAAAGACTTTGGAAGAGGAAAAATTGTTGAGA
The DNA here is from genome assembly GCA_002869365.1 of Marinilabiliales bacterium. Lineage (GTDB taxonomy): Bacteria > Bacteroidota > Bacteroidia > Bacteroidales > F082 > BM524. The sequence continues at coordinate 15,208 of PKTA01000193.1, read as the reverse complement.
AAAACACCAGTGTATCTAAAAATTTATTGGAAAAAATTGCTGCGGTAAAACACTGTAATAATATTGATTATTGGGTTGTTACTCATGGATATAGCAATAGTTTTTTCGTTTATTTACTCTCGGAAGAAGGTTTTAATACCGATACGGTAAAAAGCAAAACAGGAACAGCGCCCAAATAGGATATAGGATATTTGAAAGTTTCTCCGGCAGGAAATAAAATTGTTCTTCCTGTAAACAGGGATAGTATTTTGGCCGAAGTATTCCATTTCAATAATAAAACCGGAAAAGTTTATAATCCCATAAAAATATTAGCACATCAGGAAAATACTTATTGCTACGGGATAGAATTTTCTCCCGACGGAGATTTTCTTTATGTAAATACCGGGGGTAAAAAATACGAACTGTTTCAATACGACTTAAAAAATAACGACCAGGAAAGTATAAACGCTTCTGCAATTAAAATTGCAAGTGGAAACAATTATGCCATGCAATTGGCTCCCGATGGAAAAATTTATATTGCTAAAGAAAACCGTCCTTCCATAGGAGTTATTAATTATCCTTCCCTTAAGGGAGAAGATTGTGAGTATGTAGAATCGGCGATTAATTTTTCAAACGGAAATTCATTGATGGGATTGCCAAATTTTGTTCAAACATGGTTTTATAAAGCCGATTTCTCTTTTAAAAACACCTGTCTTTTCGATTCTACAAGGTTTTCCTTTAATCAAAATCAAAATTACGATTCCCTCTTCTGGGAGATAAATACAAATAAAAACTCCTATTATGTTAATACAGAGCCGTGGAATATTACTTACGTTTTTGAAGATACCGGAGTTTATGTGGTTGAACTCAATGCTTATCATTGTGGCATTCTGGATGAAGTAAAAAAAGAAGTTGAAATATTTCCTTATCCAAATCTTCAATTACCATCCGACACCGGAATATGTAAAAACTGTTCAATTACCATTAATGCCGGCAATACCTTCGACTCATATTTATGGAATACCGGTGCCGAAACTAATTATATAGTAGTTTATGACGAAGGTTTATATTATGTTACTGTTGAAAAAAACGCATGCTCGTCCTCCGATTCAATTTATGTAAGAGAGGTGAATCCTGTGGTTTCATTTCCTAATGCGTTTACTCCCAATGGTGATGGATTAAACGATAAGTTCGGGCTTGTTAATACAATAAATATCAAAGATTTTCATATGTGGATACACGACCGCAGAGGTATGATCGTTTATGATAGTCGTGACCCCTTCGAAGAGTGGGACGGTACTTTTCAATCGCATCAATGTTATAGCCAGACTTATGTTTGGAATGTTGTTTATTCTTATACCGATGAAAATGGTTTAATCATTGAAAAATCAGAAAGAGGATTGATAAACCTGATAAGGTAATCTCATTTATAGTGCATTGGACAACTTTTAGAGTCCGTTATTCGTCATATTAACAAACAATAAAAAAGAGAAATGTTTATTAACAACTATGGAAATCACAAAATTTACCTGCTGTTTGCCATTTGTGTTTTAATGGTTTCCACAGTTTTTTCTCAAAGTTTTCCGGTAGCCGCTAACGACTATAAAAACGTTCATCTTGGTGATAAAGTTACCATAAACGTTACCAATAACGACTATCATCCCGACGGACTATCCTTTTATGTTTTTCTTGCTCCGGGAGCATCTTCTTTTACCGACAGTACCATAACTTACGATATATACTACGATCAGTATTATAATATAGTTGATACTTTGAAATTTAACTATACGATTAAAGATGAAAACGGACAGCTTGGCTTTGAATCCATTGGCAAGGTTTTTCTAAACATATTGGACAACAAATATTACAACTATCTCGATTTCAATAATATAAGGGCCAGAGTACAGGCCAGCGGTATGCAGTTTTATCCTGGCCCTATTGCAGGAGTGGAAAATGAAAATACAAATGTGTTTGAGTTTCCTAAGAATAGTGGTAAAAAAACAATTTTTAACTCTACTTTATGGATAGGAGGACTTGACGAAGAAAATAATTTACACCTCTCTGCAGAAAGATATCGCCAAATAGGTATTGATTATTGGCCCGGACCAATTAGTAAGCAAGATGATGTTTTAAGTATCGACACCTCTACTGTTATTAATTGGCAAAAAGTATGGACTTTAACCAAAGAAGAAGTTGTTTATCACAAACTTTATTATTGGGAAGATGATTATCAACCCATTGAAAATATAGCTAATTGGCCTGCTCATGGAAATCAGGAATTGAATCAGCCAGAATATCTTGCTCCCTTTGTTGATGTGGATGGCGATGGCGAATACATTCCTTTAAATGGTGATTACCCTCTTATCAGGGGCGACCAGTGTATATATTTTATTATCAACGAATTAAGATCTCATGATGAATCGGAAGGAGATTCCTTAGGTTTGGAAATTCATGGAATGGCATACGAGTTTGAACATTCGGGAAATAACCCAATGGACAATACAGTTTTTTATAGTTATAAAATATTCAATCGATCGAACACCACATATCACGATGCTTATATAGGTTTATTCACCGATTTTGAAATAGGTTATGCCTGGGATGATTATGTTGGTTGCGATGTTCAAAGAGGTACTTTTTATGGTTTTAACGGCGATAGTATTGATGGCACAGAAAACAATGAAGAAGAAGCCTATGAAAATGAAACTCCGGCTCAGGGAATAGTAATTTTAGGTGGCCCCTTAATGGATGAAAATAATATTGATGATGCCGATGACAATTGTGATGAAAGTATAAACGGAGTTGGTTTTGGAGATGGAACTATTGATAATGAAAGATTGGGAATGACTAAGTTTTTGTGGTATGGCAATGGTAGTGGTGCACAGGGAGATCCAACAACAGCCATGGAATACTACGGATATTTAAAAGCCAACTGGAAAGACGGTACCGCCATGGAATATGGAGGTAATGGTCATTTTAGTAGCGGTGCTTATGGGCCGGCAGCAAACTTTATGTTTCCCGGATTAAGCGACCCTTGCTTTTGGGGAACCGACGGAGAAGAACCATTTGGTCCGGTTAACTGGACAGAAACTTCTGCCGGAAATTTGCCCAGCGACCGCAGAGGACTGAGTGTTATGGGTCCGTTTACTTTTGAAGCAGGAAGCATGGAAAAAATTGATATCGCCTATGTAGCAGCATTTGCTGAAAATGGTGAAACATCGGTAGAAACCATGCTCAAATATATTGATGACATTAAAGAAAAATATTATCAGAATTCGGATTACTTTGGTTATCAGTGGCTTGGAAGTGAAGAAATAAAGGATGATAATGATAAACTTTTTACTGTTTTCCCTAATCCTGCTTATAATGTATTAAGTATTAGTTCGGCAGAAACAAATACCAATTCAACTTATATTATTAGAGATTTAATGGGTAAAATATTATTGGAAGGAAGTATTACCAGTAAAACAGAAAGTATAAATATTTCCAAATTGAAAACCGGAATATTTATTATCTCCATTGTTAATAATCAGAAAATAATGTCTAAAAAATTTATAAAATATTGATTTAAAAAACCATTAACAACCTGCTATGTTGATTTTGTGCTTTAATTAAGTTTTCCTTTTTTTTTACAAAAACCTGTTGTCTCCCCCGATAACAGGTTTTTATTTTCTACCATAATCAGCAGGTATTTCACCCCAAATATCGGTTTTCCACTTTAATATTTTATTGTTGAATTTGTTTTCCTTAAGCCATTTTATAGAACTATGAACAGCCTTTAATAATTCCTCGTTTTCCTCTGTCCATTCAAGTTTTGTATTTACCTGCTTCTTTTTTATCCAGGCAATTGCTGTATTCGAATCCGAATAAATGGGATAGTCGAGTTTATTTTTTTTAAGCCACGCCAGACCTAATACAATAGCCAGAAATTCACCAATATTTACCGTTCCCATTTTATAAGGTCCCCTTTGAAAAAGAGGAGTTTGCGTTTCGGTATATACTCCTTGAAATTCCAAAGTTCCCGGATTTCCGGCACAAGCAGCATCAACAGAAATGCTGGGTAAAATTGGTTTGTCGTTAGTATTTAATTCCAACAGATTTTTCTTCCCCTTTAAATTGGCAATTTCCCAATATGATTTAGAATATGCTTGTTTGGCATCCTCCAACGTTGTAAACGATTTATACTGAGCACCTTCATAACCAATTGTTTGCTTTTTACACTCCTCCCATGAAGTATAAATTCCGGGTTTTATTCCTCTCCAAACAACATAGTATTTTTGCTTTTTAGCCATTATTAAATAAAATGTGTAAAAATTAAATAATATAAGATAAAGAGATTATTTTTTCTCCTTGTCTTTCCATATTTGACTGAAACTTTTGGGCGCAAACTCAGGAAACTCTCTTCTTGGACCCCAGGCTTTAGCGCCAAACTTTTTACCAAAGAAGTTTTTTGTGGATCCACTGGTCATATCCAATAAATTGCGTGAACCCAATGCCATGGTCGACCATTTATTGGCTTGTTTTTCCATAAATGGAGGAATATTTTTCTTAACAGCATCGTTACGGTTTAGCAATAAAAATTCATGCAATGGTATTTTAACTGGACATACAGTTGTACATTTTCCGCAAAGAGAAGAGGCGTAACTCAAATGATTATACGATTTGAAGTTCTTTAAGTAAGGAGTAATAACCGCTCCTATCGGACCGCTATAAGTTGTATCATAAGTATGTCCTCCAATATTTTTATATACGGGACAAGAGTTAAGGCAGGCACCACATCTTATACATGATAAAGCCTGACGTTGTTTTTCCTGTGCCAGTAAATTAGACCTTCCATTATCTAAAAGTACCAGATACATCTCTTTAGGTCCGTTTTTTTCGTTTTCAGTGCGCGGACCGCTAATAATTGAGTTATAGGCAGTTAACTGTTGTCCTGTTCCGTGTGTGGCAAGTAAAGGCCAGAATAAATCCAGGTCTTCCATATTAGGAATTATCTTTTCTATGCCAGAAATTGCAATATGAATTTCAGGAAATGACATTGATAACATAGCATTACCCTCATTTTCTGTTAATGCAATCGATCCTGTATCAGCAATTAAAAAGTTCGCTCCACTAACACCCAAATCCGATTCTATAAATTTCTTTCTCAAAAAATCACGGGTAAAAAGCGTTAATTCTTCTGGGCTTAAGTTTGGTTCTACGCCAAATTTTTCTGTATATAATTCTGCTACATCTTCCTTCGACATATGCATTGCAGGAGTTACAATATGATATGGCTTTTGTCCGGCCTTTTGAACAATAAATTCACCTAAATCGGTTTCATAAACTTCCATACCAGATTTTTCAAGAGCAGCATTGAGTTCTATCTCCTCGGTTACCATACTCTTGGATTTCACCATTTTTTTTAAACCATGATGTTTGATAATTTTTTTTATCTCTTTTATAGCTTCGGCAGAATCCTGAGCCCAGATTATTTTACCACCGTTTTTAGTGAAATTATCTTCAAACTCAATAAGGTATTTATCAAGGTCGTTAATTACTTTATATTTTAAATATCCTGCCCTGCTTCTTGCCAGGTCAATATTTGAATATATTTTCTGACCCTTTTCAACCGCTGTATCGTATTTTGAAATATTGTAGTTAATAGTTTCGCGATGTTCTTTGTCGAAACTAACTTTTTCAGATGCTTTAAGAAATGCTATTTTTTCAGGACTTGCTTTCAAAATAAATTTTATTTAAGTATTTTATTAATTTTCTCAACTCTTCTTGTATGCCTTCCTCCTTCAAAATCAGTTGATAAAAATTTCTTGGCCATTGCCAGGCCTTCATCAAAACTAACAAATCTTCCCGGAAGGGAAATAATATTTGCATTATTATGCTGGCGTATTAAACTTGCCTGCTCAACAGTCCAACATAAGCCGGCCCTCACATTTGGATATTTGTTAGCTGTCATTTGTGCTCCATTACCGCTTCCACAAAAAATAATTCCTCTTTCAATTTCTCCATCATTAATTGCTTTGGCTGCAGGATGTATCATATCCGGATAATCCACACTCTCTTCTGAGTTTGTTCCGAAATCTTTTATCTCATAACCTTCTGCAATTAATTGCTCTTTTATGAACTCTTTCATCTCAAAACCACCATGATCTGAAGCCATGGCTAAAACCGTACCACTTTTTGTCATTGTTAGTAATTTTAAAAAACAAAATTAATCAAATTAAACGGCTTTAATAAACATATTGAAAACTAATACTTTTTATTTTTTTTCAAAGATTCAAACTTTTGTAAAACATTATATTACAATTGATTAATACTTATCAAACAATTATTGTTAATATCGTGAAACTGTTGTTGACAAAAAGTTCATTAATCGTAGTTTGTTAACAATGGAAAAAACATATTCAGGGTGTACTTAATAATAAGGCTTATTTATAAAAACTTGTTGTTTGGAAATGAACATTGAAACACGTCTTAATGCATGTTTATTTTTCAACATTACTAAATATTAACAAATTGTTAATTACGCTCTAGATAATTGAATATTAAATTATTATTTGGTTACAACTTGTTAACAAAGTAGTGGTATTAACTACTATTTATAAAAACAAAATTTTAATATATAAACTTATTAAAGCTACTAACAGCATATTAATAACATTATATTATTTAATTTAAATAATTATTTATTGTTATAGAGATTTGTTAATAGTATTTTTGGTGTCTGAAATTTTAGATTTTTGCGATGGATTACAAAGATAAAATACTTCGATTAAAAAAAGAAAAAAATGCAATTACTCTGGCGCATTTTTATCAGATTCCTGAAATACAGGATATTGCTGATTTTATTGGTGATAGTTTAGGTTTGGCACAAAAAGCCAGTGAAGTAAATGCTGATATGATAGTATTTGCAGGTGTTCATTTTATGGCTGAAACTGCTAAGATGTTGAATCCAAATATTCCGGTAATACTTCCTGATTTGGATGCAGGATGTTCTCTGGCCGACTCTTGTCCAATTGATGAATTCAAAGAATTTAAAAAGAAATACCCTGATCATATGGTAATTTCTTATATAAATACTACTGCAGCAATAAAAACAGAAACCGATATTGTTTGCACTTCCGGTAATGCTGTTCAAATTGTTGAATCATTGCCAAAGGATCAGAAGATAATTTTTGCTCCTGATAAAAATCTGGGTGGATATATAAACCGTGTTACCGGAAGGAATATGGTACTGTGGGATGGAACATGTGAAGTTCACGATATACTTTCTACAGAAGCAATTTTTAAAATGAAAGAGGAAAATCCTGATGCAAAGTTAATTGCTCATCCTGAATGTAATGCTCCGGTTTTAGAATTGGCAGATTTCATAGGTTCCACTACTGCTATGCTTAAATTTACGCAAAGCGATGATTCGAAAAAATATATTGTAGCAACCGAAACAGGCATTATTCATCAAATGCAAAAGAATTCTCCTGATAAGGAATTTCTGGTCGTTCCTTCCGACGAAACATGCTCATGTAACGACTGCCCTTATATGAAACTTAACACCATGGAAAAGTTATATTTGGCTTTGCTGAATGAAAAACCTTCCATATCTTTAGAGGCTGAAATAATTGAAAAAGCCAGGAAACCTATTCAACGAATGCTGGATATTTCCAAAGAATTAAAACTGATTTAATTTATTGTTATGAACAGAAAGTTTTTGCCTCTTTTAACCATTATCGCATTGATAATGTTGGGATCGTGTAATTCAACTATTTATTTTACTCAGGAAATGCGTAATCAGTTAAATGATAATCAGTTAAATGTGAAAGATGTACAATTTTATAATAGTAAAAAATTGATTCTTAAACGTAACTTAACATACGATGAAACCAAAATTGCCAGAGGAGAAATAAAGTTTGAAAACGGACAATACATAGAAGAAATTATTATTCCTAAAAATACTCCCGGTGTAGCCGTTGATTATTCGGGAAAACGAATTGATGTTGCCTTTGAACAGGGTTTTAACCGCGATTTGAAGTTTGTTATTAATCAAGATAATTTGTACCAGGTAACTGCGCTTGCATGGGAAAACGATTATGGAAAAGTAAGATACGATACTTTGGTCTATTTTTTGGTTCCCGGAGGAGATAAAACTTTCTTAAAAGTTAAAAAAGATAATATCTATAAGTTTCAAAAAAAGAAACGAATAGTAAAAGGTCGTACCGTAGGAAATTAGAATTTGTTAGGTGAATATTTCAAAAATTTTTAAAATACTGTTTTTTATTGTTTTTATTGGCCAAATATCAATTTCATTGGCTCAACAGAACAGTAATGTTAACCCGAATGGTTACAATATTTTTTATTTTGAAAATGGAAATATCTCCAGTGAGGGTACAATGAAAATGGGTAAACCCGACGGATACTGGAAAAATTATTATGAAAACGGAGTTTTAAAGTCGGAGGGTAATAGGAAAAACTTTTTGCTTGACAGCCTATGGAAATTTTATGATGAAGAAAGCAAGTTGGTTTTAAAAATAAACTATGAAGCAGGTAAGAAAAATGGTTTTAGAACTACATATCAGGAAAACGAAATAATAAAGGAAAATTTTAAGAATGATGTAAAACAAGGCTATTCGTATGTTTTGTTTGCCAACGAAAAGGTAAAACTTAAAATTCCTTTTGAAGACGGACTTGAAACAGGACTTGCAAAGGAGTATGATATTGATGGAAATATAATTCAACTAATTACTTATAAAAAAGGATATGTTGTTGAACGCGAAAGAATTAACCGTTATGATGCCGACACACTTCCCAATGGTAAATGGAAGTGGTTTTATGATAATGAAGTGCTCAAGAAAGAGGGCAATTTTAAGCATGGATTAAAAAACGGTTATTTCAAAGAATATGATAAAAATGGTGATTTGATTTCGGCTACAAAATTTGTAAATGGTGAGAAAATTGAGAAGGCAGAAGAACTTGCAAAACTTGATGTTAGAACAGATTATTATCCCGATGGAAAGGTAAAAATTGTTGCTACTTACGATAAAAACGGAATTCCCGAAGGAGTTAGAAGAGAATATAATAAAGAGGGTGAAGTTGAAAAATCCTATATCTTTCTTCATGGAAGAATAATTGGTGAGGGAATTTTTACCGATGCCGGTTTAAAAGAGGGCAGTTGGAAGGAATATTATCCTGATGGAAAATTAAAAGCCACAGGTGATTATGCTTCGGATAAAAAAACCGGTAATTGGAAATATTTTTATCCCAACGGTAAGTTAGAACAAATTGGAAAATATGATATGGGTAAGGCCGACAGTATTTGGCATTGGTACTATCCTGATGGTAAATTATTAAGAGAAGAAAATTTTATTAACGGTCTGTCGGATGGGTTAATGACAGAATATTCGAATGACGGAAAGATAATTACCAGCGGCGATTATATTGAGGATAAAAAAGAAGGCTTTTGGTTTTATGTTTATGGCGATACCCGTGAAGAAGGTGACTATGCTGAAGGAATGAGAAATGGTAAATGGAAATCATATTATGATGATGGCAGTTTAAGTTTTGAAGGTAAATTTGTTGATGATCTTCCCAACGGAGAGCATACCTGGTATTGGGATAATGGAAAAATAAAAAAGCAGGGAAAATACAGTATGGGTCGTAAGAATGGTGATTGGAAAAAATATGACTATAATGGCTTGCTTTTAATTACAATTAGTTACAGGGCTGGCAAAGAAGTTAAATACGATGGAATAGACGTTGATTAGGATAATAATTATTAGAATACTGGATAAATTTTTATCTTCGCAGATTAATTAAAAATACACACAATGAAAAAATTATTATTTGTTTTAGTAGCGATTGCTTTTGTTGCGGTTTCATGTGAAAACACAACTGAAAAAACAGAAGAAAATACCAAAACAACAGAGGTTGTTAGCAATGAAATAGTAAATGTAAACATGGCCGATTACGATTCTTTAGTAGAAAATTTAGTGGGCAAGCAAATTGCTATCTCAGGTTTAGTTGATCATGTTTGTACTCACGGAGGACAAAAGATGTTTATTGTTGATCCTAACTCTGAGGCACGTATAAAAGTTTCACCAAATGAAGAACTTGCCGCTTTTAATACCGATTTAGTAGGGGAAACCTTAAAAATTACCGGTATTGTTGAAGAAATGAGAGTTGATGAAGACTATTTGAAAGAATGGGAAGAAGAAATCAACCAGGGAATGACCGGAGAAGGACAAGGAAAAAAGGAAAGTGCCGACCCTCAAGATCATGGCGGAAATGAAGCTGCCGCAAGCGAATTGGATCAAATTGCCAGAATGAGAGCACAGATTGCCGAAACAGAAAAAGGATACCTTTCCTTTTATTCGATCATGGCATCAGATTTTTCAGTTTATAAAATGGATTAAGCAAATTTTATGGCTTTTAAGTGGAGAAAATGGAATAGGGTAATTCATAGAGATTTTGGTTACCTCTTCCTTGGTATGACTATTATTTATGCTTTATCTGGCATAGCTTTAAATCATATTGGCGATTGGAATCCTAATTACATAATTACCAATGAAGAAATACAAATAGATCCGATTAGCGACAGGCCCGACAGAGAATCTGTAAAGCAAATTGTCGATAAAATAGATTCTGATTTGGACTATAAAAACCACTACTTTCCTGATGATGAATATCTTAAAATATTTGTAGAAGACGGAATAGTGCATATTAATATGGAAACCGGAGAAGGATTGGTAGAGGTTAATAAACAAAGATCTGTCTTTAGGGAAGTAAACTATTTGCATTATAATCCCATAAAATATTGGACAATTTTTTCTGATATTTTTGCAGGAGCATTAATTATTATTGCAATTTCCGGAATATTAATACCTCGCGGAAAACAAGGGATTAGTGGTCGTGGTGCATGGATGAGTTTATTAGGAATTTTAATTCCTGTTATTTATCTGTTAATCTATTTTTATTAATATGACAGAATATATAATAATATTAGTTTTTATAATTTGGTATATCTTATCACTTGTTGTGTCTCATAATGTTGGTAAGAAGAGTAAACTTGGTGTTGAAGGCTCCTTTTTATTGAGTTTTTTACTTAGCCCGATTGTCGGTTATTTTGTGTCAAGATTTAGTTATAAAAAATAAAAGATGATCAAAACTCTCATAAGGGAAGTTTTAACAAAACTAAAAATTGATTTAACGAAAAATCTGAAATACGATCGTCTTACAATCGATATAATGAAACTTGTTTTAAACAAGAATTCAAATTGTATTGATGTTGGTTGTCATAAAGGTGAAATGCTGGATTTAATGTTAAAATATGCCCCTGATGGAAGGCATTATGCTTTTGAACCTATTCCTTTTTTATATAATAATCTGAAAAATAAGTTTTCCGAAAAAGCAGAAATTTATCCTTATGCATTAAGTGATAAAAAGGGCCAAACAACCTTTAATTATGTGAAAAATGCTCCCGCATATAGCGGAATTAAGAAACGGCATTACGATATAAAAAACCCTGATATTGAGAAGATTAATGTGGAGTTACACAAACTTGACGATCTTATTGCTCAGGATACAAAAATCGACTTAATAAAAATTGATGTTGAAGGTGCTGAACTGGGTGTTTTAAAAGGAGCAACAAAAACCATCAGTAAAAATAAACCATGTGTAATTTTTGAATTCGGACTGGGAGCCAGCGATTATTATGGCACTACTCCGGAAGATATTTACAAGGTTTTGGTGGACGATTGTGGTTTAAATATTTATAAACTTCATGATTGGATAAAAGGAAAAGAACCCATGAGTTTAGAGGGTTTGAGCAAGGCTTACAATCAGGAGGGAGAGTACTATTTTATAGCCTATAAATAAAAAACACCGAACATAAAGCCCGGTGTTTCTGTAAGTGTTTATTGTCTTTCTTATAAAGCAGCAAGTGCTTTTTCGTAATCGGGTTCGTCAACTATTTCAGGAACCTGTTGTGTATAAATAACCTTACCTTCTTCGTTAACAACAACTACTGCTCTCGATTCAAGACCTGCCAACGGGCCATCCAAAATTTCTACTCCATATGCTTTTCCAAATTCTCCTGTACGGAAATCTGAAAAATTATGTACATTCTCTAATCCTTCTGCTCCGCAAAATCGTGCCTGAGCAAAAGGAAGATCTTTGCTGATGCATAACACGACTGTATTCTCCAAATTCGATGCTTCCTGGTTAAACCTGCGAACAGATGCCGCACATGTTCCCGTATCAAGACTTGGGAAAATATTTAGTACTACTTTCTTTCCTTTATAGTCGGATAAACCACCCATCGATAAATCGTTTTTAACCAAAGTAAAATCAGGTGCTTTAGTTCCAACTTCAGGTAGATTTCCGATTGTATTTATGGGATTTCCTTTTAATGTAATTTTTGCCATATTTATTGTATTAGATTTATTTGTGCAAAAATAAACCTTTAGATAAGATCAATGTTTTAATCTTCGTTAAAAATAAAGAAATCAGAAGCTATTCCATCGGCAAATATTTTAGCCTGTTTTGTTAATTTATAAACGCTGTTTTCTTTTATAATGTTATTTTTTTCGATGTGTTTAATAGCCTCATCCTCAAATAAATTCACATATTTTTCACCAAAAATATTCTCAATATGAACAGTATCACATCCCCATTTTGTTCTTAGAGATGTCATTATATATTCGTTATATCGTTGTTCTATAGTTAATACTTCCTCTTCTTCAACTACCTTTTCTATGGTATCCGACTCAATATATTGTTTCATATTGGCAACATTCCACTGACGAGTTTTACCGTTAAAACTATGGGCAGAAGGGCCAAAGCCCGCATAATGTGCCCCCATCCAATAAATACTATTGTGTTTCGAATAATAACCCTCATGGGCAAAATTGGAAATTTCGTAATGTATAAAATTGTTTTTCTCTGTTTCTTCCAATAAAATATCAAAATGCTTAATGCTTTCTTCTTCAACTACCGGAGCAATTTTCTTTTTATTTATAAGTGTGTTTAAAGCCGTTTTGGGTTCTACCGTTAGAGAATATGATGAGAGGTGATTTATATTGAAATCGAAGAATGTTTTCAAATTTTGCCTCCACTTTTTCTCCGTTAAGCCGGGAATGCCATAAATAAGATCTATGGTCATATTTTCGAAACCTGCCTGTTTTGCTAATTCAATTGATTTTATTGCATTTTGCGAATTGTGAACTCTGTTTAAATAAACAAGATCATCATCAAAAAAACTTTGAACCCCAATACTCAAACGGTTTACGTCAGTATAATTTTTAAGGTCGGAAAGTTTTTCTTTATCCATATCATCAGGATTGGCTTCAAGAGTAATCTCTATGTCTTCATTTATATCAAAGGTATTGTATAAATGCTTTAAAATATCATTTATCTCACTAATATTCAGCGTGGAAGGGGTGCCTCCGCCAAAGTAAATAGTATTAATTTTTTCGTTTGTTAAATAATCTTTCCTCAGGGTAATTTCCTTTAAAAGAGATTCAACAAATATGTCACGATATCTGGTAGATGCAAAGGAGTAAAAATTGCAGTAATGGCATTTTTGTTTGCAATAAGGTATGTGAATATAAATTCCTGCCAATGGTTTAAATGTTTTTATTCGATTGGCAAAACTAGTTAAAATGCTTTTTGGATGTCAGACCGATGATTATATAATCCCCTCAAATTTATTTTCATCATCAGGTTTAACTTTATTGAGTATATCTTTAAAAGTATTTGAATTGTTGATATAAGTAATTGAAAAGTTCACACTATCGGTTGTATAAAGAAAATTGTCCTCAGCATCCTTGATTTGTAGTTCAAAGCCATTTGAAAAGTCAAAATCAATATCAGGATAATATTTCTCTTGTATTCGGTTCATAATACTTTTCTTTTCTCTGTTCCCCAATATAAAAGAAGATCTTACCATATTGTTGACAAACAAGAAAGTATTTTCAAAAAAGTGAAACTGCTGTAAATAATTAAAATCCTCAATAGAATGCCTGTAAAAGAGAATTTTGTAATTATCGATATTATCAAGTTTGTTAATAATATAATGAGGCTCTCCAATGGAATTTTTTAAAACTTTCTCTGATATTTCTGATAATACCATATTGTTAAACATTATAATCTCTTCTGTTTTATGTAAAATTTTATTCTTAGGTTAATATATTTGTTTAAGATCTTCAATGGTATGTACAATGTTTTCCCTTGTGTAATAAGACGCCCCACGAGAAGACTTGGGTTTTTTAGATCCAAACAGTTTCATTTTTAGTAATTTAATTGGTTATCAAATTTGTGATACCAAAACTAAAAAAATTAATCATATGAATTTTAACTATTTGTTAATTACTCTATTAATCATAAAAATTTTAAAAATCAGAGTAGAAATTGGTTATTATCGATTGGATTTTTGCTCGATTTAAAATTATCAATAATCTCTTTAAAATAATTACTATTATTAATGTAACTAATAGAAAAGTTTACATCATCAATAGTGTAAAAGAAATTGTTATTTTGGTCAACAATTTGTAAATCAAAGCCTTTGGAATGATCAAAATCTAAGTCAGCATAGTATTTTTCCTTAAATCTTAACAATATTATCTTTTTTTCCTCACTCGATAATACATAAGAAGACCTTACCATATTGTTTACGAACAAAAAGTTTTTTTTACAAAAATGGAATTGCATTAAATAATTAAACTTACCAATAGAGTGACGGTAAAAATAAACTCGATAATCGTTAATGTTTTCAGGTCCCGAAATAACATAATCAGCTACACCAAAAACACCACTTAGTTTTTTTTCATTGATTTCCGATAACTTCAAATCATTAAACATTATTGTTTCATCAGTATTTTGTACAGTTTTACCTTTAGGAAAATAAATACTGATTAAGTCTTTCATAGTATGCACTAGATTTTCCCTGTCATAATAAGATGGTCCACGGGAAGAAATAGTTTTTTTAGGTCCGAAAAATTTCATTATAATTAATTGGTTATACGATTTGTTAAGACAAAGCTAAAAAAAATATTACACATGCAGATAAACTATATATTAATTACTCATTTATTGTTATAAGCAACTATTATTTTAATTACTTATAGTGATATAGAGTTATTTATTAATTAAAGATTAGTACTTTTGCGGCCAATTGTTTATTTAGTAACAATAACAAAAATTAAAAGGTTTTACTCGATAATATTATTTGATAATGAACAACAAT
>PKTA01000192.1 GCA_002869365.1 Marinilabiliales bacterium | reverse complement strand
GTGTATTTGCCTTGTCCAAGTTCAATAAGTTGTTCACTGTTTCCTGCATCATCGAAAATAGTAACCGAACATTCTTCCATAGGATCAAAAAGCGGCCAACTTAATTCTGTTGATAACGACAAAATTACCTCATAAGGTCCTGGCTGCGAGTTGATTTGGCCATCGATAACTAAATTGCTTTCATATTTTGGTAATACTTTTGGCCAGTATTCATCAACACATGAATTTGTTATAAAAAAGATAATCAGGAGTAATACAATATTGTTGTTTACATCCTTTAATCTTGATAAAACCATTGGAATTTAATTTGCATCAAAACTAATTAATAATACTGATTTATCAATATCATCTTTTACTAAAGCTATGTAAGTTTAACAATATTACTTTATTCAGCAAAAAAAACTAACTTTTAATCTTTTATAAAACTAACTTTATTTAAACTGGAATATAGTGTGTATTTTCTTTCCCAAGTTGCTCCTCCATTATTTGTTTTAATAATTGGGCATACAGGAGGCCATGATGAAACAGAGGAGACGGCTAATGCACTATAATTGTCATATGCATCAATACCAAGGAGAAAGGTTCCACCTAAATCAGGTGTTTCCTGTTTGATCCAGTTTTTACCACCATCAACTGTAATATATATCTGGCCCATATCAAAAGCACCCCACCAAACTTTTGAGTCAAGCATAATCAAATCATTTATATCTGCTCCATCCTCACCACCAGTTCCCAATATAGAATCATTTAGCCATGTACTACCACCATCATTACTTACTAAATATCTTGATTTATCACCATTAATTACTATAGTATTTCCTGAGGATACGGCGCCTATCCATTCCCATTTATTATAATTATCTGCAGGCTCAATAGAATCCCAACTTTCGCCACCATCATTAGTATATGCTATAAACCCTCTGTCCTTTCTGTTATTGTTTTGTGCTCCAACGATATATGCATTTTGATTGTCAAGCGCCAGAACTCCCTGTGGAAAAGTATTATCGAAAAATGAACTGTCGCATACTTTCCAGTTATTCCCATTGTCATTTGAATAGTAAACTATTCCCTGGTTTCCTTCACTTCCGCTTATCCAAATGTTGGTTTTATTTGTAATGGAAATATCCATTAAGTCGGCCATATTATATTCCTGAGGTGTATTAGTTACTTTGGTCCATGTATCACCTCCATTGTTTGTTGTTAAAATGGTGTTATTCAATCCAATAGCCCATACATTATTCTCATCTACTGCCCAAATATTAGTTATTTCTATTCCTTTAAGAGCCTCATTATTTTCAGCTTGCCGGCTCCATGTTTCTCCTCCATCCTTTGAAAATAAAATCAGGCCATATCCGGTACTGTCAACGGCACCTACAACCCAGGCATAGTTTTTCTTTATTGTATTATCTTCATTATTTTTATTGTTACAAGATGAAATTGTGATAATAATTACCATTAGTAGTAATGGTATAAGCGCTGTCTTTTTCATTTTCTCTATTTTTTATTAATTGGTTTGATTTTTATTATTTGTTTTGTTTAAATATTTTGATGGCTATAAAATTAGTAAATTTCACATTACAGAATTGCGATTCTTATTGGTAAGAATTCAGAGAATGACCTCCAATGAAATTTTATCAGGATAAAAGAATATTTTCTTATTACAAGCGAAATATAACGCAATTAGTGAAATTTAATTCTCCTGATGAATACTTATATGAATTGCAATTGGAGGAAATTTATAAACTTACTCCAGAGGAATAGTTGTAGATCGTTCAGGGTGTTTGCCATGTAATCCTTTATAAAAACTTTGAATTTCAGCCATATCTTTTTCAATAGCACCTGTAACATTAAATAGTTTTTTAATGCCACCTTGTTTGTTTTTATAATCCATCCATCCTATGGCAACAGGCACATTAGCAATACGTGCAATATGATAAAAGCCCATCTTCCATTTATCAACTCTGGTTCTGGTTCCTTCAGGAGTTATTACTATAATAAGTTCTTTATGTTCAGTAAACATATTAGCAACAGTTTCTACCATGCGAGTATTCTTCTGCCGGTTAACCGGCATGCCTCCCAATTTTCTCAACCATAATCCGAAAGGCCAAAAAAAGGCTTCCTTTTTAATAAGTAATTTTATATCGTAACCAAGATGCCAAAAGGCTATTCTGCCGATTATAAAATCCCATAAACTGGTGTGTGGAGCAACTATGAGTACTGCTTTTTTTATTTGGGGAACATCACTCCAAATTTCCCATCCCATTTGTTTTAATATCCAGGTCGACTTTTTCATCACAAAAAAATGGAATTGAGAATGTTAGATTGCATTCTCAATTCCAGTGTATTTTACAATTTTATTATTCATTATTTCTCTTCAGGTCGCAAAACTACTTTCAAATAATGTTTTTCATTGAAGTATCTATTAGCAGCCTTTTGAATATCATCTTTAGTAATCGACTTTACTAGTTTTTGTAATTCGTCAACACTATTTAATTTAGTGTCTTCCCATTGTGCAGTTTTAAGTTTGCTAAGCCAATATTTATTTTTCTCCTGATTGCTTTCCAGATCTCGTATATAAGTTTCAACAGCCTTTTCAAGATTTACATCATCGCATGGGGTTGTTCTTAACTTTTCCATTTCTGTAAATACAGTATTTACCAAAGTATCAACGTTGTCGGGAGAGCAACCCCAGGCTACAAATACATTATAATCAGGATTTTCATATTTTGAAGCATTTTGTTGTACCTGAACACCATAAACACCACCTTGATCTTCACGCATGGTTTCACGTAAGCGGATGCTTAGTATTTTAACAGCCATTTGCAGTTCGAGACGGTTTTTTATGGTGTACTCGAAATCGTCTTTGATCATTATGCCAACCATACTTTTGGGCTCGGTTCCTTTATAAACAGTTTCTTCCGAAATTCCATCAGGAAATTTAATATTTCTGTCTATCCAGTTAGTGGAAACACCATTGTTTGGTAGGCTTGCGATATATTTTTCAATTAGAGGTTTGATGGTTTCCATATCGAAACTACCCACTATGAAAAATTTAAAATCACCGGCATTTTTAAATAATGATGTGTAGAAATCATAGGTTTTATCCAGATCGATACTGTTTAACTGATCTTCGGTAGGAATGATTATAACCCTTGGATTATTAGATGTTGACATCTCTCTGAACTTCTTGAAGAAAGCCATCTGAGGATTCGACATCATAAATTTAAACTGAGTTATCATTTGTGATTTGAAAGTTTTAAGTGCAGTACTATCTTTACGTGGGGATGTGAAATTTAACCAAATTAACTGAAACATGGTTTCCAAATCCTTATTTACTGAGTTGCCTTGTAGTCCCTGTGATAATTCACCAATACTTGGATTTACACTCACATTTTTGCCTGTCATAAATTTGTTCAGACTCACATCGTTAAAATCACCTAATCCGCTCATACTCATTATCTGAGATGCGAATTTCGCATTTATAATATTGTCATCATCAGCAAGTGATTGTCCACCTGGAGCATAACAATTCATTAAAATTTCATCATTTTTGTACTCGGTTGGCTTTAATGTTACTTCAGCACCATTGCTCAATTTTAGTACATAAAACCCGAAATCTTTATTCTCTTTTATATCGACAATTTTTCCGGGCTTAATTTCTGTATTAATTAATGATTCACCAACTTTTTCTTCGGCATAAGCAGTTAGCTGAGCAGATTTTGCAGTTTCTATTACATTTAGTATTTCATCTTTTGTGGGAATGATAACGCCTTCTTTTTCAGGGCCTGTAACCAGAACTATCATATTTTTATCTGTGATAAGTTCTTCTGCAAGTTTATTTATTTCTTCCACTTTTATATTTGGAAGATATTCTTTAGTGAGTTCTAATTCATAATCAATTCCGGGTATTGGTTCACTTTCAAGGAAGTTATTTAAATACTCCTGAACAAATCTTCTGGATTCAGTTTTGTCTTTTTCTTGTTGAGCCTTTTCTATATCGCTGAGTAGTTCTGCCTTTTTTCTTTTTAATTCATCGGCAGTAAATCCAAATTCTTTAACTCTTTCGTTTTCTTCAACTAAAAGTTTTACCGCATCATCAATCATATTTGGTTTGGGAACGGCATACATAGAATAAGTATCAATTGACCTTCCAATAAATCCACCATAACCTACACCACCATAAAGAACAGGGGCTTCGGGTTTTTGTGTTATTTCGTACAAACGAGCGTTAAGCATTTTAACATATAAATCGGTAATAAGTTTTTCACGATAGTCTCCGTTAGTTTTGATTAACTTTTTAGGACGTTTAAACATTACTGATGCCATATTCATAGTTGCTTCAGGGTCAGTAGCAATGGCAACTAAAGGTTCTTCATTATCAGGAATTTCAAATTCTTTTCTTTCTCTTTCATTTTTAGGAGCCTTTATTTTACCAAAATGCTTTTTAATTTGTTTTTCAGCATATGCCGGATCAACATCTCCAACAATAATTACAGCCATTAAATCAGGGCGGTACCAATCGTGATAAAAACGTTTAAAAACATCGTAATGAGCAGTATCGATAATGTCTATCTTTCCTATTGGAAGGCGGTTGGCATATTTTGATCCGCTGAAAAGGATAGGAATATATTCCTTCATCATTCTTTCCTGAGCACCTAGTCCAAGGCGCCACTCTTCCTTTATAACACCTCTTTCTTTATCAATTTCTACATTATCTAAACTTACTTTATGTGCCCAGTTTTCCAACACCATAAAGCCTGAGTCTATTAACCCTTGTCGATCTGCCGGCATTTGAAACATATATACAGTTTCATCGAAACTTGTATATGCATTCAGGTCGGCTCCAAAGTCAACCCCCGATTTTTCCAAATAGTCGATAAGTTCACTTTCATTAAAATCTTCTGTACAATTAAAACACATATGTTCAATAAAATGTGCTAATCCTTGTTGGTCGTCATCCTCCATAATAGATCCTGCGTTAAGGGCGAGCCTAAACTCTATCCTGTTTTCAGGCATCTCATTGTGACGGATGTAGTAAGTAATCCCATTTTTTAGTTTTCCTGTAATAACAGCCTCATCCTGAGGTAATTTATTCTCAAAGGAAAAGTTTTGCGCAAAAATATTCAGACTACTGAAAATGAGGGCAATAGCCAGGAATGCAATAGTTTTTGATTTCATTAATTTGGAGTTTTATAATTTTACAATAAATAATATTACTGGCAAATGTAGTGATATGAAGCAACATTTGAAATTTTTTTCATCAATTTAAAAAAAATGTGCATAAATAAAAAAGGGATTACCATAAAATGATAATCCCCTTCTATCTTTAAAACCTAAAAATTCTACCAGATAAAGGCTCTGTCTTCTTCAGGAATAAATAGTCTGTCATTTTCATTAATGTTAAATGCTTTTACGAATACATCCATATTGAATGGAGGCACGTTTACCCTTGCTTCGCCAGGGCTATGAACATCTTCTTTCAGTCTTTTTATCATTTCCTCGTCTCTGATATTCTGGCGCCAGACTGATGAGTACCCAAGGAAGAAACGCTGCGTATAGTCAAATCCGTCAATATCCTTTGGGAAATTTCCATCATACGACATCAAAAGAGCGTTATATGAAATATATAAACCTCCGAGGTCGGCAATGTTTTCACCTATAGTAAGTTTGCCGTCAACATTAAGAGTGTCAAGAATTTTATAATTATCGTACTGTGTTTCAAGTTTTGCAATTTTATCGGTAAAACGTTTTGCATCACCTTCTGTCCACCAGTCGTTTAAGTTGCCATCTTTGTCGTACTGACGACCTTGGTCATCAAAACCGTGAGTCATCTCATGTCCGATAACTACACCAATGGAACCATAATTCACAGCGTCATCAGCATCTTTGTTAAAGAAAGGAGGTTGAAGAATTCCTGCCGGGAAAACTATCTCATTATTTGTAGGACTATAATAAGCATTAACAGTTTGAGGAGTCATTCCCCATTCAGTTTTGTCAACCGGCTTACCAATTTTATTAATATTTCTATTGAATTCAAATTCTCTTGCGTTACTTACATTTAAGTAATAATTATCAGGAGTTACTTCAAGTTTGCTATAATCTCTCCATTTGTCGGGGTATCCAACTTTTACTGTTATTGCAGCTAATTTTTCTTGAGCTTTTGCTTTAGTAGTATCGCTCATCCAATCAAGGTTGTCAATTCTCTGTGCAAATGATTTTCTAAGATTTTCAACCAAAACAAGCATTTTTTCTTTGCTTTCTGCAGGGAAATATTTTTCTACATAAAGCTGTCCGATAGCTTCACCCAATCTTCCGGAAGTGTTGGTGAGAACTCTCTTCCATCTTGGTTGTAATTTTTTACGTCCTGAAAGAGTTTTGCCGAAGAAATCGAAATTCTGATCAACAAAAGCCTGATTTAGGTAGTTGGCTGAATTATCAAGTAAATTCCATGTTAGATAGTCTTTCAATTCATCAACTGAGTATTTATTAAGAATCTGGCCTATTGCAGCAATAAAATCAGGTTGACCGACATTCATTCCGCCCGGGTCGGAAACACCTAAAGCACCAAAATAAATATCCCAATCGAAATCAGGAGAATGTTGTTTCAATTCATCCAAAGTCATTTTGTTGTAGTTTGCAACAGGATTTCTTAATTCCAAACGTGTTCTTGAAACTTTAGCAAGATCAGTTTCTATTTTCATCACAGTTTCAGCCGCTTTATTTGCTTTTTCCTCATCATCACCTTTTAGTATGAACATTTTTTTAAGATGCTCTAAATATGCTTGCCTGATGCCTTCGCTTCTGTCGCTTTCGTTAATATAATAATCCATATCTGGAAGGCCAATTCCTCCTTGATAGAAATTACCAATTTCCATGCTACTGTTTCTTTGATCAGTGCCCGCAAAGAAATAAAACAAAGGATAACTTCCTCTGCGCTGCATAATTGCAACTTGTTTCTCAACATCTTCTTTACTTTTCAGATTTGCTATTTCATCCAACTGGCTTGAAAGTGCATTTACTCCCAATTCTTCAATTTTAACAGTGTCCATACCACTATTGTAGAAGTCGCGAATTTTCTGATTAATGCTTCCTTTTTTTGTGTTTTTTTGTTCAGAAACTTCTTTGACAAGACTTTTTAGTTGTTTCTGGTTGTCTTCATAGATAACAGTAAAGGCTCCGTACTGACTGTATTCGTCAGGAATTGGGTTAGACTTTATCCAACCGCCATTGGCGTATTGAAATAAATTTTCACCCGGTTTTACTGCAGCATCCATATTTTCTTTGTCGATTGCTTTCGTCATAGTTTTTTCTTGTGATACTTCATTACATGCATTGATGCCAATCATAACAGATATGGCAATCAATAAATAAGTTAATTTTTTCATACTTTTTTTGATTTAGTTGCGATTCTAAATTATTAATAGGTGCAAAGATAAAACAATTGTAAAATAAATAATATGAAACGGCTATAAATTAGGCTCTAGCATAAATGTACATGTTTCATCAAGTACAATTTTAATATTTGATGAATTTTTTAAAGATTTTATTGAATAGAGAATATACCTATTCACTCAGTTCGAATCCAAATTCTCTCCCTTTATCAACGGCCGGAACTCCCTTTTTCATCCATACAGGTTCTGGCTTTCCTTTTAAGAAATGATCGAAAAATTGCTGCATTCTTACAGTGAGGTCTTTTTCGTCGGCAAGTCGTTTAAGGTTATGTGGAGCACCATTATACACTAGCATCCATACCGGCTTGTGGAGTCGTCGTAAAGCACTAAAAAACTCTATTCCCTGATACCATGGCACAGCCCCATCCTTATCATTATGCATCATAAGCAAAGGGGTTTCAACCTGAGGGGCAAAAAACAGTGGGGAATTTAAAATATATAAATCTTGTCGTTCCCATAAAGTAGTACCAATTCTACTTTGAGTTTCTTCATATTGAAATGCTCTGCTCATTCCTGATCCCCAGCGTATTCCACCATAGGCGCTGGTCATATTACTCACCGGAGCACCGGCCATAGCCGCTTTATACATATTTGTTTGGGTAATAATATATGCCACCTGATAACCTCCCCAACTCTGACCCTGAATTCCAATATTTTCCTTGTCGATAAAGTCGTACTTTTTTAGTAAAGATTTTGTACCGCCAACAATACAATTAAATCCACTTGGCCCCGGGTAACCTGTTTTGTATTTAATATCAGGTATAAAAATTAAGTATTCGTTACTGGCATAGTATGTAAAGTTTATTACCGAGCGAATTGGTTTTGGTGCATAATACCGGTTAAGCCTGTCAGCATATCTCTCATAGAAATATACTATCATAGGATACTTTTTATTTGGGTCGAAATTTTCCGGTTTGTATAATAAACCCTGCATGCTGTCATTCTCAAGGGTAGTAAAATCAACTAATTCTACTGTACCCCAATTGTAATTCTCCTGCTGAGGATTGGTATTTGTAATTTTTTCAATTTTCCTGAATTTGATATCAGAAACATACAATTCAGGATATTCGATAAACGACTGTTTTCTCCAAACTACTTTGTCTTTGTTTTTGGATTTCTTTATTCCAGAAAAGTCAAATTTATCGAGTATAAGTATCTTTAAATCTTTGAATTTATTAAAACTGGCATAACCTGAATTTTTAGTTTTAAAGTCGAATAGAGTTAACAACATATTATTTGGGAGCGTTATTAAGTCAGGATTTAACTTGTTGTACCTTAGTTGGATATCATTTTTTCTGCCATAATAATTTGTAATATTTTTTGCTTTTGAATTCCCGTCGGGAGTAATAAGCCAGAGGTCGTACTTATCATAAACAACAAATTTTTCATCCTCAGTCCATCCTGCAAAACCATAATTTGGAGCTTCATTAGGAATATCATTTAGTTCGTAATAAAAATTTTCTTTGAGGTAAGATGTCAACTCGTTGGATTTCTCTTGTTCTATGTTGTAAGCGTTCCATGTACTATCGGCAATATTATACCAGGCTACAAAATTCTGCTGAGGTGATAGCCTTACTGTTGAAGCAACTTTTTTAAGGATTAGTTTTCTTTCTCCCGTATTTTTATCAATAAGATAGTAATCGTAATACCTGCTTCCGTCCCAACTAATTTCTTTTCTGTAATTATGATTATCCCTGCCAAGAACAATATTCCCATCTTCCTTAGGTTTCACGAAAACATCTTCTAAATTTTTATTTTCAAGGCTTACAACTTTTTTATCAAGGGGGAAATATACAGACGTATAACTTCTCTTTTTTTCTTTTTTGGCCCGAAGTTTCTGCATCGGCTGCAGATAATCATCCTTCCAGTTCCATATGTCGATACTTACTTTCTCATCTTCGGTTAATGTATCTTTTATTTCAGGAAGCGGTTTTGTGGCTTCACCAAAATACAGTTCTGTCCCCTTATCATTAAAATAAATTCTGCCATTAGGGCTGATGGTCATATTATCGCTTAAGTTGCTGAAATCATTTCCGGAAACAAGAGTTAAAGTATTTTGTGAGTAATAATAAAGTGAATACGCTTTGTTTTTTATGGTATCGCTCGAAAAAGTAAAGGCAAACTGTTCTCCTTTTTTATCCGTAGCAACATTCTCAGAATATCCGTTCGAACTGAATATCAAATTATTAATAGCGCTTTCGTTATGATGAAGATATACAAATACCGAGTCTATACTATCGGTGGTTGCAATACTATAAACACATGATTCACCATTGTTGGAAAGTGAGTATTTATCAACCTTTTTATAGGTAAATGAACTTTCATTTATTGGATTTATTAATACAAGCTTATTGCTTTTCTTTTTGTTTTTACTTTTACTATTCTTTTTAACTTGCTTAGTAGTGTCGGAAACAGTATCAGTAACTTCGGGCTTTTCGTTTTTGTTTTCAAGCAAAATGGCAACTAAATTTCCTTCATCTTTACCTAACTTAAAACTCACCACATTGGGATACTTTAACAAAGTAGTTGTGTTTAGGATAAATATTCCAATACTGTCTTTCGGCAATTTGTCCTTTTTTACTTTCTTCAGTTTGGCAGAGCGTAGAGTGTCGTATTGCGGCTTTATTTTAAATACTACAAAATTGGAGTTTGGCGAAAATTTAGCCTTATATCCTCTGGGAATAGAATCAAGTTTATTTGTTTTCAGATTTTTTACGTACAAATAACCATCTCCCTCAAAGGGAGAAATTTCATAAACCAGAAACTCCCCATTGTTCGAAATGGAATATTCTGTTATCGATTTCCAGGAGGAATAATCATCATGTGAAATTATTTTTTTTTCTCCTGCAACAAGGCTGTTTGCAAAAGTAAATATTAGAATTGCAATTAGATAATTTTTGAAAATACTCATCTGCTTATAGTGTATGTGTTACTAATTTTCCAATCAATTTGCCAAAAGTAAATTTTCTTATCCAACTTTCAAAGTCATTTTAATTCAAAAATAAAATTCATATAAAAATTACCACAAACGATTGAGTATTGAGTATTTGAACTTTAAATTATGCATGCAATCATAAAATAGGTTAAATAATTCTTAAATTTTTTAATTTGACTGATAATCATTAAATTGCGCCTAAATTTGTAAAACCAAAAGGATTTAGAAAATATTTTCATAATATACTTAAAATGAGTTATATAGAATTCAACAAAAAGCAACTTGTAAATTTAAAATACTCTCTTGATAGGGAGTTATTGCGAACCAATAGAGCCGGGGGATATGCAAGTTCTACAATTATAAATACAAATACCCGAAAGTATCACGGATTATTGGTTTTAAGACAGCCACTTATCGACGATTTGAATCATGTTTTACTTTCAACTCTCGACGAAACGCTTACTGTAAATAATTACGATTTTCACTTAAGTATGCGTATGTATAATGGTGGGCATTATAACCCCAAAGGACATAAGTATATTCGTGATTTTATTTCTGAGCCAAACCCAAAACTGATTTATCGTTTGGGAAGTACAGTTTTTACAAAGGAGTCGATTTTTGCAGAAAATGAAAACAGAATATTAATTAGATATACTGTTGAGGATACAAAGAATGATGTTGTTAGTTTGAGGATAAGACCTTTTTTAGCTTATCGTAATGTGCATTCATTGTCGAAGGTAAACACCTGGGTTGAATCAAAATATGCGGAACTGAAAAACGGAGCCTCATGGCAGATGTATAAAGGTTATTCGAAGGTTTTTATGCAATTTTCAAAAAATGTAACATACACTCATATTCCCGATTGGTATTATGATATTCAATACTTACGTGATTTGGAAAGAGGTTATGATAGTCTTGAAGACTTATTTGTACCAGGATTTTTCGATGTTAAACTGAAAAAAGGAGAGTCGATAGTTGTATCTGCAGGTCTTGAAGAAAAGGCTCCGGCTACTTTCAAACGTCAGTTTAATTCTGAGATTAAGAAAAGAATTCCAAGAAATAGTTTTGAAAACTGTCTGAAAAATGCTGCTGATGAGTTTATTGTAAGTATTGATAAAAATAAAGAAATAATTGCTGGTTACCCTTGGTTTGGAAGGTGGGGGAGAGATACATTTATCTCATTGCCAGGCCTCACATTAAGTAGAGGAGAAACATCAGTTTTTAAAGGAGTTATGAAAACAATGATTTCCGAATTAAAGGATGGATTATTTCCAAATGTAGGTCTTGGAAAAGAAACCTCTTATAATTCTGTGGATGCTTCACTTTGGTTCTTTTGGGCAATTCAAAAGTATGCCGAAAACATCAAGAATAAGGCTGAAGTATGGAAAGAATACGGCAAGCCAATGAAGAGTATTATCTCTCATTTTGCCAAAGGAACGCATAACAATATTGGCATGCATGAAAACGGTCTTGTTTGGCAGGGAGTACCTGGTAAAGCCCTCACATGGATGGATGCCATAGTACACGGAAAACCTGTAACACCAAGAATTGGATATGCAGTTGAAATTAATGCATTGTGGT
Organism: Marinilabiliales bacterium; assembly: GCA_002869365.1. Lineage (GTDB taxonomy): Bacteria > Bacteroidota > Bacteroidia > Bacteroidales > F082 > BM524. The sequence goes on along the minus strand of PKTA01000192.1, from coordinate 4,644 downwards.
ATAATGCACTTCGGTTTTGTCTGGAACTTGCCAGCGCTGCCAATGATAAGACATTTGTAAAGGAATGGTCGAAATGGCCCGATATTATTAAAGAAAATTTTGAACATACTTTTTGGGATGCTAATCGCAGGTATCTGGCTGATTATGTTAATGGTGATTATAAAAACTGGGATGTAAGACCAAATATGATTTTTGCTGCTTCCCTTCCCTACAGTGTTTTAAGTGAGAATAAACAGAGGGGAGTTTTGGATAAAGTAAAAGCCGAATTGCTTACACCCATGGGGTTAAGGACTCTGTCGCCCAAAAATGAAGCCTATAAGGCTATTAATGAGGGTAATCAAAGCCAGCGCGACACCTCATATCATCAGGGTGTTGTTTGGCCCTGGTTGCTGGGGGCCTTTGCCGATACTTATCTTCGTTTACAGGGAGAGAAAGGCAAGGATTTTATTAGCGAATTATATCACGGTTTTGAGAAAGAAATGACCAGAAAAGGTATTGGAACAGTTTCGGAAATATATGATGGCGATCCTCCTTTTGAAGGAAGAGGGGCTATTTCGCAGGCATGGAGTGTTTCCGAATTGCTGAGAATAAATCAAATGATAAAATAAAATTAGTGTTTACACTAAAAAATTAAATAGGATTATGAGAATTTTAATGTTCGGTTGGGAATTTCCTCCACACATCACAGGCGGTCTTGGAACAGCATGTTTTGGACTTACAAAAGGTTTGTCGAAACATGGTGTTGAAATGATGTTTGTGGTGCCAAAAGCATATGGTGATGAAGATCAGCGTGCTGTGAGGATACTTAATGCCAGCGACATATCCTTCGATCTTGAAGATTCGGAATACAAAGAGTTTTGGGCTAACATAAAATATATGGAAGTGGGTTCAAATATAATTCCATATGTCGACCCTGTTGAGTTTTCTAAGGTTTTTGAGGATAATAAAAAAACAGGAGAAAAATATACAAGCAATGTATTTTCAAAGCGATATGAGTTTTCCGGTGCCTATGGTGTGAACCTTATGGAGGAAGTAGCACGTTATGCTTTGATAGGTTCCGGTATCGCAGCCAAAGAAAAACATGATATTATACATGCCCACGACTGGCTAACTTATCCTGCAGGAATTGCAGCAAAAAAAGCCTCCGGAAAACCCCTTGTAGTTCATATGCATGCTACTGAATTCGATAGAACTGGCGGTGACGTAAATCAGGTGGTTTACGATATGGAAAGAGAAGGCATGGAAGCAGCCGACAGAGTTATTACTGTTAGTAATCTTACCCGTAAAGTGGTAATTGAAAAATATGGAATAGATCCCGGGAAGGTTGTTACAGTTCATAATGCCGTTGATCAAGCGGTTTCAAAAGAAATAATAGAAATAAAAAGAAAGATGAAAGAAAAGGTAGTTACTTTTTTAGGAAGAATTACCTACCAGAAAGGCCCCGAATATTTCATCGAAGCAGCATATAAAATTCTCCAAAAGGATAATAATGTCAGATTTGTTATGGCAGGCTCAGGCGATATGCTTAACAAAATGATTGAAAGGGTTGCTCATCTGAAAATAGCCGACAAGTTTCACTTTACAGGATTCCTGAAAGGTGATGATGTTACTAATATGTTTGCCTTGAGTGATGTGTTTGTAATGCCTTCTGTTTCAGAACCGTTTGGAATTGTTCCTTTGGAAGCAATGCGTTCGAATGTACCTGTGGTAATTTCAAAACAATCGGGAGTAGCCGAGGTTCTTAAACATGCTTTTAAAGTTGATTTTTGGGATGTGGATGCTATGGCCGACTCAATTTATGGATTATGCCATTACGATGGACTTTCAAATATGTTTAAAGAATATGGTAAAATTGAGGTTGAAAACCTGAAATGGGAAAATTCAGCCAAGGAGGTTAAAAAAGTTTACGAATCAGTTTTGTAATAATTTAGATACAATAGTTAAAAAGAATATTAATGCTCAGAGTATAAAATTACAATGCCTGAGTTTAAAAAATAAAAAATATGAGGTCAATTTGTTTTTATTTTCAAGTTCATCAACCATACAGACTAAGAAACTACAGATTTTTCGATATCGCTGAAAAACATGATTATTTCGACGATTATAACAATAGTTTTATAATGAGAAAGGTTGCTAAAAAAAGTTACCTTCCCATGAATAATATTTTGCTGGACCTGATTAAAGAATATGGTTCGGCATTTAAAGTAAGTTTCTCAATTTCAGGCTCTGCCATCGATCAGTTTGAAGAATATGCTCCTGAAGTTTTGGAGAGTTTCAAGAAACTTGCTGATACAGGTAATGTTGAGTTTATGGCTGAAACTTATTCGCATTCGCTAGCTGCTTTGATAAGTAAAGAGGAATTTCAGCGTCAGGTGGAAATGCATACTCACAAAATTCAGCAACATTTTGGTAAAAAGCCTACTACTTTTAGAAATACCGAATTGATATATTCTGATCGTATTGGTGAAATGGTTGCCGATATGGGGTATAAACTTATGCTATCGGAAGGAGCAAAGCATGTATTAGGATGGCGAAGTCCTAACTATATGTATGCTAGTGCCGTCAGGCCCGAACTAAAGTTGCTGCTTAAAAATTTCCTTTTAAGCGACGACATCGCATTCAGATTCTCACAACAAAGTTGGGAAGGATGGCCTCTTACAGCTGAGAAGTTTGTTGATTGGTTAAACAAATCCAACGAAAGTGAAGAAACAATTAATCTGTTTATGGATTATGAAACTTTTGGTGAACATCAATGGGCTGAAACAGGAATTTTTGATTTCATGAAATCACTACCAAAAAGGGTATTTTCACATTCTGATTTTGGATTCGCCACACCTTCAGAATTAGCAAAAAAATTACAGGCTGTTTCTCCCATTTCTGTACCGAATGAAATTTCATGGGCCGATGAAGAAAGAGATCTTACTGCGTGGTTAGGAAATGATTTGCAGGATGAAGCCTTCGAGAAATTGTACAATTTGTATGAGAAAGTAAAGGAGTGTGATGATCCTCAAATTTGGAAAGACTGGTTGTATTTACAAACCTCCGACCACTTTTATTATATGTGTACCAAGTGGTTCTCCGATGGTGATGTTCACAAATATTTTAACCCCTACGGAACACCTTATGATGCCTTCGTAAATTATATGAACGTGCTCTCCGACTTTATAATTCGTGTAAACGAGAATACTAAATTCGGAAAAGAAGGTTATGAAGGCGTTAAACAATCGGCATCTGATTTATATGATAAAACTTCTGAGGCCGTAAAAGATACCGTTAAGAGAGCCAATAAAAAAGTAAAGGACGCAGCGGTAAAATCTAAGGAGATAAAATTTGAAGACATTAAAGATATGTCGAACGCTGCAGTGAAAAAACTTCTTAAGGAAATTGATGTGGAAGAAATGACGGCTGCGCTTAAAGGTGCTGAGAAAGAAGTAATGGAAAAGATTATTCCTAATCTTAATAAGAACGCGAAGAAAAAATATGAAGAATTACAATCAGAATTAAAAAAAATAAATAAGAAAGAGATAAATAAGTATAGAAAAAGAGTAGAAGATAAAATTGCTGAAATTTTTGGTAAATAAATGAATAGTAAACCGAAACTAAAAATACCAACTGAAAGATTTGATGTTGTTTTGGATGTCGTTTTGTTGGCTTTTGTTCTGGCAGTAGTAATAGTTCCAATGTATTATCTGAATCTTTTACCGGATAAAATTCCATTGCATTTTAATATGAAAGGAAATGTCGACAATTATGGAAATAAGTATACAATTTTCATGGTTAGCGGAATAAGTGTGGTATTAGCTGTTAGTTTATGGTGGATAAGAAGGTTTCCTCATCTAATGAATTTTCCTGTTCAGATAAATGAGGCAAATGCCAGACTTCAATACTTGCTTGCAATACGCCTCTTAAATGTGATAAATATTCTTACAACCTCAATATTTCTGATAATTATACTTTTGATTACAAATACTGCCCTGGGCTATGAAACCAATATCTACAATGTGTTACTTTATATAAACATTGCCATGATGTTTGTTTCAATGTTAATTTATTTTATCAGGGCTGGCAAATTAAATAAAAATAAATCGTAAATAACTAATATACAATATAATATAAAGTATTTGTATCAGAAATTAAGCCGTATAATAAATATTGGTTTTTAACAAATAGTTTGTGTTATTTTGCGGCTCCGTTTTAGGACCGTAATTTGATTTAAATCCGAAATTTAATAATGAATAATAAACCTGATTTTATATTTGAAACCAGTTGGGAAACCTGTAATAAAATAGGAGGTATCTATACTGTTGTTTCAACCAAAGCAAGAAGTATTGCTGAAAAATATGGTGACGATTATATCTTAATAGGCCCCGACGTATGGAAGGGTACCGATGAGAATCCTGACTTTAGCGTGGATAATAATATGTTCGCAGACTGGAAGCCTGAAGTTGAGAAACTCGGATTGAAAATGAGATGTGGTTACTGGAATATTGCAAGTCGTCCGAAAGTGATTTTAATAGACTTTACAAATTTGTTTCCTTCAAAGGATAAAATATTTGCTAAACTCTGGGAGCAGTATCAACTGGATTCACTTCATGGTCAATGGTATTATATTGAACCCACAATTTTTGGTTACGCAGCAGGAAT
>PKTA01000043.1 GCA_002869365.1 Marinilabiliales bacterium | reverse complement strand
CAGGATATCGGGTCTAGTGAGCGGTAAACGAGACTCGAACTCGCGACCCCGACCTTGGCAAGGTCGTGCTCTACCAACTGAGCTATTCCCGCATCAAAAATTTCGACTGTTAGTCTCATTTTTGGAGGTGCAAATGTAAAACTTTTTTCAATAAACAAACAAAAAAATCGATTTTTTTTACGCTTTTATCCCCCAAGAAGTTTTTTTATCTCATTTAACTTCATCAGGGCTTCCACCGGAGTAAGAGTATCTATATTGGTACTTAATATATCATCTTTAATCTGATGAAGTAAAGGATCGTCCAATTGTATGAAACTCAACTGGAAATCATCTGCTTTTGGCATACTCTTTACCTTCTTATTCAATTCCTGATTGTTCCTGCTGTTTTCAAGAACTGCAAGCATTTCCTTTGCTTTGGCCAATACGCTTCTCGGCATACCGGCCATTTCTGCTACGTGAATTCCGAAACTATGCTCGCTGCCTCCGCTTTTCAGTTTCCTGAGAAAGATTATTTTGTTGCCAATTTCTTTTATGGAAATATGATAATTTTTTATCCTTTCCATAGTCGAAGCCATGGCATTTAACTCATGATAGTGTGTTGCAAATAAAACTTTTGGACGGAAAGCCCCATGGTTATGTAAAAATTCTGTTATGGACCATGCTATGGAAATACCATCGTAAGTGCTTGTGCCTCTGCCTATTTCATCTAAAAGTATAAGGCTTCTGTTGGAAATATTATTTAATATACTTGCCGTTTCATTCATCTCCACCATGAAGGTAGATTCGCCAGAAGAAATATTATCGGAGGCTCCTACACGTGTAAAAATTTTGTCTACTAATCCGATTTCTGCTTTCTTAGCGGGAACAAAACAACCTATCTGTGCCATCAAAACTATTAAAGCCGTTTGCCGTAACAATGCCGATTTTCCCGACATATTGGGGCCTGTAAGTATGATTATCTGTTGAGTTTCGTTGTCAAGAAAAATATTGTTAGCCACATACGACTCACCAACTTTCATATTTTGCTCTATAACCGGATGCCTTCCTGCTTCAATGTTTATTGAATACAATTCGTTTAACTCGGGCTTATTATATTTGTTTTCTCTGGAAACTATTGCGAACGACATCAGACAATCGACTGCTGCAATAACCGAAGCATCAATTTGAATAGGTTTAACAAATTCTGCTGTATAAGCTACAATCTGATTAAAAAGGCGATGTTCAAGCGCTAGGATTTTTTCTTCAGCACCCAAAATCTTCTGTTCGTATTCCTTTAACTCCTCTGTAATATATCTTTCCGATCCTGTAAGGGTTTGCTTACGATGCCATTCACCGGGAACCTTGTCTTTGTGAACATTGGTAACCTCCAGATAATATCCGAAGACATTGTTATATCCTATTTTTAATGAAGGAATTCCTGTATTTGCAGATTCTCTCTCCTGAATTTGTTTTAAAAAATCTTTTCCCGAATAGGCAATGGCTCTTAGTTCGTCGAGTTCCTCGGAAACTCTATTTGCAATAACTTTCCCTTTGCCTATTGACATAGGCGGTTCTTCAACCAATGATGTTTTAAGTTTCTGAATCAGACTATCACACTGATTTAACTGATCCGACATCTTTTTCAATTGTTCAAAATCACTTTCAGCAAGAATCGATTTAATTTCTTCTACTGCCAAAAGGGCTCTCAACAATTGAGCCAGTTCACGAGGACTTATTCTTGCCGTTGCAACCTTTGAAATCAATCGTTCAAGGTCGCCTATCTTTTTTATTTGGCTGAGTAATTTAGTTCTTAGTTGCGCATTTTTGCTAAAGAAATCAACAACATCAAGCCTTGCTTCAATTTTTTCTTTATCCTTTAATGGCATACTTATCCATCTGCGCATCATGCGTGCTCCCATGGGAGATTCGGTTTTGTCGATAACATCTATTAGCGACAGTCCATCAGGGTTTATACTGAAAAGTAACTCCAGGTTACGCATTGTAAACCTGTCGAGCCAAACATAATTGCTTTCGTCGAGGCGACTGATACCATTTATATGATCTAACTTATCGTGATGAGTTTCAAAGAGATAATGTAAAATGGCTCCCGCTGCAATTATTCCCATGGGCATATTTTCTATGCCAAAACCTTTTAAAGAAGTTGTATTAAAATGTTTTATTAGCAAATCGTCAGCAAACTCATTGGAAAAAACCCAGTCGTCGAAAACAGAAATATAAAAAGCATCTCCAAAGCGTTCAATGAATTTTGTCCTTTTCTGCCTCTGTACAACAACTTCTGATGGCTGCAGCCCTTGTATCAATTTATCGATATACTCATTATTACCTTCCGCAATAAAAAACTCTCCTGTAGAAATATCCAGAAATGCAATACCATTTGAACCTGTTTCCTGATGGATGGCGGCTAAAAAATTGTTCTTTTTCTGTTCAAGAACATTGTCGTTTAGGGAAACTCCCGGCGTAACAAGTTCTGTAACACCACGTTTTACAATCTTTTTAGTTAGTTTTGGATCTTCCAACTGATCGCAAATGGCCACTCTGTATCCTGCTCTTACAAGTTTTGGAAGGTACGAATCAAGTGAGTGGTGAGGGAAACCTGCCAACTCTACATAGGCAGCAGCACCGTTTCTTCTTTTTGTCAAAACTATTCCCAGGGCTTTGGAAGTATTAATAGCATCTTCACCAAAAGTTTCATAAAAATCACCTACCCTGAAAAGCAATAAAGCATCAGGATATTTTGCTTTGATGTTGTTGTATTGCTTCATCAAAGGAGTTTCGGCGTATTTATTCTCAGATTTCGACATAAGCAAATACAAAAATATAAAATGCCCGTTGTTAATTCACATTTTTTAATTTTGCTTTTCAACAAATATCATAATTAATGAGAAAACTTAAGTTAGATGAGTTAAACAGAATAAGTGTTGAAGATTTTAAAAAATCGGAAAAACTGCCATTAACATTGGTGCTCGACAATATAAGGAGTTTAAATAATATTGGATCTATTTTCAGAACTGCCGACGGTTTCAGGGTTGAAAAAATACATTTATGTGGTATCACTGCTTGTCCTCCACACCGCGACATACAAAAAACCGCACTTGGCGCCACTGATTCGGTAGACTGGAAATACTTCGACAAAACAATAGATTCAGTTAAAGAATTAAAGAGTGAAGGTTATACTATTTTATGTTTGGAACAGGTAGAGAGGAGCACTTATTTACATGATTTTAAACCCGAAAAAAACGCCAAATATGCCCTTGTACTGGGCAATGAAGTGAAAGGAGTTGATGATGAAATTATTGCAAATTCAGATTTTTATTTGGAAATATTACAGATAGGGACTAAACATTCTTTTAATGTTACCATAAGTGCCGGGATAGCTATCTACGACATTGCGTTGAAAATCAATTATATAGACTTGGTGTAACCTTATTCAATTTTATACGTAAAAAAGAATTAAAAATATTGTTTTGCATTTAATTTAGTCCTAATTTTGCAATTACCAAAACCATGTTTATTTCAAATTTTTATTATATTTGTAAATAACAGTTTAATTGATAATAAATTATAAAATCATGAAAAGAGTTTATTCTATTTTAACAAGCGTATTATTTCTTAGCATGTTAGTTCTTCCGATGACGTTCTACGGACAGGAAGAAGGAACAGATGAAGTTAAGAAAGAGACAAAGAGTACAAGTTTTAGTCCTCATTTTTTCCTTCAAGCACAATTGGGGTCCAATTGGTTTCGTGGCGACTTGGCCAGATATCAATTCGCACCCGATTTACAAAATACACAAGTAAATGGTGGTTTTGGAGGAGGTTACCAATTTTTACCTTGGTTAAATGCTAATGTAAATGTAATGAGAGGCTTTAGCAGTGCTCACAAGAAAAACATTATTCCACAAAACGGAATTGGAACTGGAGCAGGTACGCAACAGGATTTAAAGTTTAACATGGATTACATTAGTGGTGATATCCAGGCTGGCATTAACCTTTCCAACTTGTTTGCAGGTTATAAGGACAGATTGATATCATTTGGTATTCATGGTGGAATTGGACAAACTCAATATAATTCCAGAACCGATGATGGTATAACTGGCGCTAGACTAGCAAGCCGTGGTAAATATGCTGCATCCGGATCTACCGCTGAAGGTAATGGAATAGGTAAACGTAAAATTTCCTTAACAGTTCCTTTTGGTGCAGACATAACAGCATCTGTTGCAGAAAAATGGGACTTATTTGGAGAATATACTTATACATGGATGGATACAGATTGGGCTGACAATGTAATTCATGGTACCGCAGCAGTAAAGAATGACGCATATTCTCATTTTAATGTTGGTTTAAGATATAAATTCATCACAAAAAGCCCTGCTAAAATGGGTAACAACTTTGATAAAGTTGAGTTGATGGCTGTTCCAAATCCACTTGAGGAAAGAGGAGATTCAGTTGCTGTTACCATTAAAGGTACTTTCCCTCCAAAATATTTCATAGAAGATGGTGTAATGTGTTTTACTCCTGTATTAAAATATGAAGGTGGAGAAACTGCTTTCGAACCTATGAAATTTAAAGGTGAAGATGTACAAGGTGATGGAACACTTATCAGTTATAAAAATGGAGGTTCTTTCGTTTATACTGGAAAAATTCCTTATAAAGATGGAATGGAAGTTTCAGAACTTTATGTAGCACCAGTTATATATGCTGACAATGGTACAACTTACAGCGATTGTGATGACGCTCTTGCAAATGGACCAAAAGCAGTTCAGGCAGAGCCTAGAAAACTTGCTGATGGTGTTATTCATCTGTCAAAATTTGTTCGTCATAACGAAACTGAAATTGTTGCACCTCATGGTTATGAGTTAGAAACAGTTATTACTCAAACTGCTGATATCTATTTTCAGGTTAACTTAGCGCAACTTAATAAGCGTCTTCCTTTAAATAAAGATGACGAAAATGAAGCGAAACTTGCTAATTCAACTTCTGATATAGAAAATGGATGGGCAGTTAAAAACATTACTATCAACGGATGGGCATCTCCTGAAGGAGAAGAGACTTTCAATGAAGGACTTTCTATGAGACGTGCTCAAACTGCTGAGAAATTTATGAAGAAGAAAATTGGTGAAGATGCAGAGAATATGACTTTCGTTCTTAATGGAAATGGTCCTGACTGGAATGGATTTATGACTTCTGTTGAAGGTTCACAAATTGCTGACAAAAATGCTATCATAAACGTAGTTAATTCTGCTGAAGCTAGCAAAAAAGAAGAAGAAATTCGCAATATGATTCTTATTTATCCTGAATTAGAGCGTGATATACTTCCTCCACTACGTCGTGCAGAAATTAATGTAAATACATATGAGCCTAAGAAGCCAGCCGCTCAAATTGCTGAGTATGCAACTTCTGATCCTGCTCAACTTTCTGTTAACGAAATTTTATATGCTGCTACATTAACCGATGATCTTGCTACCAAGAAACAGGTTTATGCAAATGCTATGAATCAGTATCCAAAATGCTGGAGAGCAGTTAACAACGCTGCTGCCGTTGAACTGGAAATGGGAAATATCGATGCTGCTAAAGAATTGTTAGCAAAAGCCGCTGAAATGAATGAAAATTCATCAGAAGTTTATAATAATATGGGTATTGTTGCCCTTCACGAAGGTGATTATAATGCTGCTGAAGAGAACTTCATGAAAGCTCAGGACTTAGGTGCCGATGTTACTTATAATATGGGTGTTACTAAACTTTATCAAGGCGATTATGCTAAAGCAGAAGGCCTTCTTGCAAATGCAGGATGCGATTTCAACCGCGGTTTAGCTCAGTTATTAAACAATAACTATAGCGGAGCACAAAAAACTTTCGCTTGTGTAGAACCTCAGGATGCAGAAACTATCTATATTCAGGCAGTTGCTGCTTCTATGAATAATGATAAAGAATCAACACTTAAGTATTTAGGTGAAGCTATTAAAGCAGATGCTAAGTACAAGAAAAGTGCAGCCAACGATATGGTATTCTTGAAATATCGTGATGATGCAAGTTTCCAGGCTCTTGTAAACTAAGAAATAGAATAAACTGATATATGAAACCCGGCTTCTTTTTGAGGAAGTCGGGTTTTTTTGTGGAATTGTAAGAAGGAGTATTGAGGTTAAATAGAAGGCTCTGCATCCTATTTATTGTCACTAATTCGTTTAATTAAAATACTAATCTAGAAAGTAATCCTATGCACACCTGTTGTATACTCCTTTGATAGTGCATCTACAATTTGTTGATAATGTTCCTGATTATTTACGAAATCCAGTTTGTTAGTGTCAAGTATGAGGATTTTCATATCCCTTTGATGATTCATAAAATCGAAATAACCACTTTGTATCTTGTCAAGATAGTCATTTTGAATTTCTTGTTCATAGGGGCGGCCACGATCCTTGATATTTTTTTGTAATCGTGGAGTATCAACATAAAGGAAAACAAATAAGTCGGGTTTGGGTAATTGTGTATGGATTATTTGAAAGAACCTGTTATATAATTTCAATTCGTCGGAAGCAAGGGTTTTACCTGCAAAAATCAAAGATTTAATAATATAATAATCCGAAATGGTAAAGGTTTTAAATAAATCCCTGTCGCCCAGTTGGTCTTTTAATTGCTGGAAGCGAGAGGCCAAAAACGACATTTCAAGAGGGAAAGCATATTTATCGGGTTCTTTATAAAATTTGGGTAAAAAAGCATTGTCTTCAAACTGTTCGAGGATTAATTTTGCATTATAATCCCTTGCAATCATTTTTGCGAGACTGGTTTTCCCGGCCCCAATATTTCCCTCTATGGCAATAAAATTATAATTCATCATTATTCATTTTTATTACCCTCGATTTATCATCACAATTCTTCAACAATACCTTATTCGACATTTTTAATTTGGGATGTACATAATTAGCTGCAATTTCACAAAGAGGTTCCAATACGAATTTCCTTAAATGTAAACGGGGATGAGGAATACTTAGGTCTTCTTCGTCGATAATATCATTATTATAATAAAGAATATCGGCATCCAGAGTTCTTGAACTATATGCTTCTCCTTCATTTCGTTTTCTTCCAAGAGACTTTTCAATTTCTAATAATTCTTTCAAAAGCGAGTTTGCTGATAAGTTTGTTTCTACCAATAACACTTCATTTAAAAAATTATCTTCCGATTCAAATCCCCAGGCTTCTGTTTCGTAAATATTTGATTTACTTATTATATGCCCCACTACAGTACTGATTTTACTTTCAGCCTTTTTTAGGTAAGTGAAACGAGGATTTATATTACCTCCCAAAAGAATAAATGCCGTATTACTATAAGTCATTAGAATAAAATTCTCTTAGGCAAAAGTAAAAATTAGGATTGTATATTTTTAGATTAATAAAATTATTTATCACAAAATTTAATTCACCGAAGCATAGTCGAAACTTTGCAAACGCTTCAGGATATTTTGAATTTTTTTACCATAGTTTTTGTCGGCAGCCCATTTTCCGGTAAGATCATCAACTCTTTTTGCACTTCCTCTTTTTACGAATTTAAATCGTGTATCAACAATTTCTGTTTTAAGGTTTTGAGTAGTTGCATATGCTTTAAGGTGCTGTATGTGAGCACGTATTCCCTTTCTCTCATCTTCAAAAGAAAGACCCTTTACACCTTTTCCGGTAACTCCCAAACCACAGAAATTATTTTGAGTAGAAGCAACATCACCACCAAACTTTAGGAAACCTGTTTCCAAACACATCTGGCTAAAAGCCACATCATGGTTTATGCCTTCTAACTTTGCTTCTTCAAAATATAATGTGGCAATTTCCTTCGACTTTTGTAAACTTATTTCCGGATTATTATCATGAAGATAACTGGCCATTATATCAATACTTAAAACACCATGTTTGGCAATTTCAACTGATGGTTTTGCAGTTTTTACTTCTATTGGAATAGATTTCTTTATCGGTTTTATATCGAAAGGTTTAAAACCGATAAAATTACTCGAATAAACTTTTACAAAAAGGGAGGGAGAGTTATCAGGAATAATTTCAGGTTTTATACTGTCGGAATAAGTATATGAGCCTGAACTTATGAAAAGCATTAAAAAAGCAAGTAAAAACCCACGATTGAGTTTAGATTTTGATATATACTTTTTAACTTTTATCATATTTTTTCTATACAATAAAAGTCGAAATTGTTTTGCAAAATTTAACCGTTTTGCTTTTGAATTATCCACAATTTTATGTTAATATTGTAATTGATTTACTGGGGTCAGTAAATAGGTAATTCACCGACAAATTTCTGCCTCTTACCGATTTATGGTAAAGCAGTTCAAGGATATTCAGTTATTTAGCATAAAAAATAATCTCATGAAACAGTTTTTTAAATTTATGTTCGCCTCATTTGCGGGAACATTATTAACAATTTTAGTTGTTTTTCTTCTTTTTGCAGCAATGATCTCAAGTATTATTGCGATGTCGGAGAATGAAACAGTAACAGTAAAACCAAACTCAGTTCTTCAGTTGAACTGGAATACTCCAATTACCGACAGAGCTTCGGATAATCCATTGGAAGGATTTGATTTCGCCACTATGAAATCTAACAAACCAACGGGCTTAAATGAAATATTGAAAAATATTGATAAAGCAGGTAAAGATGATAATATAGAAGGTATATTCATCGATATGGAAACTATTCCGGCAGGAGTAGCAACTACAGAAGAAATCCGTAATAAACTGCTGGAGTTTAAATCAACGGGTAAATTTATTGTGGCCTATGGCAATTCTTTTGATAAAAAAGGATATTATTTCGCCAGCGTAGCTGATGAAATTTATTTGAATCCTAAAGGGATGGTACTCTTTAAAGGTTTGAGTGCTCAGTTGATGTTTTTTAAGAATATGCTTAAAAAACTTGATATCGAAATGCAAATAGTCAGAGGTCCAGATAATAAATATAAAAGTGCTGTGGAGCCACTTATTAAAGATAAAATGAGTGAAGCTAATCGCGAACAATATCAGGTTTTGTTAAACTCTATTTGGGGCAGAATTTTGTTTACTCTAAATACAAGTCGTGGTATTAGTGTAGAACAACTTAACAGCATAGCCGATAATCTTGATGTTACTGATGCTGACAAAGCATTGGAACTTAATTTCGTAGATGGAGTAATCTATCGTGATGAAGTTATAAACAGGCTTAAAGAACTTACTTCGAAATCGGAGGACGAAAAATTAGACTGGATTACCTATACGAAGTATACTCATGCTATAGTTGGTAAAACAAATATATCAAGAGACAGAATAGGCGTAGTTTATGCCACTGGAGACATTGTTCAGGGACAAGGTGCTGAAGGATCGATGGGGTCGGCTAAAATTGCCAAAGCGATAAAAAAAGCACGCCTTGATGATAAAGTAAAAGCAATAGTTATGCGTGTAAACTCTCCTGGTGGTGATGCATTGGCGTCCGATGTAATTCGTCGTGAGGTTGCTCTTGCAAAAGAAGCAAAGCCATTTATAGTATCAATGGGCGATGTAGCTGCTTCGGGCGGATACTGGATATCTACCAATGCCGATTATATCTTTGCTCAGCCAACAACTATTACCGGTTCAATTGGGGTGTTTGGGATAATTCCTAATTTCCAAGGACTTATGACTAACAAACTAGGTATTACTTTCGATGAAGTTTCCACTAACGAAAATGCCGATTTTATTAGTGTAATGAAACCAATGAGCGATTTCCAAAAGGAAAAGATAAATGCTCAAATAATTGACATCTACGATGATTTTGTAAATCTGGTTGCAAATACAAGAGGGTTAAAACCTGAATTTGTCGATAGCATTGCAAAAGGTCGTGTTTGGACAGGTTCCGATGCCTTGAATATTGGATTGGTTGATGAAATGGGCGGACTGGAAGATGCAATAGCATATGCAGCACAAAAAGCCGAACTAAATGAAGATTACAGACTAAAAGAATTTCCTGAAAGAAAAGAATTTATTGAGGAGTTGATGCTTCAGTTAACAGGAGATGCTAAAGCCAAAGTTATTGGTGATGAACTTGGTGAGTTTAAAACTTATTATGATCAAATAAAAGCTGTACAAAATATGAAAGGTGTTCAGGCACGTTTACCATATTTTTATTCTATCAATTAGATTTAAGAGCGATTTAAAAAAGGCAAACTTCCAATGGGAGTTTGCCTTTTTTTATTCCAATCATTTTAATTGCGATTTTCAATAATTTGTTCAATATCATCATGACAACTTTCGCAAATAACCCCTGCATCAATATCTTCGCCTATGGTATCTATATCTTTATTCCCATTGCTTATCGACTCAAGAATTTCTCCTCTGGTTATAGTCATGCAATTACAAATTATATCGTCGTGATTGTTTAGTGCTAATGTAAATCCTTCCATTATTTAGAATTGTTATAAATTAGTAAAATTCGAAAAAAATAAGCGGTCAAACGACCGCTATAAATTAAAATTCTTCTGCGTGTATTTGTCCCGGTTCTTTTCTTTTGTGTTCTCTAAAACCATGTTTTGAAAGTTCTTCTTTCATTCCTTCAACCATTTTCGGGTTTCCACAAAGGAAGAAATCGGTATTATCAGGTGTTGTTTCAATTCCCCACTTTTCTTTGGCAATACCACTATCCCATATATCCTGTATAAACCTTGTATCGCCATACCATCCTGTAGGTTCTTTTTCTGGCTCTGTAATAGTTGGATAGTAAATAAAATTTGGGAACATATTTGCAAGCAATTTGAGTTCGGAAGAATATCCTAAATCCCAGGAGTTTGCTGCACCATGTATAACCATTATCCTGCCTTTTCTTCTCAAAGCATTCGAACGAAGCATACTCATATAAGGA
Organism: Marinilabiliales bacterium; assembly: GCA_002869365.1. Lineage (GTDB taxonomy): Bacteria > Bacteroidota > Bacteroidia > Bacteroidales > F082 > BM524. The sequence continues at coordinate 5,954 of PKTA01000043.1, read as the reverse complement.
GCAACACCTGTTCCGGTGGCAATTAGAACCACATTTCTTTCTTCATCAACCTGGTCGAGAGTAAACATTCCCACAGCCTTTTTACCCATAAATATCTTATCTCCAATTTGTAAATTGAATATTCGGGGAGTAAGTTGTCCGGAATGAACAAGAGTAATATAAAACTCAACTGAATCCTCTGTTGAAGAAGAAGCAATGGAATATGCCCGCTTAATTAATTTGTCAGGATTTGGAACTGCATGTTCATCGGAAGAGTCAGCACTCCTGGCGGCATCGGGTGGAAGGCCAAGGGCAACAAACTGACCGGGTTCAAATTCAGGAAATTGCCATCCCTCAGGGCTTACCTTTATAATTCTCATTATTGGAGATACCTGTATGTTCTGTATTATCCTGCAATTCAATTCGTGTGTTAAATCCATCAAAATACTATTTTAAAAAAACGCGCCGCAAAATTACAAATATTAGCGTATTTTCTAAGTATATTTCTTTATTTTTGACCATAAATAGACTATTTCACTTTCTACTCCATTTTAATTTTTACAACTACTCTGAGAAAATATGTGTTAGTGACTGATAATTAGCAGTATGCAAAATAAAAAGAATTATACTTCAGCATTTATAAGCCTCACGGTTTTATTTTTTATGTGGGGATTTATGACAGTTTTAAACGACATTTTAATACCGTATTTAAAAGGGGTTTTTGAACTTAACTATTTTAAAGCCATGCTGGTTCAGTTTGCTTTTTTCCTGGCATACTTTATTGGTTCGGCAGTTTACTTTATCTTTTCAGTTACCAAAGGAGACCCCATCAACAAAATTGGATATAAAAATGGAATTGTTGCAGGACTTATAGTATCAGCCATAGGTGCATTATTATTCTATCCGGCTGCTCTATTTCATATGTATGGTTTCTTTTTATCGGCATTATTTGTATTGGGTCTTGGATTTACCCTTTTGCAAATATCTGCTAATCCTTATGTTGCTATATTAGGTTCTGAAGAGTCGGCTTCCTCACGCCTTAACCTGGCACAGGGTTTTAACTCATTGGGAACAACCATTGGCCCGGTAATAGGAGGATTTCTAATTTTTACTTTTTTCAAGAATGCTGAAGGATCTGACGCGGTTAAAATTCCGTATTTGGTTTTTGCGCTTTTGTTTGTTTTAGTTGCAGTTTTTATTGGTAAAACAAAACTTCCGGTCTTTACAAATTCCGAAGAAATAGTAAAAGGCTTCGGTGCATTCAAATATCCACAATTGGTGTTCGGTATGTTTGCCATTTTTATGTATGTGGGCGGGGAGGTTAGTATTGGAAGTATGATAATAAACTTTCTTCATTTACCGGAAATAGGAGGAATGACAGAAACACAAGCCAGTACTTACGTTGCATTTTACTGGGGAGGACAAATGATAGGCAGGTTTTTAGGAGCCATCTCGCTAAGCGAAATAAAATTGAAAGTGTTTAAATATTTTTTAATGTTTATTGTTCCGGTAGTTTCATTCATCACTGTTGGTTTGATTACAAATTTCGACACAGCCAATATATTTGGTATTCTGTTGATAATAAATTATTTAGCCTTTGTTTTTGCAGGAAAGCGGGCAAACCGAAACCTTTATGTTTTTGCAGGTATCAATATTGTTTTACTTGCAATTGTATTGAATACCACCGGGCAACTAGCATTATGGAGTTTAGTTGGTATAGGACTTTTTAATTCCATTATGTGGTCGAATATTTTTACGCTTGCAATTTCCGGATTGGGAAAATACACTAGTCAGGGTTCTTCATTATTAGTAATGATGATTTTAGGAGGTGCAATTTTACCTGTAATATCAGGTTTGGTGGCCGATTCATTTGGAATACAAATGGCATTTATCGTTCCTGTTTTCAGTTATGTTTATCTTATGTTTTATGGTTTGGTTGGATATAAACAAAATAAGATTGAATTATGATAAATCGTCGTAAATTTTTAGAAAGCGCTGCTGCTTTAGGAATTATTGGAGCATTACCAACAAAAGTACTTAAGGCTGGAAATAGTAAAACTTCTTTGGGGAAATCATATAAGTTACCAATCATATTATCTACCTGGTCGCATGGTATTGGAGCCAATGATGAGTCGATGAAAGTTCTGGAATCGGGAGGAAGTGTTATTGATGCTGTTGAAAAAGGTGTTATGATTCCTGAAGGCGATCCTAACAATCATAGCGTAGGTTTAGGAGGATATCCTGATATTACCGGAAAAGTTACTTTAGACGCAAGTATAATGGGCCCAGATGGTAATGCAGGAGGTGTTTGTTATCTGGAAAACATTGTACATCCCATTTCTGTTGCCCGCAAGGTTATGGAAGATACACCTCATGTTCTCCTGTCGGGAAGCGGAGCCTTAAAATTTGCCCTGGAGAAAGGTATTAAAGAAGAAGACTTATTAACTGAGGAGGCTATAAAAGGGTGGAAAGAGGTATTAAAAAAAGAGAATAAAACCCCGGAAATAAACTGGGAGGAAAAACATAATGAGTTACACGATACTATTGGTTTAATTGCAATAGACACAAAAAGTGATTTGGCAGGAGCCTGTACAACTAGTGGGTTAGCAGCAAAACTAAGGGGTAGAGTAGGGGATTCTCCAATAATTGGAGCAGGACTTTATGTGGATAATGAAATAGGAGCTGCCACAGCAACCGGAATGGGAGAGTTGGTAATGAAAACTCTTGGCTCATTTTTAGTTGTGGAAATGATGCGTAATGGTGCAAGCCCTCAAGAAGCTTGTGAAAAAGCAATTAAAAGAATAGTTGATAAGGTGCTCAACCATAAAAAGTATCAAATCGGCTTACTGGCTTTGTCAAAAACAGGAGAAATAGGTGCTTACAGCATTCAACCCGGATTTTATTATGCACTTTTTGCCGAGGGTGAAAATAAACTATTTAAGGCAAAATCATACTATAAAATTCATACTAATCAATAAAGTTTTTTTGACCTTTCTTTGCATAAATCATTGTATTTTGTTGATATTTAGTTGCTTTTAATTGATTGATTATCTATTTTTGTAGAAACTGAAACCAATTCTTAAGTTTATTTATCATAAAAACCTAAAACAATGATTAAATGTAAAAATCTTATTTCCATTTTATTGGTTGTACTTATCAATACTATTACTTTAGCTCAGGATTGGCCTGTAACCTATAGTTTTAGAGAAAATACCAGTGCCCAGGATTTTATTATTGATTATGATAATGGGTATGTTTTTGTTGGTGTAGAATACCCCGATAGCACCATACGTCATGGTTCAGCATTTATTATAAAAACAGATGTTAATGGTGAGATGTTGTGGAGAAAGTATTTTGGGAGACCTGAAAATTATCTTACATATATAAATGATGTAAAAAAGACAGCCGACAACGGTTATTTGTTGACAGGTGGTACTGACATAAGAAAATTGGAAAATTGGAATCCGTTTTTTATCAAATTAAATTCCTGTGGAGATATGGATTGGTGTACCATACTCGAATGTGAAATTGATAGTAGTTATTATCACTCAGTTGAATCAGTAATTCTAGAGGATGGTAGTATTATCAGTCTACTCAATCTTATTGGAAGTCAAGCTGTTGGATACCATAAAAGTTTAGTAAAAATGGATGAATATGGTATGCCATTGTGGGTTAAACAATATGAATATACCGACACCAGCGTTTACTTTGAACAAGGTCATCACCTAAGAAAAACTGCAGATTCTAATTTGCTTATTGATGGAGAAGAAAATGTTTTTGAACCTTATTTATTAAAGACAGACAATAAAGGGGAAACGATTTGGAATTTAGATTGGAGTTTGCCAATAGGAGAAGGTAACAACATACTGCAAACAGTTCAGGATGCAAATGGAAATTATTATTCTACAGGTGCTATTAAAGAAAGTAATTTGGTTTACCGGCCTGTACTATATAAAACTACTCATGATGGAATGCAAGTGTTTCATAAATATATATTTGGCGATACAATACCAAAAGGTGGGTTAGGTCCCATAAAATTATATAATGGAAATCTTCTGTATTGTGCTGCAAGTTGGTCTACCGAGGTATTGCCTTTGCAACTAGGTCATAATTCTGTAATTATGTGTGATACCTTGGGCAACATTTTATACATGAAAAATCTTGATGATAGGTTTGTACTTCCATTAGGACTTGAATTTACCTACGATAATAAAATCGCAGTGATGTCGACAGTTAATTTTCCGGGTAAAGAAAAATTCTATTTATATAAACTTAATATGAATCTTGAATATGCTCCCCTAAATACACAACAATTAACATATGACAGTTTATGTGATCATGAAATCTTATCTGACACACTAGACCTCGATTGTGATGTTTTTGTAAATATTGATGAACTACCAACACAATCGGAATATGAAAACCCTATAAAACTTTGGCCTAATCCGGCATCCTCTAAAGTTAATATCAAAGTGGAAAAATGTGCTGCACATAAAATTAAAATTTATAATAGCCTTGGTCAAATGGTTTCCGAAACGAAATTGAGCCTGGATGCCTCCGTTGTTATAGACGTAAAAGATTGGAATAAAGGTATTTATATTATTTATTTAGTCGATAAAAAGGCAAATGCTTATGCAAGAAAACTTATAGTTAACTAGTTTATTCCAGTTTGCTGAGAAATTTCTTTATGGCTATCCAATATTCCTCACCACCTTCAATTCCCTTCCAAAGGCTTCTGGAACCATGATAACCTGTACCTTCAGGAATAAAATGAATTTGATTATCACCCAATGTGGTTTTACTCAACAACTCATCAATGTATTTTGATTCTTCCCTGGATGAAGTAATAAACATTGGCTTTTTCAAATTCGGTAAGATGTCAGTTAAAGAACCCTTCTGCTCAGCAAAATAATTACCCGGACTAAATGAAATAACTGCCAAAACTTTATCATTACTACTTGCCAGATACAATGCTAATGTTGAAGAATATGAACTTCCCCAAAGGATTAGCGGTTTATCAAAATAATTATTTGTATAATTAATAGCAGCGATAATATCCTGTTCGGCATCGAGGTAAGAAGTAGGTTTTTCTGCCTTACGTGCACGTAAATTAGTTTCATTGGACTTGCTAGATATAGGCCCGCCCGAACGTTGGTCGATGGCTATGCAATTAAATCCTAATTTATTCAACTCAAGGGCTATGCCATCATATTCAAATTTGTTAAACCTAGCCTGATGGCAAAGCAAAATAACGGGAGCATTTTTATCTATTTCATAAATATTTGCAGTTATTAAAATGCCATCTAAGGATGGAAATTCAACCGTTTTTATGAATTCGGATTCTTTTTTGTAAATACCTTCGAACAATCTGGTTTTAAGGTCATTACTGTCATTAACTATGTCCCAAATCTGGCTTACTGTGCCATCCGGATTGCCTATCCAACTTATGCGGTTTTTTATGAGTTCACCCTTATTATTTTCACTGGCTTCACTATATAAGATCATTTTATTTTTCGATGCTTTACCCTTTAATTCAAGCCTTCCTCCTTTATTATCAATCCACAATTGATTCCATGTGGAATCGGAAGCCTCATAATAATTGTAACTTCTTCCGGTGGTACCTTTGGAGCCTGTCCAGTGTTCACTGACTAAACAGTTATCCTCTATCTTTTCTATGATATTCTCACCAATTTTATTTCCTAAGGTATCGTATACCATCCATTTCCCTAGCCAGAAATCAAACTGTTGATGTTTATCGCTACAGCAATTACAATTGTTTTGAGAAAATGAAACATTTGTACTGAGAATAAAAATGATAAGTAGGCTTAAGTATTTAATTTTCATATGAATAATTTAAATGATGATGGTAAATTTAAACTTTCTCAGCAGGTTTTGCAAATTGATTCATGAAGTTTCTCGGGAGTAATTTTCAGTATATCATTTATTTCATTATCTCTGCAAACAAATTCAATGCT
>PKTA01000046.1 GCA_002869365.1 Marinilabiliales bacterium | reverse complement strand
TATATCCGCCTGAACAAATCTTTCAAAAATGGCTTTCTGTCTTTTTTTAGGAATTCCTATGCCAGTGTCTTTCAAACTAAAATGAAGTTTGTCATTTTCTTTTGTACAGTTTAATTCAATAATGCCCTTTTCTGTAAATTTAATGGCGTTTTTTATCAAATTAGTAATGATTGAAGAAAACTTATTTTCATCTGTTTTAATATTTACATCAGTATCCTTCAAATTACAGCCCATAATAAGCTTAATGTCTTTTTTTTCTGCCTCCGGTTTGAAAAATTCAATAAGGCTATTAATTGTACTGTTTATATTAATTGAACTTGTACTTATTGTGGTTAAGTTAGAGTCAATTCTGGATATTTCAATAATATCGTTCACAGTATTCAACATTCTTAAACCACTTTTTTGAATGATATCTACATATTTAGCCTGTATTTCATTTTTTAGATCTGGTGTTTTAAGTAGGTTTGTAAACCCTAGTATACCATTCATTGGAGTACGTATTTCATGGCTCATATTAGCAAGAAAAGCAGATTTTAGCCTGTCACTTTCTTCCGCTCTTTCTTTGGCAATAAGTAGTTCATTTTCAACTTCTTTATTAAAGGTGATGTCTTGCGTAAAGCCAATTGCTTTAATTGCATTTCCTTTGTTGTCACACTCAAACTCTGATTTTTGTTTTATCCATTTTACATCTCCATCGACAATAATTCGATGTTCGATATCATAAACTTTGTTTTTTATAGCCTTACTCCATTGCTTATTAACATAGTCCCTATCTTCAGGATGAACACTATTTAAAAACGTATTATAATTCATCGGCTGCCCTTGAGGAATACCAAAAATTTTGTATGTTTCTTCGGTCCAATTAATTTCGTTTATTAATAAGTCTATTTCCCAGGTGCCGATTTTTCCAATTTCCTGGGCCTTACTTAAATAATATTGGTTTTTAAGCAAATTATCTACTGCAAGGTTCCTTTCAGTAACATCTTGAAATACACAATAAGTTTGTTTAAAACTTCCATCAGAATTATACCCTATACAACCTTCAAAAGATATGTCAATATAGTGACCATTTTTATGTTTTATTTTAAAACCTACATCATGAACATACCCACGTTTCTTAAATTTTGGGAAATTTTCTTCAAAATGCTCTTTCCATTGGGGATGTAGAAAATCTTTGTAATAATTTCCAATAACTTCCTCTCGTTGATATCCAAGAGTTGAAAGCCAAGTAGGGTTCACATCTAAAAATCGGCCTTCCTCATCTAACGACTGATACGATAATGGAGCATTTTCGTAAAGTGCTTTATATTTCTCTTCATTCTCTATTGCTTTTTCTTTTGCAGTGTTTAATTCCTGAATGAAATTTAAACGCTCACTAATATCCCTTATTATTCCAAGGTTTCCAATCCACTTTCCTTGGCTATCATATAATTTGGAGGCGAATGTTTCACCAGAAAATACTTTACCATCCTTCTTTTTATACGACTTGATGTAAAAATTTTTAAGAATTTCCGGCGAATCATTAGAAATTAATTCCCCAATTTCATTATAGATATTTTCAGATTCGTAAATAACTTTAGTTTTTTTACCTATTAACTCCTCCTCAGAATATCCGGATAGTTCACTTAAGCCTTTATTTATAAATTTAATGTTGCGCTTTTCATCAGTAATAACTATTCCATCTGTTATAGTGTTAAATATTTTTTCAAGAAGATTTTGTTGTTCTTTAAATTTTATTTCATATGATTTTAAATCGGTAATGTCCTGAACAATACCATAAAGTTCTGTTTTATCATTATTTAATAATCCCTTTGATCTTAACCATACAATCTCACCCTTTCTATTAACTATCCTATACTGAACATCATAAGGGATTTGTTCGTTAATTAACTTTTGTACCGCAGTATTGAAATATTCCCAATCTTCTGGATGTACAAGCTTTTTTTGACTCTCATAATTAGGTTCTCCTTTTTCAATTGGTAGATCATACATTTTAAAGATTTCATCGGTCCAGGAAGGTGTTTGAGTTTCTATATTGAAGGTCCAGTAACCCAGTTTAGCGATGTTCTGTGCTAAAACTAGATTTTTATTGGCTTCTCTTAATTTTTCTTCCTTGCTTAATAATTCTGTTAAATCTTCAGCAGAACTCAGAGTTCCAATAATATTATCATTGCTATCTTTTAAAACAGTATTATGCCAATGCAGTTTGTGAATTTTACCTTTTGAAGTAATTATTTCAGATTCATAGAACTTAACTAAATTAGTATCGCCTTTCATTAACTTCATAAACACTTCTTTTACTTCATCTCTATGGTTTTCAGGCAAACACATTTCAAACCAGTTTTTACCAATTAATTCTTCCTTAGAATAACCAAGTAACTCAAGTCCACTGTCATTTATTAGAGTAATATTTCCTTTATTGTCAAGACTTAATACAATTTGAGCAACTATATTTAAGTAACTTTCAGCTCTTTTACTGGTTTTTAATATTTCTTTTTGGGATTTTATTAATTCCTTATTAGTATTTCTCTGTTGTTGCTCACTAGCTATCAATTGCTGATTTATTGCTTGAATTTGTTGTTCATTTGCTAATAACTCTTCATTAGAAGCCCTCAACTGTTGCTCGCTTGCTACTAATTGTTGGTTAATAGCTTTTGATTGTTGTTCATTTGCTAATAACTCTTCATTAGAAGCCCTCAACTGTTGCTCGCTTGATTCCAATTGCTGATTAGTGGCTCTCAACTGTTGCTCGCTTGCACTTAATTGTTGATTAGTAGCTTTAAGTTCTTCCTCTTTTTCTTTTAGCTTTGTGATGTCGTGAAATGAACCTATTATGTTAATAATTTTTCCACTAACAATAGTGGGCTTTGCAACAGCACGAACCCACTTTTTATTGCCCTTAACAGTAGTTATCCGCCAGATATGATCATATGATTTTCCTTGGGTAATTGCTTCTTCTATGGCCTTGTTAGCTATTGGTCTGAATTCTTCATCAATAAAATCAATACCTTTAGGAACTGGAGGTGCTTTATCAAAATTATCATATTCTAATATTCTGAATATTTCCTCAGACCATGTTTGTTCTAATGTCTCAGGATTGAATTGCCATCCTCCCACCTTACCTATTTTCTCTGTCTCTTGAAGGAAACGTTTTGTTTTCATAATTGTTTCTTCAAGTTTTTTTCTTGTGGTAATGTCCTGAAAAATGCCACTTAAGCGGATGCATTTTCCATCTTTAAACAGAGGATATCCAACAGAATGAACAAATTTTCGGTTTCCTTTTTTTGTTATGAGCTCTAAGTCTAAATCATATTGTATACCTTTTTTTAAAGCAATGTTGACTGCATTTTTTATGATATCTCGACTGTCACCATAAAAAAAATCAATAGCTTCTTCAAGTGTTGGTATGTAATCAGAGTCAACTTCATGTATTTTTTTTGTCTCCTCAGTCCAAAGTACAGCATTTGTTTTTAAATCTATTTCCCAACCACCAACTTTTGCTAAACTTCCGGTTTCTGCTAGTAATTGGTTTGCAGACTCTAACTCTTCTTCAATTTTTTTATAATAAATTTCATTTTTCTCCAGTTCTTTTATTCTTGCCTGAAGTTCTGAAATTTTATGCATATTACTTTCCTCTTCTTTCATGCGTTTGATTCTAATTATCAATACTCCATAACAGGCTTAAGCCTGAATTACCTATGCTGTAAAATACGTCACCTGTACTTGTGTCGAATTGCATAGTTCTCCTCAATTCATCACCAACATTTCTTTTGGAAATGATTAGATTATTTTTTAATATTTCTTCCTCTACCGACTTAATAATATCACGGCAAAGTCTATCATCTTTTTTGCGTAATACGTTGGCACCACCAACAATACAACAAATTAAGTTTTCACTTTTTGACGTTGTTTCTACAAAATAATTATGCAAATTCCTAATGGCATTAGCAGCATATTTATTTGAAGGTTTATGTTTTTTAGGTGATTCTCCGGGAAGCATTATATGTGCCATAGCACCGATACGTTTTTCTTTATCAAAAATAGTTACTACAACACATGAACCAATGGCTCCTGAATTGAGGATAACGTTTTCTGATCCAAATGCTAATGCACCAGTATTAACGTAAACAGTTTTCTTCATAGTGTAATCTGACGAAGTCTAATAGTATGAGCGGCCAATACTAAGAGTATTCGTAGGCTGTAAATATAGGTAATTTTTTGGGTATACATATTTTTAGATCATACACATATTATTATGTTGATTTTAAAGGAAGCAATTTTAGCAGTTTTCACAATCCAGTAAAGAAGTTGATTTTTCCAGTTGTAAAGTAAGATGATAAATATGGTATTTATTCTCCATTAATATTTTAATTTCCTTCAATACTTCATCAGTTTTATCGGTATTTACAATAAGATGAGCCGAAAGGGCAACTTCTGTAGTGCTCATCGCCCAAATATGTAAATCATGAATATTTTCTACATTTTTATGTTCCAGTAAACTATTTTCAACGGTCTTAATATCAATATCTTTTGGTACTGCATCAAGTGCGAGACGAATGGATTCGATAAATAATTTCCATGTTCCCCAAACTATAATAATGATGATTATGAAACTCATTATAGGGTCGATCCAGTAAAATCCCGTATTTACAATAAGTAGTCCTGAAACAACAACTCCGGCTGAAACAGCAGCGTCGGCAGCCATATGTAAAAATGCTCCTCTAATATTCAAATCTTTTTTCTGTCCTCTCATAAACATAAGGGCAGTAATGGTATTGATGAAAACCCCGATTCCGGCTACAATCATAATCTGATTTCCAGCAACTTCCTGAGGCGTTTGCAGTTTACCAATTGCATCCCAGGCAATAAATGCCACTGCCACAAACAGTAAAAGAGCATTTAAAACTGAAATCAGTATGGTGGTTTTTTTGAATCCATAGGTGTATTTCCCGGCAGGTTTTTTAGATGCCAGCCATATGGCAAACCAGGCAAATATTAAACTGAGCACATCACTCAGGTTGTGGCCGGCATCTGCTATTAAAGCAGAAGAATTTGCCATTAGACCATAAAAAACTTCCACAATAACAAATGCAATATTTAAGGTTATACCTACAATAAATGCTTTAGAATGATTACTCTCTATATTATGATTGTGCGACATTTTTTTAGTGATTATGTTCAGTAGATTCTTTATTTAAGTCGGAAAATAAATAGTAGGCAGAGTTGATAGCAATTTTTGTTTCCGGCTTTATTGCCGAAGAATACTTAATCTCAGTAAAACCGCCTTCACTTAAACCCGGAATGACTTCTTCCATTTTAAATGAACTAATACCTTCTTCATTTTCATCAAGAGCGATAAAAATATAGGATTTTGAGCCTTCGCTTACAATGGCTTCGTCAGGAATTGTATTTACATAATTCTTATCGGTATGAAGATGTCCGCTAATATACATGCCGGGTATAAGTCCTTTAGGATCTTCAACTTTTGCGTGAATATGAACTGCCCTAGTATTTTTTTCAAACTCCATTCCAATTGCAAATATAGTTGCAATATATTCTTTGTCGGGTTGGTTTGCTACTTCAAAATGGATTAACTGATCTTTTTTTACAAATTGTACATCATTCTCATAAACTAAAAAGTCGGCGTGAATCTGCGAATTATCCGTTATTACCATAATACTTTCATTGGCATCAAGATAAGATCCCATATTAACTTTTATTTCACTTACATAACCTGATATGGGAGAAAGAATATTAATGATTGTAGAAAACTCGCCAACGAGAATCTTTTGCGTTGAGATATTCAATAGTTTTAGACGTGCCTTTAATCCGTTTACTTTGGCTTTTACTGAATTATATTCGGCCTTAATTTTTTGAAATTCCTTTCCGGAAGCAACATTATTATCATAAAGTGTTTTTTGTCGTTTGAATTCACTTTCCAGAAATTGTAAATGGCTTGCTTCCTGGGCAAAATCCTCCTGTAATGCAACAAAATCGGGGTGTTCTAAAACAGCTACAACTTGTCCTTTATTGACCATATCGCCATGAAAAACATTAATCTGCTTTATATTACCTCCCATACTTGAGGTGATATCCGCTTTAGAAGATGGAGGTACCTCCAGTTGTCCGTTTAATTTTACAACAGTAGTTAAATTTCTTTTCTGAATATGGCCGGTTTTAAGATCCAAAGCATCAATTTGATCCTTACTTAAAAAAACTATTCCTTCGTTCTCATGCTCAGTTTCGTTGTGAGCAGACGAACCTTCTCCTTCATGAGTATTTTTGCATGATAATATCCCGAAGGCTAAAATTAAAATTATTATATATTTTGTTTTCATGTCTTTATTTTCTTTATTATCAACTATTTAAATAAAACTAATTTACCGCTAAATATTTATAATCCTCAATTAACAGGAAGTAATCCTGCAAACTTTTAAGGTAATCCAACTGCGTATTATAGGCTGTTTCGGTATTTTGTAGAAACTGCATATAATCTAAATCACCAATATAATATGCAAGTTTTGCAGCCTGTAATTGTTCATCGGCAAGGGGTAAGGCTACCTCTTTAAAATATGTTAACTCTGCTTTCTTGCTTTCTATGAGTATTAGTAATTCCTCTATTTGCGTTATAGACTCGGTTCTGACTCTCTCATAATTATAAGAAGCAATTTCATAATTTATTTTTGCTGCCTTATTGTTAGCATTTTGTGTATTAAAAACCAAAGGGAGATTTATTCCTGCCTGCCATGAATAAAATCCTGATTGTCCTGCAATTTTTTGAGAAGCAAAACTCATATTAATTTTTGGAAGAATTTTATTTTTCTCCAGTCGCCATTTCATTTTAAATACATCTTGCTTTTTGAGGTAATAATCACTTATACTGCTATTTACAACTGTATCCTCTTCACTAAAACCATTCTCAAAACTTAAGTTATTAATACTACTTATTTCAAAAGCAGTATCCATAAGGAGGTATTTATTCAGGTTTTTTAAATCGGTTCTGTAATTACTTTTAGCCCTGTTTAGTTTAAGAACCATTTCACTGCTTTTAGCAGATGCGCTGAGCAATTCCAACTTAGAACTTTGCTGTGTTTCATATTTTAGTTGTGCCGCCCGCAGGAAGTCAGAATAAACACTATCGAGAGATAATAAAAGACTTAATTTCTTTTTGGAGAAGGAGGCCTTATACCAACTAATACTCACGTCTTTTGTTAATTCTCTTTTGGTTAGTTCATAGGCTGCTTCGCTCATTCTTTCTCTTGAATCAGAAAGATTTTTCTTTGGAGCAATACCAAAAATATCAATTTCACTTTGTTCTATTCCAATAATGTTTTGAATTCCACTATTGTTTTTGTTAAACTCTTCGGCACCGGTATAAATGCTGGTTGTACCAAAATCCATTGCTGTAGACGAAAGAGTTTTCTGTTTTTTAACTTCACTTGCTGCGGCCTTTAAACCCGGATAGTTTTTTAAGGCAATGTCAATGGATTGCTGTAAACTGATTTCCTTCTGAGCAAAACTCATAGCCGGGATTGCAAGTAAAATTGCAATTGTTAAAACAACTGTTTTTAACTTATTAGAATTTATATTCATCTTAAACTTTTTGTTTTCCAACAGATTATACAAAATGGGTATTACTATTAATGTAAGTATGGTTGCGCTAATCATCCCGCCTATTACAACAGTAGCCAATGGTCTTTGAACTTCAGCACCCGCTGAATTAGAAACAGCCATGGGTATAAAGCACATAATATCGGTTGAAGCCGTAATAAATATTGGTCTTATTCTTCGAGTAGAACCTTGTATTATCCTTTTTAAAACCGATTCTTCACCATTTTCTTTTAGTTCGTTATAACTGTTCAATAATACTAATCCGTTTAAGACTGCTACCCCGAACAGAACTATAAAACCGATACCTGCCGATATACTGAAAGGCATATCACGGAAATATAAAGAGAATATTCCTCCAACAGCGGCAAATGGTACAGCAAGGTAGATAATCAGTGTTTGTTTTAACGATCTAACAGCAAGGTAGACAAGTATAAATATTAGAATTAACGCCAGTGGCAATACCAATGTAAGGCGGTCGGTTGCTCTTTGCAGATTTTCGAAAGCACCACCATATCTGATATAATATCCCGGAGGCAGATTAAGATTTTTATCCAGTCTATTCCTGATTTCATCTACCAGCGATTTTATATCCCTGTCTTCTACATTAATACCCACATAAATTCTTCTGTTTGTATTGTCCCTACTTATTTGCATGGGCCCGGGTTTATAACTTATGTTGGCAACTTCCTTCAAAGGTATTTGATTATTATCTTTAAGAGTGATAAACAAATTCTTTATGTCGCCAATACTTGATCTGTGCTGTTCGTCGAGCCTTACTACCAAATCATACATTTTCTCTCCTTCGTATATTACTCCGGCTTTTCCGCCACTAAAAGCAGATTCAACAATCTGGTTAAGGTCGTTGATATTCAGGTCGTAAACTCCCAGTTTGTTTCTATCGTAGTTGATAGTTATTTGCGGTAAACCGGAAGTCGCTTCAACCTTAATTCCTGCTATTCCCTCAATACCGTAAATTATTTCGGCAACATCATTTGCCTTCTCCTCAAGGATGTGAAGGTCCTCTCCGTAAATTTTAACTGCCACATCTTCGCGTATACCGGTAAGTAGTTCGTTGAAGCGCATTTCTATAGGTTGGGTAAATTCAAAGTTTATACCTGTTAATACTTTTAATTTATCTCTAACCTGATTAATTAAATCCTGCTTGGAACTTGCCTTAGTCCAGTTTTCCTGGGGTTTTAAAATAACAAATACATCTGCAATATCTATAGGCATTGGATCCATTGGAAGGTCAGCAACACCAATTCTGCTTTGAATAGATTCTATTTCATCGGGGAAACTTTCGAATACTATTTTTTCTATTTGAGTAGAGGCTTCTTTCACATCGGTGAGAGACGTACCCGGTTTCAAAAATGCCTGAAAGGCAAAGTCTCCTTCATCCAACTGGGGAATAAACTCGGCACCCATTCTTGTAAAAGTGAATATACTTAAAGCCAGTATTAATGTTGCACCTACCAAAACTGTTTTACTCCTTCCTATTAGGTTGGTAATAACATATTTGTAGATATTTTCCGTAAACACCACTATTTTGTCGCCCCAACTCATGCTTTTCTTTTTAGGCGGACGTAGCAATAGGGCCGACATCATAGGAATATAGGTAAGGCAAAGGATAACAACACCCAGAACTGCAAATGCAAAGGTAAGAGCCATAGGCTTAAACATTTTGCCTTAAATGCCTTCCAAAACCATAACAGGTATGAAAACTATTAAAATTATTAACTGTCCGAAAAAAGCAGAATTCATCATTCGGGATGAAGTTTTGTAGGCTATTTTATCCCGCTTTTTGCTGCTCAATGTTATTCCTATAAATTTATTCTTGTGCAGATAAAAAATCATGCTTTCCACAATAATTACTGCTCCGTCGACGAGTATTCCGAAGTCGATGGCGCCCAAGCTCATTAGGTTTGCCCAAATATCGAAAACATACATCATGATAAATGCGAAAAGCAAAGCAAGAGGGATAGTGGAAGCAACAATTAATCCACCTCGTAAATTTCCCAAAAAGAAAACCAGGATAAAAATTACTATTAAAGCGCCAATGGCGAGGTTTTCTGTTATGGTTGATGTGGTGCTTTTAATTAGTTTACTTCTGTCA
The DNA here is from genome assembly GCA_002869365.1 of Marinilabiliales bacterium. GTDB lineage: Bacteria > Bacteroidota > Bacteroidia > Bacteroidales > F082 > BM524. The sequence continues at coordinate 7,130 of PKTA01000046.1, read as the reverse complement.
AGAAATGGCTTTATAAGTATTCCTTCGGGAAGAGATTCCTGTATAAGAGCCATTCTCTCTTTTACATTTTTAATAATCTGATTAGAATTCTCTCCTTTGAGCATCATTACTATGCCGCCTACGGCCTCACCTTTTCCATTCTTGGTAAATGCTCCATATCTTAAGAAACTTCCAAACCTAACATCTGCCACATCTCTGATAAAAATAGGCTGACCATCAATGTTTGCAACTTTAGTGTTTAGGATATCACTTTTGGAGCGCATCAGGCCTTCGCCTCTAATAAAATTTGCTTTATGGTCTTTTTCAATATATGCACCACCTGTATTTTGATTATTGAGTTTTAATGCATCAAAAATTTCTGTTATTGTAATCCCCATACTTCTGAGTTTGTCAGGGTTTACAGTAACTTCAAACTGCTTTCTTCTTCCTCCAAAGTAATTTACTTCAACAACACCCGGCAACATAGCCATTTGCCGCTTTACTATCCAGTCTTGTATGGTACGAAGTTCCATGTCGTCATAAATGCTATCGTAGCCTTCTTGCACTTCAAGAGTGTATTGATAAATTTCACCTAGTCCGCTGCTTATTGGTGCCATTATGGGTTCTCCGAAGCCATCCGGAATTTCACTCTTCAAATCGAGTAAAACCTCACTTACCAATTGCCTTGGCAAATAGGTTCCCATATTATCTTCGAAAACTATAGTTACTACCGACAAGCCAAATCGTGACACAGAGCGTATTTCGGTAACTCCAGGCAAATTTGCAACCGCCAACTCTACTTTATAACTAACAAATTGCTCTATGTCTTCGGTGCTTAAATTAGGAGCAGTAGTTATAACCAAAACCTGATTGTTTGTAATGTCGGGTACCGCATCCAGCGGAATTTTATTTATGGAATAAATTCCACCAATAACTATGGCTGCAGTGAAAAGCCAAATTATTGCTTTATTACTTATTGAAAATGCTATTATCCTGTTAATCATATTATTATAATTATAAATACAATATATCCATAGGAAGAATACTAAGTATTCATCAAAAATTGTAAATAAATATTAAACTAATAAGTAATTGTATATTAAGATAATAGGGTAGGAGGACCTCTTAAATAATCTTTGGCAGGGTAAAGAATCCGTTTTTTTAATTTTTTAAAATTATGCGGTTCCTCTTGTAAAAAATTAAATACTATTAATTCATTTATATCCCTTAAATAGATAAAGTATTTTATTTGCTTGCTGAATAGTTTAACCGACTCATAATCGTCGTCAACAAAGGATTCGTTAAAAGCATGGCAATGGCTGGTTTTGTCACTGTGATGCTCTTCTGAATGTTCTTTTGTTTCATTTTGAAGATGACCAAATAAAGAATCGAAGTGATGATGATGAGGAATAAAACTATGCATGCTGAAAACTAATCCCAAAAGGATTAAAAGCAGCATCTTTATTTTATTCTTCTTTTGCATTTTTAAATTATTGCTAAAATCATGGCAAATATAATTAATAATAAATGCAACGGAGTTGCAAATTAACTTATGCAGTTAGCACAAACTCCTTTAACTACAGTTTCAACACTAGTAAGGTTAAACCCTTTGGGGAGACTGATTTTTGGGACGGGAATTTCATTTAAGCAATAGGTTTTATTACAAACTGTACAACTAAAATGTATGTGTAATTCTTCCGGTTCACACTCACAATCGTCCATGCATAAAGCATATTTTAAAGGGCCATTACCATCATTTATACTATGTATGAGTTTATTTTTTTCGAAAGTTTTTAGAGTGCGATACAGAGTGGCTTTATCAGCATAACTAAGTTGTTCTTCCAATTCGGGCAAACTGATGGCAGATAATTTTTCCATCATGAGTTTTAATACCAATTCGCGCATTGCTGTTGGTTTAATTTCCCTGGAATTTAGTTTTTCATCAATTTGCTCATTCATGGCCTTAATATTAGAAATTATTTAAAGTTCTCAATTTATGTGTTAATTGCTTTGCGTGCCTGCAAAATATATTTTGCCCTATGGAGAGGGCTTATTCCTCTATATGGAATAGTTATACCTGAATCACATTTTCTGTATTCTGTAAATCGGGTATTCAATTTTGCCTTTCCCGAGGTTATGGATGCCAGTGTTATTGAGTAGTCCATGGAAGAAGCAAGTGGTACGAGACCTTTTAGTTTCAATTTAGAATTTAATATTTCATGTTCTGAAATTTCTGCACCAATTTTTGTGAGGCTGGATGCAATTTTCCCCAAATTTTCTTCAGGGGCCTTTATGGTGAATTCAAGTATTGGTTCAAGTAAATCAGTATCTGCTTCAACCAGGCCTTTCATTAATGCCATAGGTGTAGCCACAGCGAAATCTCCGGCACGTGAGTGTATATTGTGATGCTCTCCATCAACTAAAGTTATTTTTATATCAGTTACTTCCCAACCTTTTATTCCCTGATTTAAAGCTTTGGGAATAGTCCTTTCGATCTCTTTTTGATATCTGGCTGCTATTTTATTAAAACTAACTTCTGAATGATATGCTATACCACTTCCCGGTTCACCCGGCTCTATATTAAATAAAACCACTGCCCAGCAAGGTTTTGGCATAGTATACTCCTCATAAGCCTGTCCGGGTTTTGAAGGCGTTTCTTTATATATGACTGTAGGCTCACCAAACAAAGCATTTATCCCAAACCTGCTGTTTAAAACTGATTTTAAAATTTCGATGTGAATGAGTCCCATTACCTTGATATGCAATTCCCTTTCATCTTGTAGCCATAATAATTGCAGAGAAGGATCTTCGTCGCTGAGGATTTGAAGGGCCTTTACTAAGTCAGAATAATCAGCATTGTTTTCAGGGCTTACTTTAATTGTAAGAAGGGGAGTATTTAAACTTACTTCAGTATTAATTCTTCCATAGGGCTTGCCAATTATATCGCCTGCTTTTACATTAGATAAGCCACAGAGCGCTGCAGTATCTCCCGCTTTTAGTATACCGATATCCTGAAACTTCTGTCCTTGTAACTTCCTTATCTGACTTATCTTGGATATTTCATTGCTGCCGTATATTTCAATACTATCACGGTTTTTCAATGTGCCATCAAACAATCTGACACTGGCAATTTTACCTATGCTTTGATCATGTTCAAGCTTATAAACTATGCCCGAAGGTTCGGTATTTTCATCTCCTATGGCTTTTGGAAAATACTCACTTAAAAACGACATTAACTCAGTAATACCAATATCATATTTAGCAGAACCAAAGAGAATTGGATATATTTTTGACTTAGCGATTTGTTGTTTAAAAGAATTAATAATTTCTTCCTTTGATATGCATATTTCATCTAAATACTTTTCTAACAACAAACTATCTTTTTCTATTATTTTCTCTTTCAGAACAGAGTTTGTCAAATCAAAGGAATTGATTGTAATATTTTCTTCAGATTCATTACTAACTTGCTGCATTACAATTATATTGCTAGTTAGTTCTTGTTTTATTTCCTGTAAAACAGCTTTAACATCAGAGCCTGAACGATCAATTTTATTTATAAATATTAAAGTGGGAATATTTAATTTCCTTAGGGCCGACCAAATATTGTCGGAATGGGCCTGAACTCCCTCCGCAGCGGATAATACCAAAACAGCACAATCGAGGGCGAGTAAGGAACGCTCTACCTCAGAACTAAAATCCAGGTGACCAGGAGTATCAATAATATTAAAGTTGGTATTTTCCCATAAAAATGATGCTGTTGATAGGCGGACAGATATACCTCTTTCTTTTTCTATATCCAGATTGTCGGAAATTGAAGTGCCCTTATCGACATTGCCCAATGACCGGATACTACCACTTTTATATAACATTAATTCGGTAATGGATGTTTTTCCCGCATCAACATGAGCAAGAATCCCTATATTCATAAAGTTATTTATTACCGACATTCATTAAAATTTGGTATGCAAAAGTAGAAAAACGAATGGATTGTCTGCATTGAATAAATTTCACTATTCAATAGTTTTAAGACAAATATATTAGCATTGTATATGATTGTTATACTGTTATATAAATACTAATATCTAAAGTATTACATTAATTAGTAATATTTGTTAATATTATATTATTGAAGTAAATATTGTTACTTTGCTGGTATATTTTAATTCATAATATGAAAGGGAAAGTACATCAGAAAATAAACGGACTTCATGAAAGGAATAAACATAATGGTGAATATGATTTTGAACTACTTATAAAATTACTTCCTGAACTTTCAGAGTATGTTTTTAAAAATAAGTGGAATAAGTTGAGTATAGATTTTTTTAATCCTGAGGCTGTAAAACTGCTAAACAAAGCATTACTAAAACAATATTATAATATTGAAACCTGGGATATTCCAGAATCATATCTTACGCCACCAATCCCCGGAAGAGCTAATTATATCCATCATATAGCAGATTTGCTTAGAGATACAAATTCAAAAACCAATGTAAAACCACCAAGTGGAGAACATATTAATATGCTTGACATTGGAATGGGTGCGAATTGTATTTACCCGATAATAGGGAGAATGGAATATGGATGGTCATTTGTAGGAAGCGAAACAGATATCATTGCCATTGAAAATGCTCAAAAAATTATCAGTTCACATAAAAAATTACAAAGTAGGATAGAAATCAGGCAACAAGAAAACAATAATTCAATATTTAAAGGCATTATTAAAACTGATGAGTTATATGATGTAAGTATTTGTAATCCACCTTTTCATGCTTCTGCCATGGAGGCAGAAAAAGCCAACAAAAGAAAAACTCTGAACCTAAAGTCAGATATTAAGCCACATAAAAATTTTGGAGGTCAAAGTAATGAACTTTGGTATAAGGGAGGCGAGAAACAATTTATTACTAACATGATTAATGAAAGCAGTATATTTAGTAATAACTGCCTATGGTTCACTACATTGGTTTCAAAAGAATCCAATCTGGATTTCTTCAAAAAAGTTTTAAAATCGATGGAGGCCGATCATTTTGATATTATTGAAATGAACCATGCCAATAAAAAAGCCAGGATACTTTATTGGAGTTTTCTCAAAGAAAATCAAAGAGAGAAGTGGATGAAAATAAAGACTAAACTTTAGTTAATCTCTAGATAATTTTATCCAGTACGCCTATTAATTTTTCCACCTCTGATTTTGTATTATAATGTACCATGCTAATTCTCACAACTCCATCTATATCAGATATGTTAAGGCTTTCAATTAATCGTCTTGCATAAAAATCTCCCCAGCGAATTCCAATTTTGTGAGGATCAACCAAAAGTGGTATTTCACTACTTTTCCTTCCTTTAACAATAAAAGATACTGTTGGCACTCTTAGATTTTTGTCAGAGGTTTTTTCTCCTATTATTTTGATATTGCTTTTATAGTTTAGAAAATCCATTAAAGGTCTTACAATTTCCTCTTCATGATCAGCGATTAGTTGAAACACCTTTTCCAATCTGCTATTCAGGATTGTATTTTTTTCGCTAAAATGCTCATTATAAACAGAATTGAAATAATCTAATATGCCTGTGCTACCATATGCAAGTTCGAAATTTACGTTACCGGGTTGCAATTTATATGGTAACTCTTCTTTGCCAATAAAAAAATGATTTATGCCAGATAGTTCTTTCAGAATTGATTCTTTGCCATAGAGCAAGGAGTAATGCGGTCCGTAAACTTTATATAGGCTAAACGCATAAAAATCTACATCCCATCCTTTTACATCTATGTGGCGATGTGGAGCATAGGCTACACCATCAACACAAACCATAGCATTTTTACTATGTACAAATTCTGCTATTTCCTTTACAGGATTTATAGTTCCTAAAATATTCGATGTATGAGTAAAAGCCACCAATTTGGTGTTTTCATTCATTAACTCGTTTAATGTATCTAATTCAAGCCTGTAATTTTCATTATTAATATGCCAGAATTTCACTTTCACACCTTTTTCATGAAGAGAAAGCCATGGGCCAATATTAGCTTCGTGATCAGAATTACTTACTATTATCTCATCGCCGGGTTTAAAGTAGTTTGTCAATGCCCTTGCCAGGTTTTGAAGTAAAGCAGTTGTTGACGATCCTAGAACTATTTCCCTTGGACTCTTGGCATTTATAGCCTCTGCCCACAAAACATTTGCTAAAGCAACCTTTTCAGTTGAAAGTTGTGAAATCTCGTAAGATGCCCCCAACTGAACATTAGTATTTAGCAGATAGTCAGTTATTTTACTTGCTGACTGCTCTGCAATTTGCGTTCCTCCGGCATTATCAAAATATGCCCAATCACCTTTTAAAGCAGGGAAATTTGCTCTTACAAAATCAACATTAAATTTATCGAACATATGCGGTTTTTTTTATTTATAGATGATTCATCATAGCAGACAAGAATATTGTTATAATACCAAATAGAAATGATAGTGCACCCAAAAATTTTTGTCTTTTCTTTAATGACATTAATTGTGGTGATGGCCCTTGTGATGCAATCTTACCAACTTTTGGAATTAAAAACTCAAAATTATAAATTGCAAGTAGTGCCAGCAATCCTACAAATACATGTTTGATAAAAGTAACAATTTCCCATGTATTATCAAAATTTATTATTCCAACATAATACTCGCTGGAAATTTTCATTGGAATACCTGTAACGAATAGAATAAGCAATGAAACATAAACAATAACTCTTACTTTTTTAAGCATAGTGCCTAAGACACGCCCCATATCGGGGGGAGGTAAAGTTTTTGCCAACGACGGCATTACTACAATAAAATTAAAAAACATACCACCTATCCAGGCAATGGTAGCCATTAGATGGAAAAAGTCGAAACCTATTTGTAATATCGGATTTTGCATGATTTTTTTCTTAAAAATTTAGCCAACGAAACTACGAAAGTTTTTAAATTAAAATATTATAAATAGTCGATATTGATTATTTAAAACGAATAAAAATCACACTACAATACTCTGATAATAATAGGATTACAAAATTAATATACTGTTAAGTATTATCAATGTTAATAAAAAAAGTCGCCAAGGAATTAATTCTATGACGACTTCACATTTCGGTTGGTTAAGACCTACGGCCTGGTATATATCAAGTTCTTTTGTCTACAACCAGG
>PKTA01000047.1 GCA_002869365.1 Marinilabiliales bacterium | reverse complement strand
TGGTGATGCAATAATTACAATGGAGAGTTTACCTCCTATGGCTGAAACACCAGTTGGACCGGAAAGCATTTGTACCGAAGAAACTTCAGATTATACTGTAGAAGAAATTGATGGTGCCATAAGTTATGTATGGACTATAAGTCCTGAGGAAGCAGGAACAATAGAAGGGGAAACTACAGAGGCTACCGTTACTTGGCATACCGATTATGAAGGTATTGCAGAAATTGCTGCTCGTGGTGAAAACGACTGTGGTGCAGGTCCTTCTGGCCCTAGCCTGGAAGTTATGGTTTATAGTGAACCAAGTCCTGAAATATCAGGCAATGAATTAGTTTGTCAGTTTGAAAATGGTATTTATACTGTTGCCTATAGCGAATACAGTGATTATACATGGACAGTTGATGGTGGATCCATAGTAGATGGTGAAGGTACAAATGAAATAACAGTTTACTGGACTGCCGAACAAGGATCTACAACTTATGTGGATGTTACAGAAACAAAAGCAGAAGGCTGCGAAACCATATCCGAAACATTTGAAGTAACTATAGATGATTGTGTGGGAATTGATGAAAATTTTGTAGGTGATGTGGTAGTTTACCCTAATCCGGCAAAAAATTTATTGAACATTAATATCAAGAATAGCAATTATGAGACAGCTGATATTCAAATAACAAACATTCTGGGGAAAGTAGTCTATCATAATATAGTAACTATAAATTCTAATATGCATTCAGAAAAAATAAATCTGGAAGAATATTCCGGAGGTTTATACTTTTTCACCCTTGTATCTAAAGGTAAAATATTGATGACACAAAAAATTATAATTGATAAATAATAATTGGTTTTTTTGTTGACTTTTTACTAGTTTATTTTAGTTCTATTAACTAAATAATCATAAAACTGTCATCCATACTTTGGGTGGCAGTTTTTTGTTTTATTTTGCAATTGATGATTAAGCACTACAATATACCCATTTTTATTCCTGAACTGGCTTGCCCTTTTCAATGTGCTTTCTGTAATCAGAAAAAAATTAGCGGACAGGACCTTATTCCTGACAAACAGGAAATTATCAACACCATCGAAAGCCACCTTTCTTCTTTTAAAGAAAAAAAGCGTTTTGTAAACATTGCCTTTTTTGGAGGCAGTTTTACCGGGATTCCCAAAGATGAGCAAGAGTATTATCTAAGCCTTGCTCAACCATTTATTAAATCAGGACAAGTTAATGGAATTCAAATATCAACCCGACCTGACTATATCAACATTGATATTTTAAAACTTTTAAAAAAATACCATGTAAACACGATTGAATTGGGGGCACAATCACTTGATGATGAGGTACTACAAAAAACATTCAGGGGGCATACTGCAGATCAAGTTATAGAGTCGGCAAAACTTATTAAGTCGTTGGGTTTTAAACTGGGACTGCAAATGATGATTGGCCTACCCGGCGATACTTTGGAAAAGACAATAGCAACAGCTAAAAGAATTGTAGAATTAGAGGCAGATAATACAAGAATTTATCCTGCTTTAGTAATTAAAGATACGGCCATGCATAATTGGTATAAAAAAGGCACTTTTAAACCACTAAGTTTGGAAGAAGCCGTAATGCAAACCAAAAAAATTCTCCCATTATTTCTTAATGCGAATATCAAAGTTTTAAGAATTGGTTTACACCCCTCGGAAGGACTAGTTAATGGCGATGAACTTATTGATGGCCCATTTCACCTCAATTTTAAAGAAATGGTTCTTACTGAATTATGGGCTGATAAATTTCAGGACTATTTTAAAATAAATGATAAAAACACTATTGAGATTATTGTTCCAAAAAATGAAATAAATTACGCCATTGGTTATAAAGCAAAAAACAAAAACCTTCTAAAACAATACTATCAATCCGTTATTTTCATTAAGGGGGAAACATTCCAAATAAATACAAATATTTACTGAACCTTAAAACTAATGATAACTTCTATCATTCACTTTAATTTATGAGTTTTACAAAGAAAGTCTTATCAACCAATGAATTCCAAAGACAATTAGATCATTGATAATTTTGATGAGATGATCATTGTTTATAATAACCTGAGCTCGCTTCGGTTTGCAATAAACTTTCCAGGCTGCACAACCATATAAGTATGAGGATAATATAAAAGTATGAGTTTGCCCTTTTAAAAAAAGTGGATAATGTAAATTATATATACAGTTATTGTAAAGCATCTTTACACGTTTTTTTAATTTCTCAATGCACAGGCTCCTATTGCTCGCTTAATCAGTAACATAACATTATTGGCATAAGATTTGAAAGTTAATTCACATTATGCAGTAATCAACAAAACTTTATACTATATAAAGAACCGTGAAAAATACAAACTCGAATTAATAGGTATATGCAGAAATTAAATTTGAAAAGAGTAAAACATGCTAAAATAAATCATAATTTTGAGGCAACTAAACATTTAGTTTTTAAGTCTACTAATTTTAATCTCAGTAGTTTGATGTACCGTTTTTTAACTTTAATACTTCTATTATCCTTTTCAAGTTTGTTTTGTCAGACTTCCATAGGAGATTTAAAAGAAATCAGCGAGAAAATATATGGCCCCGACAATGTATTAATCAATGGATCATCTTATGTAATTTCTCATCCTTCTGCCAATGGTAATCCATTTCTTGGAGATAATAAATTCACGCCGTCAACAATTAATTTAAAGGGAAGAAGTTTCAATAATGTCTTAATAAAATATGACATTGAATTCCAAATGGTTATATTAAAAGTTGATAACTCATATGGTAGTAAAATTATCACTTTACGAGATAATTATATCAAAGACTTCAATTTACATAATAAACATTTTATTAATCTGAAAGAAAAGGGTATTAACGACAAGAGCATAAAATTTTTAGAATTGGTTTATGATGGCAGTTTCATATTTGGAAATTATTACTCAAAAAGTTTTTTATCAATTTATTCCAATAAATATCCAAATGGGAAATATACCAAAACAAAAGTTTCTCACTATCTTTTTTTAAATAATAAAAAAATAAACATAAAAAATAAGAGAGATTTGCTTTTAGTTTTTCCGGAACACAAACACGACATTAAAAAGTTTATCAAAAAAAATAAAATAAAATTCCGCAAGGCAACAAATGCCGACTATTTTAAAATAATGCATTACTGCGATGAATTTGAGTAAAATACTTAAATACCAAATATTAGTTCTTTTTGTTGTTTTAATTTTTAATACAGCAATAGGGCAAGAGGTATCGTTTATTATTGATAAATCTTATGATAATTTATCCTGGGAAGCATTTGTAAAAAAAGTAGAAGCAAACTCAAAATTACAAATCTATAGTGAAGACAGCAGTTTGATTAACTTTAAAGTGAGCATTGACAAAGAGCAAAAACTTACAGACGCTTTATCAGATATTCTAAACCCTCTTGGGCTGAAGTTCAGTATAGATTCTAATGGAAATATTTTTATTACCAATGAAGATGCTGTAAAATTAACTCTCCCATCAAATTTCTTTAAAATTCAAAACGATGCCGAAAAGTTTATTGAAGAACACCGAAAACAAAACGAATTAAACAGTTATCTTTCCACTCGTAAAGCCCTGATAAGAAGAAATATAACTGTAGGTAATAAAAAAAATGGCGTTGGTAAAACAGTTGTAGAAATAGATGGTTTTGTAAGATTCATTGAAAACGGCAATCCGATTATTGGTGCAAGTTTATATTTTGAGGAACTGCAAACAGGAACAACAACAAACGATATGGGGTATTTTACCATTAAACTTAAAAAAGGTAAGTATTCTGTTAAAGTAAACAGCATTGAAACCAAAGAAGAAAAATATCAATTTGATGTATTGTCGGATGGCAGAGTTGAAATATATCTTGAGAAAAGAGTATATGCATTAAATGAGGTGGTTATTAAATCTGACAAAGAAGACAATATAAGAAGTACCCAGATGGGCTTCGATAAAATAAATGCAAAGAGTATTAAAGAAATACCTGCTGTTATGGGAGAGCGTGACATTGTTAAGGTTGCCCTCTTACTTCCCGGCGTACAAACAGTTGGTGAAGGAGCCTCAGGCTACAATGTAAGAGGTAGTCCAGCCGACCAAAACATATTTTATTTAAACAGCATACCCGTTTATAATACTTCCCACTTATTTGGTTTCTTTTCGGCTTTTACTCCAGATGCAATGAGTAGTTTTAAATTGTATAAGAGTAATATACCAGCCAAATATGGAGGTCGGCTGTCTTCAATATTTGATTTAACGACTAAAGAAGGTAATAAAAAGAAGTTTTCGTTAAGAGGAGGAATAAGTCCTATTACAACCAGTTTACTCGTGGAAGGCCCTTTCCAGGAAGACAAAAGCAGTTACCTGGTTGCAGTTAGGTCGACATATTCCGACTGGATTTTGGGAATGATTGATAATTATGAAATAAGTAATTCAAAAGGTACTTTTGGAGATGCTATAGCCAATTTCACTCTTGCTTTATCACCTAAAGACAAATTAAAATTAGTAAGTTATTTTAGTAAAGATGATATTAGTCTGGTGTCGCAATCAGATTATAACTATCAAAATGTAGGTGCTTCACTTAGTTGGGATCATATTTTAAAGAATAAACACAATTTTCAATTAATCTACGATTTTAGTAATTATACTTTCAACGAAGAAAACAAACAACTCGATTGGGCAGCATATAAAAGTGATTATAATCTTTTACATAATGAATTAAGAGCACAATTTACCATTCGTCCTAACGAAAAACATAATATTTCAGTTGGTTTAAATGGTATTTTATACAATCTTGATCGTGGCAAACATTTACCTCTCAGCGACTCATCATCGGTTGTTCCTGTTTACTTAGGTCAGGAAAAAGGAATTGAATCAGGAATATATATTGATGAAGAATGGAATATTAATCCGGTTTTTGCTATAAACGGAGGTATACGATTAAATTATTATACCTATTTGGGACCACAGGATGTATACAACTATATACCCAACCAACCATATCTCGTTGAAAACATAATTGACACTACTCATTATGGGAATAATCAACAAATTAATTCACATATAAATCCAGACTTCCGTTTAGCGGCTAAATATATTATCAATCCGAATTTATCTGTAAAAGCCAGTTTCAGCCAAATTCATCAGTATATTTTTATGCTATCTAATACCATAGCAATGTCGCCAACTGATAAGTGGAAGTTAAGTGATAAATATATTGAACCCATGAAGGGAACTCAATATTCAGTTGGAGTTTTTAGTAACTTTTTTAAAAATTCAATTGAACTTTCAGTTGAGGCCTACTATAAACAAGTTGCAAATTTGGTAGAATATAAAGATGGTGCAGACCTATTAGTGACTAAAGTGGTAGAGACAGAAATATTGCAAGGTAATTTGGATGCTTATGGAATTGAATTTATGCTTAAAAAGCCAAGTGGCAAACTCAATGGATGGCTAAACTATACATACTCTTCTTCAAGTGTATTGGTAAGAGGTGAGGATGAAATTACTAGCATTAATTTTGGAAATAAGTATCCTGCAAATTACGATAAGCCTCATGCTTTTAATTTGGTGATGAATTATAAATTATCGAGGAGATTAAGTTTTAGTGGTAATGTTGTTTATAGCACAGGAAGACCAATAACATATCCTACTGCAATATTCTATCAGGATGGTGCTCAAATAACATATTATTCAGGACGTAATGAATATCGTTTACCCGATTATTTTAGGCTCGATTTGGCGGTCAACCTCGAAGGAAACCTTAAAAAAAACAAATTATTCCATGGGTCCTGGAGTTTATCGGTGTATAATGTTACAGGTAGACGCAATGCCTATTCAGTATATTTTAAAACTGAAAATGGCAGCATAAAAGGCTATAAATTATCAATATTTGGGGCACCAATAGTTTCTCTAACATATAACTTCAAGTTGGGAAATTATGACGATTAACAAATACATATTGCTGCTTTTAACTGCATCATTGTTTTGGCTAAGCTCGTGTATTGATGAGTACTGGCCTGAAGTAAGCAAATATGAGAACTTATTAGTTGTTGATGGTGGAATTACTAATGAGGTTCCTCCGTATACGGTTAAGTTAAGCATTTCTTCCCCAATAAATGATATTGATAACCAACCCTTTACAAGTTGTAATTTAATATTTGAAGACGGAGATGGAAATCAGGAATATCTATACGAAATTGAGCCCGGTGTTTACAAAACGCCCGTCGATGGCATGCAAGGAGAGATTGGTAAAAAATATAAATTGAGAATCCAAACCCCGGATGGTAAAATATATGAATCTAGTTTCGAATATTTAAAAAAACCCGTATTAATAGATAAAATAGATGCAAAAACTGAAACCAAAAGCAGTGATAATGTTGATCATGATTTGCAGGGATATCAATTTTACGTTAATACTGAAGCACCTTCATCAGACACCAATTATTATTTGTGGAAACTAAATTATACATATCACTATCAATCTGACTATTTTATAAAATGGTATTTTACAGGGCAACTAAATAGATTTTTACCTATTGATTCTCTTTACAACTGCTATACTACCCGATCTGTAAATAAAATTTATACATATAATACCGAGAATATTACCAATAAAAGGTTAGAAGACTTTCCTTTGAATTTTGTAAGTACTGAAACACGCCAGTTAAGCCTTAGGTATAGTTTACTGGTTAAACAACATACCATAAGTAAACAGGCATATATATTTTGGAGTGCGCTGGAGAAACAAAACTCTGATCAGGGGTCATTATATTCTCGTCAACCATTCCAAATACGTGGAAACATCAGGAATGTAAATGATGCAGAAGAACCGGTATTGGGTTATTTCCTCCTGAGTGGTATAGATTCATCAAGAATTTTTGTTGATCGCCCTAACTTGCCATTTTACTATTCAGAATGCTCCATTAACGAGGGAAATTACTTGCAGTATACGGAAATTGGCGCGACTGATCCCGTTTTATATCCGGTTTATGTAATTGTTTATGCGGGTAATCGAGCGGTACCTGGCCAGGCTTGTGCCGATTGTCGACAAAGAGGTGGTGCTATTGTTAAACCTGAATTCTGGGAGGACTAAATATGAAAAATAATTCGATAAACATAAGATGGTTTTTGGCATTAGTATTTACAATATTAAGTACAATAGTAACTATTGCGAATAATTATTTACCCTTCGGTGAAAAACCATTACCAAAGGAAAAAGTAGTTTTAGTATGCGATAGAGACTTCTATTTAACTGGTGAAGAAATAATATTTTCAGCAAGTGTATTAGTAGATAATCAGCAAGATACCATACTTAGTAAAGTTCTTTATCTGGAATTATTTAAAGACAACTTAAGTTTTGCAAAAGCAAAATATAAATTAATTGATGGCAGAACTCAGGGAAGTATAAGTATTCCCGAAGGTTTACTATCAGGAAATTATTACTTGCGTGCCTATACTATGTATATGCGCAATCAGGCTCCTGAAACATTTTTTAATACACACCTTACAATTATTAATCCTGAAAGAAAAGTTGACAATTATTATGGCGAATATTCGCAACCAATAATAATTTCTACTCAAAATAAAAACCTGATTGCAAATATTAAAAACAAAGGTGCCATTCTTTTTAATGAACAATTTTTAAATAATGTAAAAGGAAGTCTGATTGTAAACAATAAAAACGATAGCGTTTGCAATATAGAGTTTCACGAGAATGGCCTGGGTAGCTTTTCCTTTATTCCTAAACTTGAAAATAGATATTCTTTAAAGGTTTATTTGAAAAATAACGATTCAATATTCATTAAACTGGAAGATGTAAAACCCAATGGAATTCTTTCAACATTCGATTCTAAATCATCAGAGGCAGAAATATTACAAAATGGCTATAATATAAATTCTCAATTGAAAGTATATTTTATTGGAAGCAACAATGAAGTATATTATCATAAGGATATAATAATTATAGATACAGTTACACATATTAAATTCCCCGGTTTAGCGCATCCAAAATCAATAAATTATATGGTAATATCTGACAATAGTAATCATATACTGTCAGTTTTGCCATTTTATGCAGTCGAACAAAATTCAAATACAGATATATCAATACACAGCAAAAACTCATTTGCTAAAAGAGAAAAAGTTGAATTCGATGTCAATGGTCTTAAGCTAAATGACGAAGTTATCATAAATGTGAGAAAAAAGACACCAGAAAAGCCTAATAGTTATCCTCCCGAATTAATGTATAATCCATTGATTTTAAACACAGATTATATTATTGAGCATCCCATTGACAGTAAATTTAATGAGCAACTTTACTTGAGTTTTATGTTAAATCAGGAGGAATTTGCTAATAAAAAACTTGAAAATGTTATTTCCTCAACACCTAAAATAAACTCAAATACTTTCGAAAAAGACAAAGTGGCTGAAACAAGAGATTTGACCTTAAGTGGAAAATTGATAAATAAGGCCACCTCAGAACCTTTGGCTAATCAAACAATGTATGCATCTGTATTAGGTGATAATCCTCAATTACATGCTTATAATACTGATGGAGCAGGAAATTTCATCTTTTCATTAAATCAGTTAGAAGGCATTAATGATGTTGGATTGACAGTGGATAGCATAGATAATGTTGATGCTGAAATAGTTGTTAATAACGATTTCTCAACCAAATTCCCGAAATTTATTGATTACCCCGTACAGGTTGATAGTACTTTTTACAATTTCATACTTGATATGTATAGAAATAAACAAGTTAACTATAAATTTAAAAAGATAATAAAAAGCGAAGATATTGCCATTGATAATATACCTTTCCCCTTCCAAAATCCTCAAACATCAATATTATTGAGCGATTATATCGAGCTGGCAACTATGCAGGAAGTTCTAAACGAAATTGTTACTTATGTTTCTGCCCGCATGTATAAGGGTAAAATGGAAATAAATGTTTTAAATGACAGAACAGAAATCCAATACGATAAACCTCTTTTACTTATTGACAATCTTGTGATTTTCGATATTGATGGGTTGATGAAACTAAACCCAAGCACAATAAAAAAAATAGAGGTAATTACAAAACCATATACTTTGGGCAGTAAGGATTTTAAGGGTATCATAATGATTACCACTAAGTCGGGTGATTTTGGAGGTATGCAACTCCCAAACGAAACGGTATTCTTAAAATATATAACTGCCAGCCCTTCATCATATTATGTTTACCCAAATTTAGGTGAAGAAAATATTCCGTTACAACAACCATATTTCGCCAACACCATCTACAATAAATCAATAGAAATTAAGGGAAACAATGAAAATCATTTTTCATTTTATACTTCCGATGAAACAGGAAAATTTGAAATTTTAGTAAGTATTATAAAACAGGATGGAAGTAGTTCAAAAGTTTCTAAAATAATTGAGGTTAAATAATAATTATTCCCTTTGCGATAAACGTTTCTTCATCATAGGAATGCTTATAAAAATAAACAGCATGTTCATTGAAAGGGGAGCAAAAATCAATGTCCAGTTATCAACAGATGCTGCTAATGCAAACAGAAATAATCCCCACCAAAACAAATTTTCACCAAGGTAATTAGGGTATTTTATATATTTCCATAAACCACTTTTAAGTCTCCCTGTATTATTATTTCTTTTAAAATCTCGTAATTGATTATCCGCTATAGTCTCAATAAGTATAGCAACAATAGTCAGAATAATTGCAAAACCATCAATATAACTAACTGATGTACTTTGGCTTGAAACGATATGATAAACAGGCAGCAAGCCCACAAAAACTATCAGTGACGGAAAAAAATGAATCCCCACAAAGTCGAGAGTAAAGGCTATTATTCCTTTGGATTTTTTTAGATCGACATATCTGAAATCTTCATCTTTTAACCCATCCCAACGTAAAATCCAGTTCCAAGTTAAACGTAAGCCCCACCAACAAACAAGTATAAATATCAGGGTTTCTCTAAAATCTAAATATGATTTTCCAAAATAAATCAACCAAAACCCTACAATTATTATGGGAGCAACACTCCAGTAGGGATCATAAATGCTGGAGTTCTTATAAACTCTGCTAAAAATAAAAACTACCAGGGTGGCAGCAAGGTCAGCAATTAGAGTATTTATTAAAATGGAAAATGGAAGCACGTAAATGCTTATTACTGCAACAAATAAAGCCAGTAGATAAACCAGAGCAACAAAAGATAGTGATCTGGTTTTAGAAGGGGAAAATCTATTCATTTAATAATATTTTTGCGAATATATGAATTAATAAATATTTGTAAATTGTAGCCAAATTAATTGATAATAAGAATTTCAAAAATGACTACTAATCTCCTTTGGAAACCTACAGAAGAAACCCGGCAAAAATCTAATATGCAGGCTTTTTCTTCTAGAATTGCAAATAAATATTCCTTGAAAAACGATTTATACCAAACAATACAAAAGTGGAGTATTGAAAATACTGCATTGTTTTGGGAAGAAATTTGGAATTTCTGTAATATAAAATCATCATCAAGTTTTGAGAAAGTTGTTGATGATCCCAAGAAAATGCCGGGTGCAAAATGGTTTAAGGGGGCAAAATTAAATTTCGCTGAAAATCTGTTACAAAGAAGAGATAACAAGAGAGCGATTATATTTAGAGGAGAAGATTCTGTTAAACAAGAACTTACTTATTCCGAACTTTATGAGAAAGTTAAAAGCCTTGCAGCCTCCTTCAAAAAAATGGGCCTTAAAAAAGGCGATCGTGTTGCTGCTTTTATGCCAAATATGCCTGAAACAATAATAGCCATGCTGGCTGCCAGTAGTATAGGAGCTATATGGTCGTCCACCTCACCGGATTTTGGAATAAAAGGTGTGCTCGACCGATTCAGTCAAATAAAACCAAAATTTATTATTGCTGCCGATGGCTACTTTTATAAAGGAAAGGCCTTCGATTCGCTGGAAAAGTTAAAGGGCATTTTAAAAAGCCTGCCCTCGGTTCAAAATGTAATTTTAGTCGATTATACCTCGAACGTAAATACTGATGGAATTGACAATGCCATTTTATTTGAAGATTTAATTAAACCTACTGAAGAGGAATTGGTTTTCGAACAACTTGACTTTGACCATCCGCTTTACATAATGTATTCTTCAGGCACTACAGGACTTCCAAAAAGTATAGTTCATTCTGCCGGAGGAACACTTATCCAGCACCTTAAAGAATTAAAGTTACATAGCAATATTAATTCTGACCAAACAGTTTTTTATTTTACAACCTGCGGTTGGATGATGTGGAATTGGTTTATAAGCAGCCTTGCTTTGGGAGCAACTTTAGTACTTTACGATGGGAATCCATTTTATCCGGCACCTGATGCCCTCTTAAAAATGGCCGACAAATTAAACATTGATTTCTTTGGAACCAGTGCAAAATATATTGCCTCACTGGAAGCAGCAGGAGTTAAACCAAAAGAAATTTCCGATTTTAAAAACCTCAAAGTAATTGCTTCTACAGGTTCTCCTTTGAGTGATGAAAGTTTTGAATATGTGTACAGAGATTGGAAAAAAGATGTTCAACTATCTTCAATAGCAGGAGGTACAGATATCATTTCATGCTTTGTTTTGGGAAGCCCTACACTGCCGGTTTATAAAGGAGAGATACAATGTAAAGGCCTGGGAATGGACATCGATTGTTTTGATGATGAAGGTAATACAGTTATCGACGATCAGGGAGAACTGGTATGTAAAACCGCATTTCCGTCCATGCCAATATATTTCTGGAATGATGAGGATGGTAAAAAATACCACGACGCATATTTTGATGTCTTTCCGGGTGTATGGCATCATGGCGATTATATCGACATAACAAAAAATGGTGGAATTATAATGCTTGGGCGTTCCGATGCGACCCTCAATCCTCAGGGAGTTAGAATTGGAACAGCAGAAATATACAGGGTTGTTGAAAATATACAAGAAGTAGAGGATTCTGTTGTTGTAGGTCATAAGGTTGATGGAGATGAACAGGTAGTTTTATTTGTAAAACTTAAGGAAGGAATTACTCTGGATGAGAATTTGATTAAAACCATAGCATCTTCCATTAGGAAAAATTGTAGTCCAAGGCATGTGCCTTCGGTTTGTAAGCAGGTGAAAGATATACCTTATACAATTAATGGTAAAAAAGTGGAGGTGGCAGTGAAGAAAATTATTCACGGTATGGAAGTGAAAAATAAAGATGCTTTGGCAAATGCTGAATGTTTAGATGAATTTGTAGGTATTCTTGATTTGTAATCATTTGATTATTAATCATATAAATCCCGTTATAAATACTAATTAAAAATAAATATTATGTATCAGGATGATTATTTTAGTAGCAATTTTGTCATTTTTATTGTTATAATAGTAGTAATTTATATTGCTGCACAATGGCGTATTTACGAAAAAGCAGGTAAGCCTGGATGGGCTGCTATTATTCCAATTTATAATTTTCTCGTCCTTTTGGAAATTGTAGGAAAACCATGGTGGTGGTTATTATTAATGCTTATCCCCGGAGTAAATATAATTTTTGCCGTATGGGTTGTTAATTTATTATCCAAAAGTTTTGGGCAAAACGAAGGTTTTACATTAGGATTATTATTTCTTTCAATAATATTCTATCCTATGCTTGCTTTTGGAAATTATGAATATAAAGGACCTGCCGGAAAAGTTAATTTACCTCTTTAATTCAAGAGAACTTTATTTACATAACGCTGTCCATCTATAAGTAAGACTATGTAATATAAGCCTTTACTTTTATAGTTGTGCATCATAATTTTATGATGTCCTGAATTTGATATACCGTTTTGCAACATATCTACTTTTTGCCCCATTGAATTATAGACACTAATCTCTACATAGGCAGTTGTTGATAATTTAAATTCGATATTCACTTTTCCATGAGATGGGTTTGGATAAACTTTAGCAATATTCGAAAACTTATTTTCGTCTACACCATAAGGTGATGATGTAAGTTTGTATGATACGGCAAACACACCTCCTGTGCCAGAAGGAATTGTCAGGGTGCGGTCATCAGGGTTATAGTTTGCATAGGCAGATCCATTGAGCAATACATTATTAATCTTTAGTTTATCAAAATCCATGGCTAATGGGTTCATATTTAATATTCTATCTTCGGATACAGGATCGAATTGATAATATAATGTAGCAGCTTCTTTTTTAATCAATAATTTTGAATACAAATATGAATAATAAGCAGTTTCAATACTGTGATAAGCTGCTTTCCATTCGCTCCCTTTATTTTCGTCCCAACCTGGTACACGACCTCCTTCACGATTTCTATCGGCATAAATTTCCCCATATGTAGGGTCAACAAAATAATTCATAAAAAAATCAAGACTTTCATCAGCCATTTTCAGGTATTTGTCCTGTGTTGTAATTTCATAAAGTAAAAACCCAGCCGTAACTGCCTGTTCCATTTGCCACCATGCTTTTGCAGTATCCTGAGCACCATACATATACATTTCTCCGGTAGTGCGGTCGTAATCTTTGTATGGTCCCCCATATTCATGATCATAGCCTTTATCAAGCACATTTTGCACAAAACTCTTAGCAGCATTTAAAGTATTCTGATCTTTATTTATTTGATAGATTCTGCCCATACACCATCCGGTTTTCAATACATGACCCATAATAGTTCTTTTTTCTCCTGAATTCTCCATCCAAATGGAATTATAAAGTTCTGCAAAACCTATCTCCTGGTTTTCTAAACTCGGAATAAAATATTCTTGTATGTTGCTCTCCATTTCAAGCAATCTATCTCTGTACTTTACTTCATTTGTAATTAGATATAAATTGTATAAGTGAGTTGTAATTGCATCCACTGTTGCATTAAAACTTTTGTTTTTTGCCTGACTGCCATCACGATTTACTTGATCATAATAACCAAAATAAGTTAAACTATTATCCCAAAGATTCTCCTCAATATAATTATATCCATTGTCGAGCATTTGCTTGTCAGCAGAAGAGTTGGTAGCCTCGTAATAAGCGGTTATTCCAAGCAAGGCATAATGTTGGTCGAAGGTGGTTTTTACTCCTGTGTAGGGAGAACTTCCAGCCCTGTTGCACCTTCTGAACCAACCTCCGTATTGAGCATCCCATAGATGATCGTACATAAACTGCAAAGCAGAATGAGAATAGTTAAGATAATCAGTATTTCCTGTGAGCATAAAGGCTCTGGCAAAGCCATAAGCATCACGTGATTCAGAAACTAAACTTTTCTTATTGTTATCTAAAATGTTTCCGGTTTTTCCAACTTCCACAAAAAAACCTCCATAAGTATCATCATGCACACCCTCCCAAAATGAGGCACAGTCATTTACATAATCTATTAATAGTTCAGGATTATTAATAAACTGACTTTTAACCTGATACTGAGCAAATGTGGCCTGACTTACCAGTAAAAATAGTGTTGCATATATTCCGAAAAAGTAATTCTTTGTCATTCGAATAAAGTTTTATCAAAGATATTACGAATTGGTGAATAGTTAAGAGTTAATATTTAAAAGTGAAAAGTTATAAGTTAATTTTCTAATAAGATAGATTACCAGTAATATTTTCAATTTTTTTAAATAAAAAAAGCCGTCTGGCCTGAGGCTAGACGACTTTCAATAGTATTTTGGTTATTATTAATCTTCTTCTTCCAAAGATTCTTCGTATTCTTTCAGTAATTTGGCCTGAACATCACTTGGTACTTGCTGATATTCATCAAATTTCATAGTGAAAGTTCCTCTACCCGAAGTAATAGAACTTAGTACTGTAACATAATTACCCATTTCTGCCAAAGGTACTTTAGCGTTAATCACCTGATTTTTACCTTCTGCATTCATACCCATAATCATGGCACGACGACCGTTGAGGTCGGTCATAACAGCACCCATCATATCTTCCGGCATACTTACTTTTACATCGTATACAGGTTCCATAATTTTAGGTCCTGCATTTTTAAAAGCAGTACTAAAAGCATGACGTCCGGCTAGTTTAAATGAAATCTCATTTGAATCAACAGGGTGCATCTTACCGTCGTAAACATAAACAACTATATCACGAGCATAAGAACCTGTAAGAGGTCCCTCATTCATTCTTTCCATCAAACCTTTAAGAATGGCTGGCATAAACCTGGCATCGATAGCGCCACCAACAACACAACTATGGAAAATTAATTTTCCACCCCATGGTAAATCATGTTCATCAGTACCACGAACAGGAAAATCAGTAGGTTTTGTATAATTTTCCACATAAGGCTGTATTCTTAAGTGTACTTCACCAAATTGTCCTGAACCACCTGATTGCTTTTTATGACGATAATCGGCATTCGCAATTTTAGTAATGGTTTCGCGATAAGGAATTTTTGGAGCAGCAGTTTCTATATCTATTTTATAATCATTCTTCAAATACCATTTAATGGTATTCAACTGGAACTCACCCTGAAGTTTTACTTGCAACTGTTTTGCCTCTCTTGAAAATTGAATAACGATAGTAGGATCGGTACGATGCATATCCGTAAGTACACTTCCTAATTTTTCATCGTCTGATGAGTTGGCCGCTTTAACAGCAACAGTATACAAAGGGCTTGGAAGATCAACTGTAGTAAATCCGGCACCACCTGCTTTAGCATCTACCAAAGTATCAAATGTTTTAACGTCTTTAAGTTTTATAGTTGCAGCTATATCACCGGCCAAAACTTTATCAACTTTTTCACGGTTCTTACCATTCAACAGGAATAATTGTGAAATACGTTCTTTATGTCCATTTCTCGTATTTGTAACATCGTGGCCTTCGCTAAGACTACCACTATAAACTTTAAAGAAAGAAACTTCGCCAAGGTGTTGTTCAACAGATGTTTTGAAAACAAACAATTTTGGACTTCCGGTAACATCATATTTATACTCTTTACCATCTGCATCCTTACGAGGAGTACAATTTAATGGTGAAGGGCAAGATTTTATAACAAAGTCAAGTATTCTGTGTGTTCCAATACCATGTTTTGCTGAACTACATAAAATTGGGAAGATAGTTCTGGTAATTAAACCTAATCTAAGGCCTTCCCTCATTTCGTCGATTGTAAGAGTATCATTTTCAAAATACTTTTCCATCAACGCTTCATCACCTTCAGCAGCATTTTCGATAAGAGTAAGATGTAATTCTTCAGCTTTCTCTTTTTCTGAATCAGGAATATCACTTATTTCAGGCTCTCCGCCGCCTTCTTTAAACTTCAATTGTTTCATTAATACAAGGTCGATAATAGTATCGAAACCTTCACCTGAATTTACAGGATATTGTACAATAGTGGCTTTATCACCAAAATAATCTTTAAGGGCAGTAACAGTTTCGTTAAAGTTAGCACCTTGATGATCAAGTTGATTTATCGCAAAAACTACGGGGCAGTCGGCATTTACTGTTTGACGCCATGCAGTTTCTGTTGTAGCCTCAACACCTGATTGTCCGTTAACCATCATTAAGGCAGCATCGGCAACTTCTAATGCAGCAATAGTTTCTCCAACAAAATCGGAAAAACCCGGAGTGTCGAGTATATTTATTTTATGATTATCATAAAAAGTATATAATAAAGATGAGTGAACAGAATTTTCACGTTCAAGTTCTATAGGTCTGTAATCTGAAGTTGTATTTTTGTCGTCAACAGAACCTCTTCTGTTAATCATTTTACCTTCAAACAGCATAGATTCGGCCATAGTGGTCTTACCAGACTTAGCTCCGCCGATCAGTGCAATGTTTCTAATCTCCTTGGTTTCATAAACCTTCATAATATTCAATCTATTAAAATGTTAGCACTATTTTTATCAG